>JAEXHA010000066.1 GCA_023450335.1 Actinomycetes bacterium | reverse complement strand
GGTTCACCCGGTCAGACGCCGCCGATCCGCCGCCGACCCGGCCGCCGCAGCCGGCCCGGCCCGCCGCAGAGACGGCCCGGCCGCACCGGTCACGACCCCAGGGTGTAGTCGGCGACGACGGGTGCGTGATCGCTCCATCGCGTGTCCCACGACGGCGCACGCACGATGTGGTAGTCGGTCACACGTTCGGCCAGCGAGGGAGAGGCGAGGTGGTAGTCGATACGCCAGCCGGTGTCGTTGTCGAACGCCTTGCCGCGGTTCGACCACCACGAGTAGGGGCCGTCGACCTCGCCGTGGAAGCGGCGGCCCACGTCGACCCAGCCGAGCCCCGTGCCGCGGGTGCCGTCCACGCACTCGACCTCGGCGCCGGCAGCGCCGGTGAACCGGTCGAAGTAGGCGCGCTCGCGAGGCAGGAAGCCGGCCTTTTTGACGTTGCCCTTCCAGTTGCGGATGTCGAGTTCGCGGTGGCCGACGTTGAGATCACCGGTGATGAGGGCCAGACCGCCGCTCAACTGCGGCATCCGTGTCTCCATCGCATCGAGGAAGGCATACTTGGCGACCTGCTTCTCGGTGCCGTCCTCGCCGGTGTAGACGTAGGCGCTGATGACGGTCACGAGTTCACCGTCGACCTCGATGTCGGCCTCGATCCATCGGCCCTTCGCATCGAACGACCCGTCGCCGAATTCAGCGCGCCACAGACCGAACGGCTCGCGCATCGCGATGGCGACACCGGCGCGACCCTTCGTGAGCGCCTCGTCGCCGATGACCTGCCACCCCGGCAGTGCCGCGGCCAGGGCGTCGGCGTCGGCGCGCACCTCTTGCAGCGTCAGGATGTCGACATCTGCCTGCTCGAGCCAGGGGTGCATCCCCTTGCGCGCGGCGGCGCGGATACCGTTGACGTTGACCGAGGCGATGCGGAGTTTTCGGGGCACCGGACAAGCCTAAGCGTGACCGGCGACACCCTCATTCGAACAGGCTGATGCGCTGCGTCGGCGCCGGGGGAGCCGCCGCCTCGACGGCATGCAGCTCATCGATCGCCTCACGCACGGCACGATCGGCGCCCCAGGCGCGGTACCACGGAGCCGCCGCGCGAGCTTCGCGCGCGGTGCGCAGCCGCACCCGCGCGGCCACCACGAGCGCCGCGTGCTCGGCGACCAGACGCTCGGCCTCGGTGGGCTCGACGAGCGGATGGTCGCCGTCCTCCGCGCCGACGGCGATCCACGCGGCCGCGACCAGGATGATGACCCCCACGATCCGGAACCACAGCAGCAGACCGATGAACACCGCGAAGGTCGCCAGCAGCGGGTTGGCCGGTGTGTACAGCAGCAGGATGCCGGCGGCGAGCTGCAGGACCGTCAGCGCCGCCCCGCCGAGCATCGCCCCGGTCCAGATCGAGCGCCACTGCAGCGACGTGCCGGTCAAGAACCGCACGAGTGCGGCAAGGGCGAGCGTGTACAGCGAGAAGGACACCACGACCGTCGCGATGCGCAGTCCGAAGCCGAACCAGCCCGATCGGGTGTCCCAGCCGAACAGCCCGAAGATGAGCTCGAGGGCCCAGGTACCGGCGGCGCTCATCGCCGATCCGACGATCAGAGCGACGCCGAACACGACCGCCGCGACCAGATCGCGCGCTTTGAGCACCACGTAGTTGCGCAGATCCGGGCGCAGCCCGAAGATGTCGCGCACCGCCCGGCGCGCGAAGGTCACGAAGCCGATCGCCGTCCATACCGCCACGATGATGGCGATCGCACCGGTCACGGCCAGTACGCCGGTGCTGCTGGTGGCGATCGCGGTGACCTGCTCGGTCGTGAACAGGCCGCCGGCGCCTTCGGGGAGGATCAGGTTGGGGATGTAGCTGTTGATGATCACGATGAGCGCGTCGATGGCGTCGGCACTGCCGCCGAGCCACAGTCCCGCGATCGCGAAGGCCACGTAGATGCCGGCGAACACCGCGAACAAAGCCTGATAGCTGACTCCGGCGGCCAGCAGAAAGCCGTTGTGCTGCAGGAAGTGGCGCCACACCCGCACCGGAAACCACGCCAAGGTGCGCTTCGTGATCGCCGTGGCGCGGGCGATCGGCTCATCCAGACGCTCGCGCAGGGCGCTCTGGGTCGACTCCCACCGCGCCCGCAGGGACTCCTCTTCGCGTACCGCGGCATCGACAGCATCGCGCGCCCGCGCGTGGCTGAGCTTGTCGGTCACGGTGCCAGGCTATCGATCCGATGTCCCGGTGTCGCGCGCCGAACGCCGATCAGCCGCGCATGATGGCCTGCTTCACCTCGGCGATCGCCTTGGTGACCTCGATGCCGCGCGGGCAGGCCTCGGTGCAGTTGAAGGTCGTGCGGCAACGCCACACGCCTTCCTTGTCGTTCAGGATGTCCAGACGCACATCGCCCGCGTCGTCGCGCGAGTCGAAGATGAACCGGTGTGCGTTCACGATCGCGGCGGGACCGAAGTACTGGCCGTCGGTCCAGAACACGGGGCAGGACGAGGTGCAGGCCGCGCACAGGATGCACTTGGTGGTGTCGTCGAAGATCGCGCGGTCGGTGATCGACTGGACGCGCTCCTTGCCCGGTTCGGGGGTCGAGTTCGCAATGAGGAACGGCTGCACCTCGCGGTACGACGCGAAGAACGGCTCCATGTCGACGATGAGGTCCTTCTCCAGCGGCAGACCCTTGATCGCCTCGACGTAGATCGGCTTCGAGATGTCGAGGTCCTTGATCAGCGTCTTGCAGGCCAGACGGTTGCGTCCGTTGATGCGCATGGCGTCCGACCCGCAGATGCCGTGGGCGCACGACCGGCGGAACGACAGCGAGCCGTCGACCTCCCATTTGATCTTGTGCAGCGCGTCGAGCACGCGGTCGGTCGGATACATCTCGACGTCGTAGTCCACCCAGCGCGGCTCGGCGTCCTGCTCCGGGTCGAAGCGACGGATGATGAACGTCACCAGATATGACTGGATGCCGGAGTCGTCGGCGACGGTGGTCTCTTCAGCGACGAGGGTCATCAGTACTTCCTCTCCAGCGGGGGATAGTTCAGCTCTCCCTGCGCGTTCTTGGTGAACACGACGGGCTTCCAGTCGAGCCGGATGTGGTCCTCGGGGTCCGGCGAATGGGGGTCACCGGTGAGGTAGGCCATCGTGTGCTGCATGTAGTTCTCATCGTCGCGGTCGGGGTAGTCCTCGCGCATGTGGCCGCCGCGGCTCTCCTTGCGGTTGCGGGCGGCGTAGGCGATGATCTCCGCGAGGTCGAGCAGGAAGCCCAGCTCGACGGCCTCGAGCAGGTCGGTGTTGAACCGCTTGCCCTTGTCGTCGACGTGCACGTTCTTGTAGCGCTGGCGCAGGTCGTGGATCGTGCCCATGACGTTGGTCAGCGTCTCTTCGGTGCGGAACACCTGTGCGTTGGCATCCATCTCGTCCTGCAGCTTCTTGCGCAGCACGGCGATGCGCTCGGTGCCCGGGTTGTTGCGCAGCCCCTCGAGCATCTCGCGGGTCTCGCGGGCCGGGTCCTCCGGCAGGGGCACGAAGTCGGCGGTCTGAACGTACGCGACCGCGTTGCGACCGCTGCGCTTGCCGAACACGTTGATGTCCAGCAGCGAGTTGGTCCCCAGCCGGTTGGCGCCGTGCACCGACACGCACGCGCACTCCCCGGCGGCGTACAGGCCCGGCACGACGGTCGTGTTGTCGGCGAGCACCTCGCCGTTGTTGTTGGTCGGGATGCCGCCCATCGCATAGTGGGCGGTCGGCATCACCGGCACCGGTTCCACGACCGGGTCGACGCCCAGGTAGGTGCGGGCGAACTCGGTGATGTCGGGCAGCTTGGTCTCGAGGACCTCCGCGCCCAGGTGGGTGCAGTCGAGGTAGACGTAGTCCTTGTCAGGACCGGCGCCGCGCCCCTCGAGGACCTCCTTGACCATGCAGCGGGCGACGATGTCGCGCGGGGCGAGGTCTTTGATCGTGGGGGCGTAACGCTCCATGAACCGCTCGCCGGACGCATTGCGCAGGATCGCGCCTTCGCCGCGGGCGCCCTCGGTCAGGAGGATGCCGAGGCCGGCCAGGCCCGTCGGATGGAACTGGAAGAACTCGATGTCCTCCAGCGGCAGTCCCTTGCGCCAGATGATGCCCACGCCGTCGCCGGTGAGGGTGTGCGCGTTCGAGGTTGTCTTGAAGACCTTGCCGAAGCCGCCGGTCGCGAAGATGACGGCCTTGGAGTGGAACACGTGCAGCTCGCCGGTGGCCAGCTCGTAGGCGACGACGCCGGCGATCTGGGTGGCGCCGTCGGCGTCCTTCACTGTGATGAGGTCGAGCGCGTAGAACTCGTTGAAGAAGTTGATGCCCAGCTTCACGCAGTTCTGGAACAGCGTCTGCAGGATCATGTGGCCGGTGCGGTCGGCGGCATAGCACGCGCGACGCACGGGGGTCTTGCCGTGCTCGGCGGTGTGGCCGCCGAATCGGCGCTGGTCGATCTTGCCCTCGGGGGTGCGGTTGAACGGCAGGCCCATGTTCTCGAGGTCGATGACCGCGTCGATGGCCTCCTTGGCGAGGATCTCCGCCGCGTCCTGGTCGACGAGGTAGTCGCCGCCCTTGACCGTGTCGAAGGTGTGCCACTCCCACGAATCCTCTTCGACGTTGGCCAGGGCCGCAGCCATCCCGCCCTGCGCCGCACCGGTGTGCGAACGGGTCGGGTAGAGCTTCGTGATCACGGCGGTCTTCGCGCCGGGTCCGGCCTCGATCGCCGCACGCATACCGGCGCCGCCGGCCCCGACGATCACGATGTCGAACTGGTGGTAGTGGACGCCGTCCTTGACGTAGCTGTCGGCGGTGGGGGTGCTCACGTGGGGGTGCCTCTGCTCTCGTTCGTTATCGTGCCGCGCACATCTCGATCAGCCACTCCGTCGTGCTGTTCTCGACGCCCAGGCAGGGGTCGAAGGTGAACACGACGAGGGTGCCGAGGAGGATGAGGAAGGCCGAAGCGATCCACACGGCCCAGACCAGTACCTTGCGGGTGGTCTCGCCCGTGACGTAGTCGTTGACGATGGTGCGCATGCCGTTCGCGCCGTGGATGAGCGCCAGCCACAGCATCAGCACGTCCCACCATTGCCAGAACGGGTCGGCGAACTTTCCGGCGACGAACGCGAAGTCGATACCGTGGATGCCCTCGCCGAGCATCAGGTTGACGAAGAGATGCCCGAAGATCAGGACCACCAGCAGCACGCCCGAGGCGCGCATGTAGATCCAGCCCCACTTCTCGAGGTTGCTGCCCTTGCGGCGCACCTGCGCGGAGCGGGGTGCGGCGAGCGTGTCGGCGGTCATCAGTGGGTCCCTCCCAGCTGCGAGAACACGTTCGGGATGTGACGCGCGCTGAATCCGGCGACGGTCACCGCCCACACCGCCAGCACACCCCACCACAGCTGACGCTGGTGGCGCGTGGCCCACGGCCACAGATCGACGGCGATGATGCGCAGGCCGTTGAACGCGTGGTAGACGATCGCGGCGACCAGGGCGACTTCGCCCAGGCCCATGATCGGGTTCTTGTACGTGCCGATCACGGCGTCGTACGCCTCGGGCGACAGGCGGATCAGCGCCGTATCGAGCACGTGAACCAGCAGGAAGAAGTAGATGGCGATGCCGGTGATGCGATGCAGAACCCAGGACCACATGCCTTCGCCGCCACGGTACAGAGTGCCGCGCGGCGTGGGTGAGGTGGTCTCGGATACCGACGGTGTGACGCGTGCTGCTGTAGACACGGTCGTCCTCCCTTGGTGTGAACGGGCGCCCCCACGGCGTGGATCTTTCGACTCCCTGAGGAGGACCCCGTCGTCGCACACGGGCGCACCGCCATCCTATTCCCGACTTTGGCAACCGGCGACGAAGGACACCCTAACTGTCTCGATGTCGAGATAAACCAGCCTGCGACCGGGCGCCGGTACGCTCGAACCATGGTCGACCGCATCGAGGACTTCTACGCTGTGATCCCCGCCGGCGGCGTCGGCAGTCGGCTGTGGCCGCTGTCGCGGGCTGACGCGCCCAAATTCCTGCACGACCTGACCGGGTCGGGGCATTCGCTGCTGCGCGACACGTGGGACCGGCTCGAGCCGCTCGCCGGCCCCGATCGCATCGCGGTGGTCACCGGGCGCGCGCACCGCGCCGCGGTCGAAGAGCAGCTTCCCGGCATTCCCGACCACAACGTCTTCCTCGAGTCCGAACCGCGCGACTCGGCGGCCGCCATCGGGCTGGCCGCCGCCATCCTGCACCGCCGGGACCCTGACGTGATCATCGGCTCGTTCGCCGCCGATCACGTGATCCGTGTGCTGCCGGTCTTCCACTGGGCCGTTCAGCAGGCGGTCGCGATCGCCCGTGAAGGCTACGTCTGCACGATCGGCATCACCCCGACCGAGCCTTCCGTGGGCTTCGGGTACATCAAGAAGGCCGACATGCTCGCCGTCGAGGGGGCGCCTGAGGGTGCGCTGGTCGAGCGGTTCGTCGAGAAGCCCGACCTCGAGACCGCCAAGGAGTACGTGCAGTCGCGCGACTACCTGTGGAACGCGGGGATGTTCATCTCACGCGCCGATGTGCTGCTCGAGGAGATCAAGGCGAACAGTCCCGAGCTGCACGCCGGGCTGCTCGAGCTCGCCGAGGCGTGGGATGACCGTGACCGCCGCGGCCCGGTCGTGGACCGCGTCTGGCCCAAGCTCGCCAAGATCGCCATCGACTACGTCGTCGCCGAGCCGGCCGCCGAGAAGGGCCGGCTGGCGGTCGTGCCCGGACACTTCGATTGGGACGACGTGGGGGACTTCGCGAGCCTCGCGAAACTGAACTCGCACGGTCGGAAGAACGACCTGGCGATCCTGGGGGAGAACGCCCGCATCCTGTCGGACGCCGCGAGCGGCATCGTGGTCAGCCACACATCCCGGGTCATCAGCCTCATCGGGGTCAAGGACATCGTCGTGGTCGACACCCCCGACGCACTGCTGGTCACCACGAGCGAGAACGCCCAGCGCGTCAAGAACGTCGTGGATGCGCTCAAACTCACCGGGCGCGGCGACGTCCTCTGAGTGGATGCCGCGGCATCCCGCTGATCAGGTGTTTCGGCGCGCACGTTGCCCGGTGTCGGCCGGATAGATTGCGGATTTGTAACCTTTGCGGCGGAAAACGCTTTGCAGGATGCGACCCGCGTGTCACAGAAGGTAACTTCTAGTGTCCCGCGTGTTGCGCGGGCCCAGCAACTCAGTCCCGCGAGGTCCGCGGGCCATCTATGTGGAGGCTGCTTTGACCATCTCGAACACCAAGAAGGTCCTCGGCGTCACCAGCGCCGCCGCCCTTCTCCTGGCTCTCGCCGGCTGCGGCAGCGCTCCGGAGGCAGGCCCGTCGGGCGCGGCCCCCGAGCCGGCTGACGACTTCCTGCCCTGCCTCGTCTCGGACGAGGGCGGCTGGAACGACAAGTCGTTCAACCAGTCGGCCAAGGAGGGCATGGACCGCGCCGCCGAGGAGCTCGGCGTGACCCAGATCGAGATGGAGTCGACGTCGGCCAACGACTACGCCGGCAACCTCGCGACCCTCGTCTCCGAGGGCTGCACGTTCATCGTCTCGGTGGGCTTCAAGCTCTCGGCCGACACGATCACCTCCGCGCTGGCCAACCCCGAGATCGACTACGCGATCATCGACGACTGGGCCGACAACAGCGGCGCCAAGGACGATGACGGCAAGGACATCGGCGACGGCACCACCGACGCGCCGAACATCCGTCCGCTGATGTTCGACACGGTCCAGGCCGCGTACCTCGGCGGTTACGCCGCGGCGGCCTGGTCGGCACAGTCGGGCGTCAACAAGGTCGGCACCGTCGGCGGCATCCCGATCCCGCCGGTCACGATCTTCATGGACGGCTTCGTCGACGGCGTGGAGAAGTACAACGAGGACAAGGGCGCCAGCGTCGCCACCCTCGGCTGGGACGTCGCCGCGCAGAACGGTTCGTTCACCGGTGGCTTCGAGGCCAACGACGTCGCCAAGCAGGCCATGAAGGCCGTGCTCGACCAGGGTGCAGACGTGCTCCTGCCCGTCGGTGGCCCGATCTACCAGAGCGCCACCGCGGCCATCGCCGACGCCGACTCGGACGCAGTGATCCTGGGTGTCGACTCCGACCTGGCTGCGGCTGACCCCGCCGTCGCCGACCGCGTGCTCGTGTCGATCCTCAAGCGCATCGACTCGGCCGTCTACGAGGCGACGATGGAGGCCGCCGCCGGCGACTTCGACGTCACGCCGTACGTCGGCACGCTCGAGAACGAGGGCGTCGGCCTGTCGGGCTTCGGGGCTTTCGAGTCGCAGCTGCCAGAGGGACTGACCGACGAGATCGCCGCGCTGCGCGACGCGATCATCTCCGGTGACCTCGAGGTCACCTCGCCCGCTTCGCCGTAAGCGACGAGATTCGACGGCGGTCGGCCGGATGCCCAGCGTCCCGCCGACCGCCGTCCTATCTGCACGAACACTGACTGGATAGGGTTCAACCATGAAGCTTGAGCTCCGCGGGATCACCAAGCGCTTCGGAAGTCTCACCGCCAACGATCACATCGACCTGGTGGTCCGACCCGGGGAGATCCACGCGCTCCTCGGCGAGAACGGCGCCGGCAAATCCACTCTCATGAACGTCCTGTACGGCCTGTACCAGGCCGATGAGGGCGACATCCTCCTCGACGATGAGGTGCAGCATTTCCGTGGGCCCGGCGATGCGATGAATGCCGGCATCGGCATGGTCCACCAGCACTTCATGCTGGTTCCCGTCTTCACGGTCGCCGAGAACGTCATGCTGGGCCATGAGAGCATCAACGCGGTCGGCGCTCTCGACCTGACCAAGGCCCGGCAGCTCGTCCGCGACGTTGCCGAACGGTTCGGGTTCCACATCGACCCTGACGCGCTCGTGGGAGACCTGCCCGTCGGAGTGCAGCAGCGCGTGGAGATCATCAAAGCGCTGTCGCGCGACGCGAAGGTGCTCGTGTTCGACGAGCCCACCGCGGTGCTCACGCCGCAGGAGACCGATGAGCTCATGGCGATCATGCGGCAGCTGCGCGACGAGGGCACGTCCATCGTCTTCATCACGCACAAGCTCCGTGAGGTCCGCGAAGTGGCGGACCGCATCACCGTGATCCGCCTGGGCGCGGTGGTCGGCGAAGCATCGCCCACAGCCACCAATGCCGAGTTGGCCTCCCTCATGGTCGGCCGCGCCGTCGAGCTGACGGTGCAGAAGGGCGCGCCCACCCTCGGGGACGGTGGCCTGCAGGTCGACGGACTGCGGGTCCTGACGCCGACCGGCGACGTCGTCGTCGACGATGTCAGTTTCCAGGTGCGGCCCGGCGAAGTGCTCGCTGTCGCCGGCGTGCAGGGCAACGGCCAGACCGAGCTGGTCGAGGCCATCGTCGGTCTGGCCGACCGTGTCGACGGATCGATCCGGCTCAACGGCGAGCAGCTGGTGGGTCGCAGCGTCCGCGGCATCCTCGACGCCGGGGTCGGCTTCATCCCGGAAGACAGGAACGAAGACGGTCTGGTCGGTGTGTTCTCGGTGGCCGAGAACCTCATCCTCGACCGTTCCTCCGACCCCGCGTTCGTGCGCGGCGGAACGATCCAGCGCGGCGTGCTCGACGAGTTCGCCCGCGACCGCATCGTCGAGTACGACATCCGCACCCAGGGGCCGCACACGCCGGCGGGAGCGTTGTCGGGCGGCAACCAGCAGAAGGTCGTCATCGCTCGTGAGATGAGCCGCGAGCTCCGGCTTCTCGTGGCGGCGCAGCCCACCCGGGGGGTCGACGTGGGTTCCATCGAGTTCATCCACAAACGCATCATCGAGACGAGGGATTCAGGGGTGCCCGTGATCGTCGTGTCCACCGAACTGGACGAGGTGGCGGCCCTCGCCGATCGCATCGCCGTCATGTACCGCGGGTCGATCATCGGGGTCGTCCCCGCCGACACGCCGCGCGATGTCCTCGGTCTCATGATGGCCGGCGAGCCGCAGCCGGAGGTGGCGGCATGAGCGGCACGACGCCCGGCGCGGAGCCGGCCCGCACGCCCCTGCCCCCCGAGCAGCTGCCGCACGTCTCCGGACCGCTCACCGGCACGCCGGACGAGGCGCCCCCGCCACCGCGGGCGAACGTGTTCATCAAGGAGCTGCTGCGCGGCAGCGCGGTGACCACGATCCTCGCGATCGTGGTCGCGATGATCGTCGGCGGCATCCTCATCGCGATCACGGACGACGACGTGCAGGAGGCGGCGGGATACTTCTTCGCCCGCCCCGGCGACACCTTCGGAGCGATCTGGGCGGCGGTGTACGGCGGATACGAGGCCCTTTTCCGTGGCTCCGTGTTCAACGCGCGAGGGGCGGACTTCGCGGCGCAGATCAGGCCTCTGACCAACAGCCTCGGCTATGCGGCGCCGCTGATCGCCGCGGCATTGGGGGTCGGCCTCGCCTTCCGCGCCGGCCTGTTCAACATCGGCGGCCGCGGCCAGATGCTCATCGGCGCCGCTGTCGCCGCACTGTTCACGTTCAATCTCGACCTGCCGCTGTACCTGCACCTGCCGCTCACGCTCGTGGCGGGCATCGCCGGTGGCGCCATCTGGGGTGGGATCGTCGGACTGCTGAAGGCGCGCACCGGCGCGCATGAGGTGATCCTCACGATCATGCTCAACTACATCGCGTTCTACCTGGTCACCTGGATGGTGCGCGAGCCGGGCCTGCTGCAGCGCCCCGCCGGTGACCAGCCGATCTCGGCGCCCACCCCGGTCGGCGCGCAGTTCCCCGACCTGCTCGGGCCGTCCTTCCCGCTGCTGGACTGGGGCTTCGTGGTCGTGATCGCGGCGACGGTGTTCGTCTGGTGGCTCGTCGAACGCTCGAGCCTCGGCTTCCGGCTGCGGGCGGTGGGGGAGAACCCGCACGCCGCGCAGGCGGCGGGCATCTCGGTGCAGCGCATGTACATCTACGCCATGGTGTTCGCCGGCGGACTGGCCGGTCTCGCGGCGATGAACCAGATCCAGGGGTCGGTCGTCAGCGGGTTCGACGGCCTCATCGACGCCGGCATCGGCTTCAATGCCATCACCGTCGCCCTGCTGGGGCGCAGCCGGGCCTGGGGCGTGTTCGCCGCCGGCATCCTGTTCGGCGCGCTCAAGGCGGGATCGTTCTCAATGCAGGCCCAGGGCATCCCGGTCGACATCGTGCTGGTCGTGCAGTCGCTGATCGTTCTGTTCATCGCCGCGCCGCCGCTGCTGCGCACGATCTTCTTCCTGCCCAAGACCGACGCCGAGAAGGCGGCCAAGACCCGGGCGAAGAACGCGAAGAAGCGGTCGGAGCCGGCCGCGGAGAAGGTGGTGTCGGCATGACCGCGCTCGCTCCCGCCGCCACCGGCGGTGCCGCCGGGCACACGACCGTCCGTCAGCGCAGCATGAAGGTGCCCATCACGCTGGCCGGGGTGACGGTTCTGCTCGCGCTGCTGTTCGTCTTCGCCCCGCGCGACGGCCTGAGCACCTTCCGGCTCGGCGATTCGGCGTCATCGATCGCGCTGCCCGATGTGGACGTGCCCACGGGGCCGACCGCCTGGGTCGTCTTGGCTGCCCTGGCGCTGCTGACCCTGTGGTCGGCGTGGTCCGCCTGGTCGTATCGCCGCACCGGCCTGTGGCTGACGATCGTCTTCGCGGTGCTGGGCGTGTTCGCGTTCCTGACCTGGGCGGCCGCCGACGGTCTGGTCCCGGTGACCGGGCTGCTGTTCGGCGCGGTGTCGTTGTCGGTGCCGCTCGTCTTCGGCGCCCTGGGTGGCGTCATCGGCGAACGCGTCGGCGTCATCAACGTCGCCATCGAGGGCCAGCTGCTGCTGGGGGCGTTCTCGGC
The DNA here is from genome assembly GCA_023450335.1 of Actinomycetes bacterium. GTDB lineage: Bacteria > Actinomycetota > Actinomycetes > Actinomycetales > Microbacteriaceae > Microbacterium. The sequence continues at coordinate 4,719 of JAEXHA010000066.1, read as the reverse complement.
CGCGCTGCTGTCCAGCGTCACGCGCAATCCGTTCGTGGGACTGATCGGCGCCATGGTCGGCGGTGTGCTGGTCGCTTTCGTCCTGGCCGCCTTCTCGATCAAGTACCTCGTCGACCAGGTGATCGTCGGTGTTGTGCTCAACGTGCTGGTCACAGGCCTGACGGGCTTCCTGTACGGCGCGCTGCTGGCCCCCAACGAAGCCGAGTTGAACAACCCCGTGCGCTTCACCCGGATGGAGATCCCGCTGCTGTCGGAGATCCCCATCATCGGGCCGGTGCTGTTCAACCAGACCTTCATCACCTATCTCATGTACGTCGCCGTCTTCCTTGTGGCGTGGGGCCTGTACCGCACCCGGTGGGGGCTGCGGCTGCGGGCTGTCGGCGAGCACCCGCAGGCCGCCGACACGGTCGGTATCCGCGTCAACACCTCGCGATTCTGGAACGTGTCGCTGGCGGGCGCGATCGCCGGCATCGGCGGCGCGTACTTCACGCTCGTGTCGGTGCCGCAGTTCGGCAAGGAGATGACCGCGGGTCTCGGCTTCATCGCCCTGGCCGCGGTGATCTTCGGCCGGTGGGACCCGGTGCGCGCGGCGCTGGCCGGTCTGCTGTTCGGGTTCGCCACGAACCTGCAGAACCTGCTCACGGTGCTGAAGACGCCGATCCCGAGCGAGTTCATGCTCATGCTGCCGTACGTCGTGACGATCCTCGCCGTGGCCGGGTTCGCGGGGCAGATCCGCGGCCCCGCCGCCGCCGGCAAACCGTATATCAAGGGATGACGATGACCGACATCGACTGGGATCACCTCCGCGTGGTCGCCACCGAAGCCATGGGTCGCGCGTACGCGCCCTACTCGAACTACAAGGTGGGAGCGGCCGCACTCGTCTCCGACGGGCGGATCGTCTCGGGCTGCAACGTGGAGAACGCGTCCTACGGGGTCGGCCTGTGCGCCGAATGCGGGCTCGTCTCCGATCTGCAGATGTCGGGGGGCGGCCAGCTGGTGGCCTTCGTGTGCGTCAACGGGCAGGGCGAGACGATCATGCCCTGCGGACGCTGCCGTCAGCTGCTGTACGAGTTCGCCGTGCCGGGCATGCTGCTGGAGACCGTGTCCGGCATCCGCTCGATCGACGAGGTGCTGCCCGACGCCTTCGGACCGCGCGACCTGGAGGCGGCACGATGACTGTCGAACCGTTCGACGCCGTCGACGTCATCCGCATCAAGCGTGACGGCGGCGCCGTGCCCGAGGACGCCCTGCGCTGGATGATCGACGCGTACACGCGCGAGTACGTCGCCGACGCGCAGATGGCCGCCTTCGCCATGGCGACGCTGCTCAACGGCATGACGCGCGACGAGATCCGCGTCATGACCGACGCGATGATCGCCTCGGGGGAGCGGATGAGCTTCGCCGGACTCGGCAAGCCCACCGTCGACAAGCACTCCACCGGCGGGGTCGGCGACAAGATCACGCTGCCGCTGGCGCCCCTGGTCGCCTCCTTCGGCGTCGCGGTGCCCCAGCTGTCGGGGCGCGGCCTCGGACACACCGGCGGCACGCTCGACAAGCTCGAGGCGATTCCGGGCTGGCGCGCCGCGCTGTCGAACGACGAACTGACCGCGCAGCTGCGCGACGTGGGGGCCGTCATCTGCGCGGCCGGTACCGGGTTGGCCCCGGCCGACAAGCGGCTGTACGCGTTGCGTGACGTCACCGGCACCGTCGAGGCGATCCCACTGATCGCCTCGAGCATCATGTCGAAGAAGATCGCCGAGGGCACCGACGCGCTCGTGCTCGACGTGAAGTTCGGATCGGGCGCATTCATGCAGGACATCGACCGCGCTCGCGAGCTGGCTCGCACGATGGTCGCATTGGGCACCGACTCCGGCGTGGCCACGACCGCGCTTCTGACCGACATGAACGCCCCGCTGGGACTCGCGATCGGCAACGCGAACGAAGTCCGCGAGTCGGTCGAGGTGCTCGCCGGTGGCGGACCGGCCGATGTCGTGGAGCTGACCCTCGCCCTCGCCCGCGAGATGCTGGCCCTGGCCGGGCAGCCCGACGCCGACGTCGAGCGGGCTCTGCGAGATGGGCGGGCCATGGATGCGTGGCGCGCCATGATTCGCGCACAGGACGGCGATCCGGATGCCGCGCTGCCGGCGCCGCGCGAGACGCACACCGTCACCGCGACCGGCGACGGCGTCGTCACCCGCCTCGAGGCGCTGCCCTTCGGCATCGCCGCGTGGCGACTCGGCGCCGGCCGGGCCCGGGCGCAGGACCCCGTCGTCCATGCCGCCGGCATCGATCTGCACGTCAAGCCCGGCGACACCGTTCGCGCCGGTCAGCCCGTGTTCACTTTGCTGGCCGATGATGACCAGCGGTTCGCCCGCGCGTTGGACGCGCTCGAGGGCGCCTGGGAGGTCGACGCCGATGCGGCTGCCGGCGCCCCGGAACCCCTCGTGCGCGAGCGCATCACCGCCTGACCCAAGGAGCATCATCATGGCCATCGATCAGCACAGCGACCCGAAGCTGCAGGGCGTCTCCATCCGCTCGCTGCCCAAAGTGTCCTTGCACGACCACCTCGACGGAGCCGTGCGCCCCCAGACGATCATCGAGCTGGCCGACGAGATCGGCCTCGAGGTGCCCGCCGCCGACGCCGGTGCTCTGGCCGACTGGTTCGAGGACCAGAGTGACTCGGGTTCGCTCGTCGAATACCTCAAGACGTTCGATCTGACCACCGCGGTCATGCAGACCCGCGAGGGCCTGACGCGCGTGGCGAAGGAGTTCGTCGAGGATCTGGCCGCCGACGGCGTCATCTACGGCGAGGTGCGGTGGGCGCCCGAGCAGCACCTGGCCCGCGGTCTGTCACTGGAGGAGGCGGTCGAGGCCGTTCAGGAAGGGATCGAGGCCGGCGAGGACGCCGTCGACGCGAGCGGTCGCGACATCCGGGTCGGGCAGCTGATCACCGCGATGCGTCACACCGACCGGTCGCTGGAGATCGCCAAGCTCGCCGTCGCGTTCCGCAGCGACGGCGCGAGCGGCTTCGACATCGCCGGCCCCGAGGACGGCTTCCCGCCGTCGAACCACCGGGCGGCGTTCGACTATCTGGCATCCGAGTTCTTCCCCGTCACCGTGCACGCGGGCGAAGCGGCGGGGCTCGACTCGATCCGCTCGGCGCTGCTCGACGGCCGTGCGCTGCGGCTCGGCCACGGCGTACGCATCGCCGAGGACCTCGACGTGGTCTCACAGGAGGGCGACGAAGTGCGCGTGCAGTTCGGCGAGCTGGCCCGGTGGGTGCGCGATCGTGAGATCCCACTCGAGCTGTCACCGTCGTCGAACCTGCAGACCGGGGCCATCGAACGCTGGGGCACGCAGCTGGAGGACCACCCGTTCGACCTGCTCTACCAGCTCGGCTTCGCCGTCACCGTGAACGTCGACAACCGCACCATGAGTCGAACCTCGCTCACTCGCGAGCTGAAGCTGCTGGCCGACGCGTTCGAGTACACGCTCGACGACCTCGAGGCGTTCCAGCTGAACGCGGCCGCCGCGGCGTTCCTCTCGGTCGAGGAGCGCGAAGAGCTCATCGCCCTCATCGCCGACGGCTTCGCGGCCTGACCGAGGCTGGTCCGCTGCCCCACGCGCTCGCGGGCCCTCCGCAGACGCGGATTGCGGGTGGGGTGGCGCCGAGCACTCCGCAGACGCGGATTGCGGGTGGGGTGGCCTTGCATCCGCCATTTGCGTCGGGCGAGCGCCGGCCGTAACGCCGGCCTCAGCGCCGGGCGAGGTCGGGGTGGGTGTCCAGGTACGCTTCGAACGCCTCGGCCGACGTCTTGGACGGGGTGAATCCGAACCGCTCGCGCAATGCGTCGTTGGCGAGCACGGGGCGGTACCGCAGGAAGCCGACCTGTTCGGGGCCGTGCACCGTCAGGCGCAGGGCACGCCCCAGCCGCAAGACGGCGCCGAGTACGGATGCCGGAACCGCCACCACCGGCTTGCCCAGACGCCGTGCGATCTGGCGTACGGTGACCGCGCCGTCGCCGGCGACGTTGTAGATGCCGGGTGGGCCGTCGGTGGCCGCGTGGGCCATCGCGGCGGCGACATCGTCGACCCAGACGAATACGAACGGTGACTCCGAGCCGCGTATCGCCAGCAGCGCCGGGCCGTCCCACAATGCGGTGATCTGGTTCTGGACCGTGGGCCCCAAGATCGTGCCGATGCGGAACACGACCTGCTCGAGCTGCGGGTCGGTCTCGCGGTAGGCGCCGAGCATCTGCTCGACGAGACGCTTGTGCTTGGAGTACGGGAACTCGTCGTTGCCGCGCACCGGATCGTCCTCCCGCAGCCACTGCGGATTGTCGGCGTGGTAACCGTAGGCGGCACCCGACGACGAGACGACGATGCGCTGCACTCCGGCGGCCACGCTCGCCTCGAGCACGTTGCGGGCGCCGTCGACGTCGACGCGGTATTCCAGATCGTGGTCGCGGCCCGGGTTCACGATCGCTGCCAGATGCACGACGACGTCGATGCCGTGCCGCCGCAGCAGCTCGGGCAGCCCGTCGGGCCGCGTGACGTCGCACGTCTCGTACACGACCCCCGCCACCGGCTCGGGCGGCCTGCGCACGTCGCCGGCCACGACGAGCTCGACGCCGGGGTGGGCGACCAGCGCGGCCGCGACGTGCGAACCGAGAAATCCGCTGCCGCCGGTGACCAGCACCCGGCGGCTCACGAGGGCGC
>JAEXHA010000065.1 GCA_023450335.1 Actinomycetes bacterium | reverse complement strand
GCGCGGCGGGGGCGGCGCCGGGCGGCGGGGCGGGGCGGGGCAGGGTCAGGATGCCGGGGCGAAAAGGCCCGGCATCCAAGCGGCGGCGAGGGGGTAGCCGACGAAGGCCACGATGTCGATGAGCGTGTGGGCGATCACCAGTGGCATGACGCGGCCCCAGCGCTGGTAGACCCAGCCGAAGACGACGCCCATCGCGAAGTTGCCGATGATGGGGCCGAATCCCTGGTAGCCGTGGTAGGCCGCACGCAAGGCCGCGGAGGCGAGAATGATCGTCCAGGGCCCCCAGCCGAGGCGCCGCAGGCGGTCGAACAGATAGCCGATCATGATGACTTCTTCGGTCAGCCCCGCCCGCAGCGCCGCCAGAAGCAGCAGCGGGATGGTCCACCACGTGCCGGCCAGGGGCGAAGCGTCGACCTGGACGGTGATGCCCAGCGCGCGCCCAGCCGCGTACAGCGCGAGTCCCGGGACGCCGATGGCCAGGACCAGAAGGATGCCGGCGCCCACATCGCGGCCGAAGGCGCGGAAGTCCAGCCCGATGCGCCGGAAGGCATTGCGGCCCGGCTCCCACAGCAGGTAAACGGCGAGCGCGATCGGGGCGAGGGCGAACAACTGCGACAGGAACTGGTTCAGCACGTCCCAGAACTGCTCGGCCGCGGCGCCCGGGTTCAAGGAGGTCGACTGGTCGCCCAAGGGCGCCTCGCGGGTGAGCGCGCGCACGAGCGAGAGCACCGAATACACCGCCGATCGACCCACCGACAGGGCCAACACGATGCCGATCTCCCACCACATCCGTGTGCGTCGACGAGCCGATTCCACGGGGTCGGCATCGAAGGGCTGATCGGGGCTCACCTTGTCAGAGTGTCACATCGGAGGCCATTTGAGTTAAGGCTCTGTAACGTTTTGGGCAGTTGTTTTGGTCGACTCGGCAGAGATGCCTATTGTGTTCCTATCCGTGCCACCGGGGGCTGATGTCCGCGGGAGGCACATCAACCTGCACAGGAGGAATCAGCGTGTCTCAGAGGACATGGCGCAATCGCGCTCTCGGGCTCGTCGCCGGTGTGGGGGTTACCGCCCTCGCACTCGCCGGCTGCTCGACCACCCCGGAAACGACCGACCCTGACGAGGGCGACGCCGTTGCCGCCACAGTCACCACTGCCGAGGTCAACGAGTTCACCAGCACCAACGCGATCAGCGCGACGGGCAACCTCGACATCAACGGCAAGGTCAACTACCTGACCCGCGCCGGCTTCTACTACGTCAACGACAAGTACGAGGTCGTCCCCGACGAGTCGTTCGGCACCATGGAGCTCGTCTCCGAGGACCCGCTCCAGGTCAAGTACACCCTCAACGAGGGCCTGGTCTGGTCGGACGGCGACGCGATCGACACCGACGACCTGGTCCTGGGCTGGGCCGTGAGCTCGGGCATCTTCGACGACGCGACCTTCGACGCCGAAGGCAACGTCACCGCAGGTACCCAGTACTTCCAGTACGCGGGCAGCACCGAGGGCCTGAAGACCTCGACGATCACCGAGGTCAGCGACGACAAGCTGTCGCTCACCCTCGAGTACGACCAGCCCTTCGTCGACTGGAACCTCAACGGCCTCACCGACCAGCCGATCCACGTGCTGGCCGAGAAGGCCGGTGTCGAGGTCGCCGACCTCGTCGACACGATCCTCACCAGCCCCCGTGGCGACGCCGAGAACCCGGCGCCCGTCAACGAGACGCTGAAGGCCGCCGCCGACTTCTGGAACACCGGCTTCGACATGACCTCGCTCCCCGAGGACAAGTCGCTGTACCTGTCCAGCGGTCCGTTCATCATCTCGTCGTGGGAGCCGTCGCAGTCGATGACCCTCACGCTGAACGAGAGCTACGAGGGTGACCTGAAGCCTCAGTTCAGCGAGATGGTCATCCGCTTCATCGGTGACTCGCAGGCACAGGTGACGGCCCTCCAGAACGGCGAGGTCGACCTCATCGTCCCGCAGGCCAGCGGCGACGTGCTCACCGCGCTCGAGGGTATCGAGGGTGTTCAGGTTCTCCAGGGCGACGAGCTGTCGTACGACCACATCGACCTCACCTTCTCCGGCGTGTTCGCCGACCAGAACGTGCGCGAGGCATTCCTGAAGACCATCCCGCGCCAGCAGATCGTCGAGACCCTCATCCAGCCGGTCAACCCGGCCGCTGAGGTGCTCAACTCGCAGCTGTTCATCCCCGCGCAGCCGGCCTACGCCGACGCCATCGCGTCGAACGGCTCGGACGCCTACGCCGAGGTCGACATCGAGGGCGCCAAGGAGCTGCTCGCCGGTGCCACCCCGACCGTGCGCCTGATGTACAACATCAACAACCCGAACCGCGTCGCTGCGTTCGAGGCCATCCAGGCCTCGGCTGCCGAGGCCGGCATCACCGTCGAGGACGTGGGTCGCGAGGACTGGGGCTCGCAGCTGGGCTCCGACATCTACGACGCCGTGATCTTCGGCTGGATCTCGCCCGGTGTCGGCAATGGCACGATTCCGCAGATCTTCGCGAGCTTCGGTGGCAGCAACTTCAACAAGTACGCCAACGACCGCGTCGACGAGATCGCGCGCACCATCCCGGTCACCCTCGACCCCGAGGAGATCGACGCGCTCACGATCGAGGCGGACGGCGAGCTGTTCGCGGACGGCTACGGCCTGCCGCTGTTCCAGAGCGCGGGCCTGGAGGCCCACACCGACCGTGTCCAGGGCATCACCTACATGGGCAACCAGACCGGTCCGATCTGGAACTTCTGGGAGTGGACGGTCTCCGAGTAATCGGCTGATCGCCTGACGTACGACGCAGGGGCGTCGGGTCTCATCACCCGGCGCCCCATGCGCGTGCAGACTGTCCACCGGCATGCCCGCCGACACGGGGGATCACGAGTTCCCATTCGGCGTGCCTGCTACCTTTTCTGCATGAAGGGCCAACCCCGTGCTTAGCTTCATCCTTCGACGCATCGGCGTATCGATCCTCATCCTGATCGCAGCGTCGTTCCTCATGTACGCCATGGTCGTCGTCGCCCGCGACCCGCTCGAGGACCTTTACGCGTCGAACAGCCCCAACCGCGACCAGCTGATCCAGCAGCGCGTCGACTGGCTCGGGCTGAACCAGCCCATCCCCGTGCGCTGGTTCAACTGGCTCCTGGGCGCCGCACGCTGCGTCGTGCCGTTCGCTGGCTGCGACCTGGGCGTGACGATCCAGAACCAGCCCGTCACCGTCCTGCTCGCCCGCGCGATGGGCTCGACCCTCCAGCTGGTGACCGCATCGACGATCCTGGCCATCGTCCTCGGCATCATCGTCGGCATCGTCTCGGCACTGCGCCAGTACAGTGCGATCGACTACACGTTCACGTTCGCGAGCTTCCTCTTCTACTCGCTGCCGTCCTTCGTCATGGCGGTGCTCCTGAAGGTGTTCGTCGCGCTCACCTTCAACGATTGGCTCGCCGAACCGGTCTTCACCTGGCCGTTCATCATCGTCGCATCACTGTTGATGGGTGTCTTCCTCCAGGCCATGGTCGGCGGCCCGCGCTCGCGTCGCCTCATCACTTTCGGCGCCGGCGCCGTCGTGTCGATCGTCATCCTCTACTTCATGAGCGTGACCGCCTGGTTCCTCGATCCGGCCCTGGGGCCGGTGGTCGCGCCGCTGCTGATCGCCGCGTTCGCCGCCGCAATGGTCGTCATGATCGCCGGCGCGCGTGCCCGCTATGCCTGGCGCACAGCGGGGGCCACCGCGATCGTCGTCATCATCTGCTATTTCGCGCTGCAGCCGGTGCTCGCCGGCTGGGGCGGCTGGGGCGTCGTGGGGCTGTTCGTGTTCGCGCTGGTGGTGGGCCTCGTCGCAGGCTGGCTGCTCGGCGAGTACGACAAGGGCCAGGCGATGCGCATCGGCGCGCTCAGCGGCCTGCTGGGTGCCGGCGTGATCGTGCTCGACCAGTTCTTGCAGCACTGGAACTCGTACCTTCGCAACCCGCGCGTGCGCGGCCGTCCGATCGGTACCGTCGGCGCCGAGACGCCGAACCTGAACGGCGACTTCTGGATCTCGGGCATCGACTCGTTCACGCACCTGCTGCTGCCCACGATCAGCCTCATGCTCATCTCGTTCGCCGGCTACACCCGATACGCACGCGGCGGCATGCTCGAGACGCTCAACCAGGACTACATCCGCACCGCCCGCGCGAAGGGCCTGCCCGAGCGCACGGTCGTGGTGCGCCACGCGCTGCGCAACTCGCTCATCCCGATCACGACCATCGTGGCTGCTGACGTCGGCGCGCTCATCGGTGGTGCGATCATCACTGAGCGCATCTTCGCCTTCAGCGGCATGGGGGCGTTGTTCGACTCCGGCCTGGGTCGCGGCGACCCCAATCCCGTGATGGCCTACTTCATCGTCATCGCGATCTTCGCGATCACGTTCAACTTCCTGGCTGATCTTGCGTACTCCGCCATCGATCCGAGAGTGAGGGTCAAGTGATGGCACTTCCCGCTGAACCCGGCCTCGCCGGAGACGACACGCCCCGCGACTACGGGCTGACCGCCAACGAGCGGGGCATCAGCCAGGGCCGACTGACGCTGCGACGATTCCTGGCGCACAAGCCCGCCGTCATCAGCGCGATCCTGTTCATCCTGATCGTGGCTTTCGCCGTGAGCGCCACGGGGATCGGCTCGTGGTCGGGCTGGTGGAAATGGAATCACACCCAGCTGCTGCCTCCCCTCGACGGCGGTCGACCCACGCTGACCCTGTTCCCGTTCTCGCTCGGCGAGCACCCGTTCGGCCAGAACACCGTCGGCAAGGATTACTTCGCCATGGTGATGCGGGGCCTGGTCAACTCGTCCTACATCATGTTCGTGATCGGGCTGCTGGCCTCCTTCATCGGTGTCGTGATCGGCGCGGTCGCGGGGTACTACCGCGGGTGGGTGGATGCCGCGCTGATGCGCCTGACGGACGTCGTCATCGTGATCCCGATCATCGTGATCGGGGCCGTCGTGGGTTCGGCCGCGGGCGGCTTCGGGCCGCTCGTGCTGGCGATCTTCCTCGGCTTCTTCGCGTGGACGGGCGTCGCCCGACTCGTGCGCGCCGAGTTCCTCAGCCTGCGGGAGCGCGAGTTCGTCGAAGCGGCGCGCGTCGCGGGTGCCTCAGACGCACGGATCATCTTCAAGCACATCCTGCCCAACGCCATCGGCGTGGTCATCGTGTCGACGACGCTGCTGATCGCGGCGGCGGTGATCCTCGAGACGTCGCTGTCGTTCCTCGGTTACGGCGTGCGGTCGCCCGACGTGTCGCTGGGCTTGCTCATCGCCGACAACGAAGCGGCCTTCCAGACCCGCCCGTGGCTGTTCTGGTGGCCGGCGTCGCTCATCGTCATCCTGTCGCTGCTGGTCAACTTCGTCGGCGACGGCCTGCGCGATGCGTTCGATCCGCGCCAGAAGCGCGTCGTGTTCCGCCGGGTGAAAGAGCTGCCCGCCGCGGCCGTCGTCGCCGGCGGCGCGGCAGCGGAGGACGAGGCGAAGGCGCAGCCGTGATCGGCCTGCGTTCTTCACGCCGTCGCGATCATCGCCCACACGGTCGCAATGACCAGCACGGCGCCCAGCAGCGGCAGGGCGGGCTGCCAGTGGCGGCGCACCTCGGTGCTACCGGCCACGCCGAGCTCGATCTCGCCGCGCTCGCGCCGACGCGTCCACTGCTCGCGGACCACGACGGCGGCGTTGCCCGAGTCCGAGCCGACCAGGTCGCTGTTGCGGACCTCTTCGCCGGCAGCGCGCGCCTCGCGACGCGCAGCGCGGGCGTTCGATCCCAACGCCGACAGCACTCCGGGCGCCGGCGCCGACCACGCCACGAACTCGCCGGCCGGCGTTCGCAGCGTCAGGGCGCGGCGCGTGTCGACGTGGACGAGCGCCTCCCACGGCACCAGCACGTGGTGGGTCACGTTCTGCAGCCGCACCCCGGCATCCCCCACTTCGACGCAGGGTCGCCACAGCGCGACCCACGCGAGCACACCCGTCGCGGCCGCGGCCGGGTAGACCCACAGCTGACGGTCGTCGGCGCTCACCAGCGCCGCGACCATGCCGCAGCCGGCAACGATCCACAGCACCACAGCCATGACACGGTTGAAGGTGGACGTCACACGGACCGGCTCGCTCATGACTCCATTCTCTCGCGCACGCACACCAGGACGATTCGATGACTGAACACAACACCGCCGGCACTCCCGGCTCCGCGCCTCTTCTGCAGGTCGAGGGCCTGTCGGTCGACTTCGCGGTCGATAACTACTGGGTGCCGGCGGCCAAGCAGCTGGCCTACACCGTCGAGCGTGGCAAGGCGCTCGCGATCGTGGGGGAGTCGGGGTCGGGCAAGAGCGCCAGCTCCATGGCGATGCTGGGCCTTCTTCCCAAGAACGCGCGCGTGCGCGGCAGCGTCAAGCTCGACGGCGAGGAGATCCTCCACACCGACGCCGATCGGCTCCGCCGCATCCGGGGCGCCGAGATCGCGGTGATCTTCCAAGAGCCGATGACGGCGCTGAACCCTGTGCTGACGGTCGGCTTCCAGATCATCGAGACCCTCCGCACTCATTTCGGAATGTCGCCCAGCGAGGCCAAGGAACGCGCTCTCGAGCTGCTCGGCATGGTCGAGCTGCCCGACCCGCAGAAGGCGTTCGACTCGTACCCGCACCAGCTCTCGGGCGGTCAGCGCCAGCGGGCCATGATCGCGCAGTCGATCTCGTGCGACCCGAAGCTGCTCATCGCCGACGAGCCCACCACGGCCCTCGACGTGACGGTTCAGGCCGAGATCCTCGATCTGATGCGTGACCTGCGGCACCGCCTCGACTCGGCCATCCTCATCATCACCCATGACATGGGTGTGGTCGCCGACATCGCCGACGACATCGTCGTCATGCGTCAGGGTGAGATCGTCGAGCGCGGAGCGGTGCATGACATCTTCGGTGCCCCGCAGCACCCGTACACGCAGGAACTGCTGGGCGCGGTGCCGCGCATCGGCGACGGCGCCGATGAGACGATCGACACCACCGCGGCGCTGGCCGGCGACACCACGGAGATCCGTCTGGCCGAAGTGGCGGCACGGCGCGACGAGGAGCGGCGTCAGGGTTTGGGTGCCCCGGTGCTGCGGTTCGACGACGTGGCCATCGAGTACCCCAAGCGCGGTCGCGTGCCGGCATTCCGCGCCGTGGAGCACGCGTCGTTCTCCATCTACCCGGGCGAGGTGACCGGCCTGGTCGGTGAGTCCGGCTCGGGCAAGACGACCGTCGGCCGGGCCGCGATCGGGCTGCTTCCCATCGCGGAGGGCACCGCCGAGGTGGTCGGCATCGACATCTCGAACGCCAACCGCTCGACGCTGCGCCGCGTCCACAAGGACGTCGGCATCGTGTTCCAGGATCCGTCGTCGTCACTGAACCCGCGCCTGCCCATCGGCCAGTCGATCGGTGAACCGATGCTGCTGGCCAAGGTCGCCAAGGGACGCGGCCTCGACACCCGCGTCGAGCAGCTGCTCGACGCGGTCGAGCTGCCGCGCGCGTACCGCAACCGCTACCCGCACGAACTGTCGGGGGGCCAGAAGCAGCGTGTGGGTATCGCGCGGGCTCTGTCACTGCAGCCCAAGCTCCTCATCGCCGATGAGCCCACCAGCGCCCTGGACGTGTCGGTGCAGGCCACCGTGCTCGAACTGCTGCGCCAGCTGCAGGCCGACCTCGGTTTCGCGTGCCTTTTCGTCAGCCACGACCTCGCTGTCGTCGACTCGCTCGCCGACCGCATCATCGTCATGAGCAAGGGCCGCATCGTCGAGCAGGGCGCGACCGGCAAGATCCTGCGCGCGCCGAGTGAGGCCTACACCAAGCGCCTCATCGCCGCCATCCCGGTGCCCGACCCCGAGGAGCAGCGTCAGCGTCGCGAGGCGCGGGCTGCGCTGCTGCGCGAGGAGTCCGCGTAACCGCACGACGATGCCGCGGACCGCGGCGTGAAGCGGTCACTCAGTAACGCCCTTGTAGTATGGAACGTCGGCATCCCGGCGCACCCCCATCTACTTAGGACACCTTCATGGCGCACGCCCTCCGCCCGGACCTCCGCAACGTCGCGATCGTCGCACACGTCGATCACGGCAAGACGACGCTTGTGGATGCCATGCTGCGGCAGACCGGATCCTTCGGCGACCACGCGCATGTTGAAGAGCGTGCGATGGACTCGAACGACCTCGAGCGCGAAAAGGGCATCACGATCCTCGCCAAGAACACGGCGATCACCTACAACGGCGCGCACACCGACGTGCCGGTGACGATCAACGTCATCGACACCCCCGGCCACGCCGACTTCGGCGGGGAGGTCGAGCGCGGCCTGTCGATGGTCGACGGCGTCGTGCTGCTGGTCGACTCGAGCGAGGGGCCGCTGCCGCAGACGCGCTTCGTGCTGCGCAAGGCACTCGAGGCCAAGCTCCCCGTCATCCTGCTGGTCAACAAGACCGACCGCCCCGACGCCCGCATCGCCGAGGTGGAGGAGGAGGCCCACGACCTGCTGCTGGGTCTCGCGTCCGACCTCGTCGACGACGTGCCCGACCTCGACGTCGACGCGCTGCTGGACGTTCCCGTCGTCTACGCGTCGGGCCGCGCCGGCGCCGCCAGCCGCACGCGTCCCGAGAACGGCTCGCTGCCCGACAACGACGACCTCGAACCGCTTTTCGCCGCGATCCTCGAGCATGTGCCGGCCCCCTCGTATGACGACGAGGCGCCGCTGCAGGCGTGGGTCACCAACCTCGACTCCAGCCCGTTCCTGGGGCGGCTCGCCCTGCTGCGCGTGTTCAACGGCACGCTGAAGAAGGGCCAGACCGTGGCGTGGGTGCGTCACGACGGCACGCACGCCAACGCCCGCATCACCGAGCTGCTCAAGACCCGGGCGCTCGAGCGGTACCCGGCCGAGTCGGCGGGCCCGGGCGACATCGTCGCCATCGCCGGCATCGAGGAGATCACGATCGGCGAGACGATCGCCGACCCCGACGACATCCGGCCGCTGCCGGCGATCCACGTCGACGACCCCGCGATCTCGATGACCATCGGCACGAACACCTCGCCGCTGGTGGGCAAGGTGAAGGGCCACAAGCTCACCGCGCGCATGGTCAAGGACCGACTCGACCGCGAGCTCATCGGCAACGTATCGCTCAAGGTCGTCGACATCGGCCGCCCCGACGCCTGGGAGGTGCAGGGCCGCGGCGAGCTGGCCCTGGCGATCCTCGTCGAGAACATGCGCCGCGAAGGATTCGAGCTCACCGTCGGCAAGCCGCAGGTGGTCACCAAGCAGATCGACGGCAAAGTCCACGAGCCCTTCGAGCACCTCACCATCGACGCGCCCGAGGAGTACCTCGGCGCCATCACCCAGCTGCTGGCGGCACGCAAGGGCCGCATGGAGACGATGACCAACCATGGCACCGGCTGGGTGCGTATGGAGTTCGTCGTGCCCTCGCGCGGCCTCATCGGCTTCCGCACCGAGTTCCTCACCACCACCCGCGGCACCGGCATCGCCAACGCCATCTCGCACGGCTACGAGCCGTGGGCCGGTCAGATCATGACGCGTCAGAACGGCTCGATCGTGGCTGACCGCTCGGGCGTGGTCACCCCCTTCGCGATCATCGCGCTGCAGGAGCGCATGAGCTTCTTCGTGCAGCCCACTGAAGAGGTCTACGAGGGCATGGTCATCGGTGAGAACTCGCGCAGCGACGACATGGACGTGAACATCACCAAGGAGAAGAAGCTCACCAACATGCGCTCCTCCACGGCCGACACGTTCGAGTCGATGACCCCGCCGCGGCAGCTGTCGCTCGAGGAGTCGCTCGAGTTCGCGCGCGACGACGAATGCGTCGAGGTCACGCCCGAGAAGGTCCGCATCCGCAAGGTCACGCTCGACGCGACCGAGCGGGGCCGGGCGACCGCGCGTCTGAAGCGCCAGGACGCCAACGCCTGATCGCGAGAGGAAGCCCGTCGCGGGCCCGCCGCGCCGTGACATCCCGGTGTGCTGTCGCCGGATAGCATCGAGCGGTGACCCACGAACGCGACCAGGTGCGACGCGCGTGGCGTGACGGCCTCGGCGTGGCGCTGGCCACCAGTGCATACGGCGTCTCATTCGGCGCGCTGGCCCTCGCCTCGGGGCTCGACGTCTGGCAGACGTGCGTGCTGAGCCTGCTCATGTTCACAGGCGGATCGCAGTTCGCCTTCGTCGGCGTCATCGGCGCCGGCGGACTCGCGGCCGCACCCGCCGCCATCGCCTCGGCAGGGCTGCTGGGCGCCCGCAACGTCGCCTACGGGCTGCGCATGTCGCCGGTGATCGGCGCCGGATTCTGGCGGCGCGCCGCGGCCGCGCACTTCACGATCGACGAGTCGACCGCCGTCTCGCTGGCACAGCAGGCGCCGCGGGCGCGACGGACCGGGTTCTGGGTCACCGGCATCGGCATCTACCTCGGCTGGAACCTGTCGACCCTCGCCGGCGCGCTGCTGGGCGACGTGCTGGGCGACCCGCGCGCGTACGGTCTGGACGCGGCGGCGGCCGCGGCCTTCCTCGCCCTGCTGTGGCCGCGCCTGCGTCGCAGGCAGGCGATCGCGGTGGGCGTGGCCGCGGCCGTGGTGGCGACGGTGCTGACGCCCTCGCTCATGCCCGGCATCCCGGTGCTCCTGGCGGCGGCGGTGGCCATCGCGGTGGGCTGGACGAACTGGCTCGGCGACCGCGCGGACGCCCCCGGAGAACCCGACGACGTGCCCGAGAGGGAGGGCTTGCCATGACCCTGTGGAACGCGGTTCTGGTCGCGGCGCTGGTGTGCGTCGCGCTCAAGACCCTGGGCTACCTCATCCCGCCGCGGTGGTTCGAGGCCCCGGCGCCCTCGCGGATCACCGACCTGCTGACGGTCGCACTGCTGGCGGCGCTGGTGGCGGTGCAGACGCTCGGCGTGGGGCAGTCGGTGGTGGTGGATGCCAGAGTGCCGGCACTGCTGGCGGCGGCGGGGCTGCTGCTGCTGCGCGCCCCGTTCCTGGTCGTGGTCGTCGCCGCCGCGGTGGTCGCAGCGCTGCTGCGACTGTGGGGCTGGGCGGCCTGACCGGGCGCACCGCGGACGGCGCAGCGTTCGCGCACGCGCGGCCTAGACTTGCGAGGTGAGGTTCTCGTGGGCCCGAGCCGCGACCTGGGTGGTCGCCGCCGTCATCGGCGCCGTGTACGGCGTCGCCGGCACGATCGGGCAGAGTGCGCGGTGGGGTTGGCTGCCCGTCGGCCTGCTCATCGCGCTGGTCGGCGCCGGCGCTCTCATTCTGGCGGTGCGCCTGCTGACCGCCGACCGCTGGGCGGCGCTGGCCGCGGGCGCGGGGGCCGTCGTGACGAGCCTGATCTTCTCGGGCCAGGGCCCGGGCGGCTCGATCGTCGTGCCGGCGCCCGCCGACGGCGAGATCTCGACCGGCTTGATCTGGACCTTCGCGCTGCCCGTCGTCGTGGCGATGATCGTGGCCTGGCCCTCGCCGGCGATGCGTCCCCGCGCGTCCGATGACGCGTCTGAGAACTAGACTGGATGCCGTGACGTATGTGATCGCCCTGCCGTGCGTCGACGTGAAGGACCGCGCCTGCGTCGACGAATGCCCCGTGGACTGCATCTACGAAGGGGAGCGATCGCTCTACATCCACCCGGACGAATGCGTCGACTGCGGCGCCTGCGAGCCGGTGTGCCCCGTCGAGGCGATCTACTACGAAGACGACCTGCCCGACGAGTGGCAGGACTACTACACCGCCAACGTCGAGTTCTTCGACGACCTGGGCTCGCCCGGCGGTGCGGCCAAGATCGGGGTCATCAAGAAGGACCACCCGTTGATCGCCGCCCTCCCGCCGCAGGCCCCGTAGATGCCGGTCCGCGATCTCGCCGACTACCCGTGGGATGCCGTCGCGCCGTATGCGGCGAAGGCGCGCAGCCACCCTGGCGGCATCGTCGACCTGTCGATCGGCTCGCCCGTCGACCCGACGCCCGACATCATCGCCGCCGCGCTGCGCGAGGCCACCGATGCGCACGCCTATCCCCAGACGGCCGGCACTCCCGCGCTGCGTGAGGCCATCACCGCCTGGTATGCGCGACGCCGCGGCGTGCCGGGACTGGGCGTCGACCAGGTGCTGCCCACGGTCGGCTCGAAAGAGCTGGTGGCTCTGCTGCCGCTGCTGCTGGACATCGGTGCCGGCGACACCGTCGTGCACCCGCGTGCCGCCTATCCCACCTACGAGGTCGGGGCGCGGCTGGTGGGCGCGACGCCGCTGGCCGCCGACGACCCCGCACAATGGCCGCCGGGCACCCGCCTGGTGTGGCTGAACTCGCCCGGCAACCCGGACGGTCGTGTGCTGGGGACCGACGAGCTGCGCGCCGCCGTGGCGCACGCGCGCGAACTCGGTGCGGTGGTCGTCAGCGACGAGTGCTATGCCGAGCTGGGGTGGGACGGTCCGTGGGCGGATGCCGGGGTGCCCAGTGTCCTCGACCCTCGCGTCACCGGCGGTGACGACACCGGCATCCTCTCGGTGTACTCGCTGAGCAAGCAGTCCAACCTCGCCGGGTACCGGGCCGCGTTCCTCGCGGGCGACCGGTCTCTCGTGGCGCGGCTGCTGACGGCCCGCAAGCACCTGGGACTCATGCTTCCCGCGCCCGTGCAGGCGGCGATGGCCGTCGCGCTGGCCGACGATGGCCACGTGCACGCGCAGAAAGAGCGCTACCGCGCCCGCCGTGCGGTGCTGCGCCCCGCGCTGGAGGCGGCCGGGTTGCGCATCGACCACAGCGAGGGCGGGCTGTATCTGTGGGCGACGGCCGGGGATGACGCCTGGGCGACGATGGATCGGATGGCCGACCTCGGCATCCTGGCCGGCCCCGGGCATTTCTACGGCGTCCATTTTCCGCAGCACGTGCGCTTCTCGCTGACCGCCACCGACGAACGGGTGGCGGCGGCCGCCGAACGGCTGCGCGGTTCGTAGATCACCCACTACGGATCGGATGATCCTTTGGCGGCGTCAGGAGTAGGCCCGGTCGCCCGATAGGCTGTATCGACCGCGTCCACCACGGCAAGGAGGCTACGTGACCAACCCGGATACCCCTCAGACCGCCACCGTCACCATCGGTGAGCGCACCGCGCAACTGCCGATCCTGGCGGGCGCGGAGGGCGTGCCGAGCGTGGACTTCTCCACCTTCACCAAGCAGACCGGCCACACCGCGCTGGACTACGGGTTCGTGAACACGGCATCCACGACGTCGAAGATCACGTTCATCGACGGCGACGAGGGCATCCTGCGCTACCGCGGATACCCGATCGAGCAACTGGCCAAGAACAGCACCTATCTCGAGGTCGCCTGGCTGCTCCTGTACGGTGAGCTGCCCACCGCCGATGAACTGGCCGCGTTCGATGAGCGCATCCGCCGCCACACGCTCCTGCACGAAGACCTCAAGCATTTCTTCTCGTCGCTCCCGCACACGGCACACCCCATGTCGGTGCTGTCGTCGGCGACGGCCGCGCTGTCGACCTATTACGAGGCGCAGTCCGACCCGCACAACCCCGAGCACGTCGAACTGAACACCATCCGCCTGCTCGCCAAGCTGCCGGTGATCGCCGCCTACGCGCACAAGAAGAGCGTCGGGCAGGCCTTCCTGTACCCCGACAACTCGCTGAGCTTCGTCGACAACTTCCTCAAGCTCAACTTCGGCGTGCACAGCGAGCCGTACGAGATCAACCCCGTCATGTCGCGGGCCCTCGAGCGGTTGCTGATCCTGCACGAGGACCACGAGCAGAACGCCTCCACCTCGACGGTGCGGCTGGTGGGCTCCACCGGCGCCAACCAGTTCTCGTCGATCTCGGCAGGCATCAACGCGCTGTACGGCCCGCTGCATGGTGGGGCCAACGAGGCCGTGCTCGACATGCTCGCGCGCATCCGTGACTCCGGTGAGAGCGTCGAGCGCTTCGTCGAGCGGGTCAAGAACAAGGAAGACGGTGTCAAGCTCATGGGCTTCGGACACCGCGTCTACAAGAACTACGACCCACGCGCCAAGCTCGTCAAGGAGTCGGCCGACGAGGTGCTCCGCGAGCTCGGCGTCCACGACCCACTGCTCGACCTGGCGCAGGAGCTCGAGCAGGTCGCCCTCCAGGACGACTACTTCAAGGAGCGCCGACTCTACCCGAACGTCGACTTCTACACGGGCGTCATCTACAAGGCGATGGGCTTCCCGACGCGCATGTTCACGGTGCTGTTCGCGATCGGACGCCTGCCCGGCTGGCTCGCGCACTGGCGCGAGATGCAGTACGACCCGCAGACGAAGATCGGTCGCCCGCAGCAGTTGTACGTCGGCGCCGGCGAGCGTGATTACCCCGGAGCCGTCTGACGCTATACAGTCGCGTCATGCACATAGACGTGTTCGAGCCCGTCCCGATCGGCCTCGACCCGAGCGCCGGGATGGGGATGTCCTCGGGGTTCGCCACACTGTTCGCGATCATCGTCGTCCTCGTCATCGCCGGTGGTGTGGCCGGCGTCGTGATCAATGCCCGCCGGTATCGACTGCTGCGCCGAGCGGGTCATGACCCGCTGACCGTGGATGCCGCCATCGCCGCCAAGATCCTCGACAGCGACCTGCTGCGGTCGGACACGACGCGACCGGAGGGCGCCGACGCACTCGAAGCCCCGGAGCGCTCGGTCGAACAGCGCCTGGCCGAGGTCGACGACCTGCACGCGCGCGGCGTCATCTCCGCCGACGAGCGCGCCGCCGCCCGCGCCGCGATCCTCGCCGGCTGACGCGTCCCGACCGCGCCGCTTCCGCCCGCGCCGATTCCGACCGCCCCGCTTTCGACCGCGCCGCTTTCGACCGCGCCGCTTCCGCCCGCGCCGCTTCCGACCGCGAGAGAACAACGGCTCGCCGAGAGAACGGGTAATACCCGTGCTCTCGTCCGCCCGTTGTTCTTTCGCGGTGAGGGGAGGGGGTGAGCCGGGGAGGGGGTCAGGCGTGCAGGGCCTCGTTGAGGGTGACGCCCACGCCGGCGCGGCGCACGGCCTCGACGGCTCCGGTGAGAGAGTTGCGGCGCAGCAGCAGCCCGTCGCGGCCAGACAGCTCGGCACCCTTCACGACCGGCCGTGAGCCGTCATGGCGCGGTTCGGCATCGGCGAGCACGATCTTGGTGCCCGCGGTGACGTACAGCCCCGCCTCGACGATGCAATCGTCGCCGAGCGAGATGCCGATGCCGGCGTTGGCGCCCAGCAGCGTCCGCGCGCCGATCGACACCCGGTGCGATCCGCCGCCGGAGAGGGTGCCCATGATCGACGCGCCACCGCCGATGTCGCTGCCGTCGCCGACGACCACGCCCTGTGAGATGCGCCCCTCGACCATCGAAGCGCCGAGGGTGCCGGCGTTGAAGTTCACGAAGCCCTCGTGCATGACGGTCGTGCCGGATGCCAGGTGGGCGCCCAAACGCACGCGTGCGGCGTCCGCGATGCGCACACCGGACGGGACCACATAGTCCGTCAACCGGGGGAACTTGTCGAGCGAGTGCACCTGGATGCCGGCGCGCTGCAGCCGCGGGCGCAGGCGCACCACGTCGTCGGGGTGCATGGGGCCGGCACTGGTCCACGCCACATTCGGCAGGTGCGCGAAGATGCCGTCGAGGTTGAGCCCATTGGGCGCGACGAGCCGGTGCGACAGCGCGTGCAGTCGCAGATAGGCGTCGGCGGTGCCGGCCGGTGCCGCGTCGAGGTCGATCTGGGTGATCACGGTCTGCACGGTGACGCCGCGGCGCTCGTCGGCGCCGGTCTCGGCGTCCCACGCCGTGGCGTCGATGTCGTCCGGCGCGGTGCCGAGCACGGGGTCGGGGTACCAGGTGTCCAGCATCGTCCCCGACTCGGTGACGGTGGCAAGGCCGACACCCCAAACCCGACGCGTTTCGCTCATCCGTCCAGATTATCGGCCGACCGGGGGTGCCCGTCGCCGTCGCTAGACTCGACGGCATGCTCGACCTCACCGCATCGTCCGTCGACCTGACCCGCACCATCTGCGACATCGAGAGCGTCTCCGGTGACGAGAAGGTGCTCGCCGACGCGATCCACGCGGCCGTGACGGCGCTGCCGCACCTCGAGGTGCACCGCGACGGTGACACGATCGTGGCGCGCACGATGCTGGCTCGCGCCCAGCGGGTGGTGATCGCCGGGCACATCGACACCGTCCCGATCAACCGCAATCTGCCCGTCCGCGACATCGAGATCGACGGCGAGGCCTACCTGTGGGGGCGGGGCACCGTCGACATGAAGGCGGGGGTCGCCGTCCAGCTGAAGCTCGCCGCCGAGCTGACCACCCCTCGGGCCGACATCACGTGGATGTGGTACGACCATGAAGAGGTGGATGCCGACCTCAACGGGCTGACCCGCCTGGCCGCCCATCGGCCCGATCTGTTCGCCGGGGACTTCGCCATCCTGGGCGAGCCGTCCAACGGCCAGGTCGAGGGCGGCTGCAACGGCAACCTCCGCGCGATCGTGCGCACCCACGGCGTCCGTGCCCACAGCGCCCGCGCGTGGATGGGCGAGAACGCGATCCACGCGGCGGCCCCGATCCTGGCCAGGCTCGCGGCATACCGGCCGCGGGAGATCGAGGTCGAGGGCCTCGTGTACCGCGAAGGCCTGAACGCCGTGCGCATCGGCGGCGGCGTGGCCGGCAACGTGATTCCCGACCTGTGCGAGGTCGAAGTCAACCACCGGTTCGCGCCGAACCACACCGCGTCCGAGGCCGAGGCGCACGTGCGGGCCGTGTTCGAAGGTTTCGAGGTCGAGGTCGTCGACCTCGCCACCGGGGCCCGGCCGGGGCTCGATGCGCCGCTGGCGCGGGAGTTCGTGCAGGCGGTCGGCGCGGTGCCGCAGCCCAAGTACGGCTGGACCGACGTGGCGCGGTTCTCGGCGCTGGGCGTGCCGGCCGTCAACTACGGGCCGGGCGACCCGAGCCTCGCGCACCACGACGAGGAGAGGGTCTCCCACGCGCAGATCACGGCCGTCGAGCGCGGCCTGCGCGCATGGCTGACCGCCGTGTGACGCTGCGCCGGCGCGCCGGGGCGCTGCCGGTCGCCCTGCGCATCGCGATCGTCTACCTCGCCGCCCGGGTGGTGACCTGCGGCTTTCTGATCCTGGCGGCGGCGCTGTCGGGCCCGGCATCCCGGTTCGGCCCCGATGCGACCGTCTACGACCTGCTGATGGGCTGGGACGCCCAGTGGTACTGGTTCATCGCCGAGCACGGGTACCCGTCCGAGATCCCCGTCGACCAGACCGGTGCGGTGCAGCAGAACCAATGGGCGTTCATGCCGGTGTACCCGGTGCTGGCGCGCATCGTCGCGCTGCCGCTCGGGTGCTACCCGGCCGGCGCGCTGTTGATCCCGCTCGTGGCCGGGTATCTCGCCTGCCT
The DNA here is from genome assembly GCA_023450335.1 of Actinomycetes bacterium. Taxonomy (GTDB): domain Bacteria; phylum Actinomycetota; class Actinomycetes; order Actinomycetales; family Microbacteriaceae; genus Microbacterium. Next base: position 5,738 of record JAEXHA010000065.1, on the reverse strand, counting down.
CGTCCTGCACCGTCTGCTGCGCGACCGCCTGGACGCGACCGCGTCCATGTGGGCGGTCGTGCTGCTGGCGGCGGGGCCGCTCGCAGCGATGTTCCACATGGGGTACGCCGAGTCGTTGTTCCTGCTGTGGCTGTTCCTCGCGCTGCGCTGCCTGCAGCGTCGCCGGTTCGGATGGCTGTATGTTCTCGTCCCGCTCATGGCGTACACGCGGCCGGGCGTGCTGGCGTTCGCACTGCTGCTGGGCCTCTACGGCATCCGGCGATGGGTGCGCCGCCGCGACGATCCCCTTGCGGGACGCGAGATCTTTCACATCCTGGCGCTCGGCGCCATCGGCGTCGTCGTCGGCTTCTCGTGGCCGGTGATCACCGGGGTCGTCACGGGCGACATGTCGGCCTATCTCGACACCGAGCTGTCGTGGCGCCGCGGCTGGGTGGGCGATGCGCACGGCGGCTTCGTGCCCTTCGCCGGATTCGTGCAGGCGGCCGGCATGTGGTTCCGGCTGTGGGGCATGCCCGCCGTGGCGGGATACGTCGCGCTGGCGCTGTGCGTGGCGGCGTCGGCGTGGTTCCTGCTGCGCGAGCGGCACGTGCGCCTCCTCGGCGTCGAGGTGCGTCTGTGGTCGGCCTCATACCTGGTCTACCTGCTGGCGGTCTTCTTTCCGCAGTCGAGCATCTTCCGGCTGCTGTTGCCGCTGGCACCGCTGTACGGAGCCCTGGCCGCGCCCCGATCGGCGTGGTGGCGCGTCGCGATGCTCGTGGCCGGGTTGGCGGGCCAATGGTGGTGGATCTACAGCATGCTCGCCCTGGGGAACACGTATACGCAGATCCCCTGAGAAGCCGCCGGGGCGTGGCACAACGGCATCCAGACCACGTGTCGGTCGTCCTGTCGCCGTTCCCGCTAAACTTGAAAGGTAGTCCTACGAGGAAAAGGAGCCGCAATGGCAGCCATGAAGCCGCGAACGGGAGACGGACCGATGGAGGCCGTGAAGGAGGGGCGCCTGATCATCGTGCGTGTCCCGCTGGAAGGTGGCGGGCGTCTCGTGGTCTCGGTCAACGACGAGGAGGCCAAGGAGCTTCACGGCGTCCTGGGCGAGGTCGTCGGCGCAGCCTGACATCCGTAAGCGAACGGCCGGTCTTCGGACCGGCCGTTCGTCGTCTGCGGCGCCGCGCTCAGCGCGTGGGCGTCGAGGTGGTGGTCAGCTGCAGCAGGCCCTCGCCCGCGATCGACAGCGCACCCAGCACGGCCGGCGACGACTGCGTCTCCTGGATGAGTGAGCGATACGCGTTCGTGCGCGCGTCGCGCTTGACCGGATCGGCCACCGCGCCGCCGGCCAGCACCCGGGGGACCAGCACGGTGCCGCCGGCCCGCACCAGGCGCAGGCCGTGCTCGACGTACTCGATGACGCCGTCGGGGTCGGCATCGACCAAGACGATGTCGTAGGACGCTTCGTTCATACGGGGCAGCACGTCGGCGGCGCGTCCGGTGATGAACCGGGCACGCGCCGGCGGCACCTTCGCGTCGGAGAACGCGGCGCGGGCCAGGGCCAGGTGCTCGGGCTCCTTGTCGATCGTGGTCAGCGTCGCACGGGGCGAGCCGTGCAGCAGCCACAATCCCGAGACGCCGCCGCCGGTGCCGATCTCGACGATGTTCAGGGCGCCGGTGGCGGCGGCCAGCACCGCGCACTGGGCGCCGATGACGGGGCTGATGGGATCGGCGCCGATCTCGAGAGCGTGCGCGCGCGCCCGCGCGATCGCCTCGGGCTCGATCGTCGCCTCGTCGGCGAACCTGCGGATCGCATCGTGTTCGGCCATGCTTCTCAGCCTACGGCGCCCAGGGGCCGGGAACGGCGAGGCGCACGGGTAATCTGGACGCATGTTCTTCGGGCTCGACATGGAGAAGCTTCTCCTCATCGCGCTCGTCGCCGCGCTTCTGCTCGGACCCGATCGTCTGCCGCGCTACGCCGAGCTGCTGGCGCAGTTCACGGTGCGCGCGAAGGAGTGGCTGCAGGGGGCCAAAGGGCGCGTGAAACAGGAGATGGGCGACGACTTCGACGACGTCGAGTGGCGCAAGCTCGATCCGCGGCAGTACGACCCGCGCCGGATCATCCGGGATGCGCTGCTGGACGACGCGCCCGTCACGAGCGTCCGCGCCGCGGAGCCTGCCGCAGCTGTCACCGCGGCAGCGACCGCCCCGGCGGTGTCGTTCGATCCGGACGGCCCGGTGCCCTTCGACTCTGAGGCGACCTGAGCGTCCTCAGGCGCGGTTGACGGGCAGCGACCGTCCCGCGCGGGACCGGCCCGTCGCCATCAGCCGGTCCGCGATCTGCTCGAGAGCGCGGGCGGCGGGATCGTCGGGGGCGGATGCCACGATGGGATGTCCGTCGTCGCCGCCCAGCCGCAGCCCCGGGCTCAGCGGGATCGAGCCCAGCAGCGGGACCGGCTCGGCCTCGGTGGTCAACGCGGCAGCGACCTCGGCACCCCCGCCGCTGCCGAACAGGTCGAGGGTGGTGCCGTCGGGCAGCGCGAGGGCGGCCATGTTCTCGACCACGCCGATCACCCGCTGACCCGTCTGGCGCGCCACCAGTCCACTGCGCACGGCGACGTCCGACGCCGCGGCCTGCGGGGTCGTGACCACGAGCACGTCGGCGTGGGGGAGCAGCTGGCCGACCGAGATGGCCACGTCACCGGTGCCCGGCGGCATGTCGAGCAGCAGGACGTCGAGATCGCCGAAGAACACATCGGTGAGGAACTGCTGCACCGTGCGGTGCAGCATCGGCCCGCGCCAGGCGACGGCACCGGGCGTGGCGGTGTCGCGCGGCAGGAACATGCCGATCGAAATGGCCTTCACGTCATAGGCGACCGGCGGCAGCATGAGGTCGTCGATGCGGGTCGGTTGCGGCGGAAGACCGTCGGCGTCGACGAGGCCGAGCAGCGCGGGGATGGAGAATCCGTGCACATCGGCGTCGATCACCCCGACAGCCAGGCCACGGCGTGCGAGCGCGACGGCGAGGTTGGCCGTGACCGATGACTTGCCGACGCCGCCCTTGCCGCTGGTCACGGCGATGATGCGGGTGAGGGTGTCGGGGCCGAAGGGCATGGTCCGCCGCGCGCGGCTGCCGCGCAGCCGTTCGGTGAGCGCGTTGCGTTGGGCGGGCGTCATGACGCCCACCTCGATGTCGACGTCGTGGATGCCGGTGACCGAGGCGGCGGCGTGCCGCACATCGCTTTCGATGCGGGCGGCGGCGGGACACCCCACGATCGTCAGGGCGATCTGCACGTGGGCGTGTCCGGCATCCACCCTCACGTCACGGATCATGTCGAGCTCGGCGAGCGGGCGGCGCAGCTCTGGATCCATGACGGCGCCGACCGCCGTCCGCACGGCCGCGGCATCGGCGGTCACGGCCGGCTCGGCGCGTCGTCGGCGTCGCCGGTGGCGACGGAGCGTTCGTCGAGTTCGTCGAGCAGCGCGCGCAGCTCGTGCCGGAGGACGTCGCGGGTCACCACTTCGCCCGACACGTCGCTGAGGGCCATGCGCAGCGCGACCACCTCGCGGGCCAGGTACTCGGTGTCGGCGAGATTGCGCTCGGCGCGCTGCCGGTCCTGCTCGATCTGCACGCGGTCGCGGTCGTCCTGACGGTTCTGCGCGAGCAGGATGAGGGGGGCGGCGTACGAGGCCTGCAGCGACAGCACGAGGGTCAATGCGGTGAATCCCAGCGCGGCGTCGTCGAAGCGCAGTGCGGGCGGCGCCGTCGTGTTCCATACGATCCATCCCACGCAGAACAGCGTGAGGATCAGCAGGAACATCGGCGTGCCCATGGCCCGGGCGATCCACTCGGTGAACCGGCCGAACCGGTCGCTCGACGGGGCTGAGGCTCCCGCCCGCGGCAGCATGTTGGCGCGGCGGCCGCGCGGCGCCTCGAGCGGGTTGGCCGGTCGGCGAGCCATCATCGGGCGGCCCCCGCGGTGGTGTCGGACTCGTCGGCGTCATGCGAACGCCAGTCCTCGGGCAGCAGGTAGTCGAGAACATCGTCGATGCTGACGACGCCTACGAGGCGGTGCGCAGGGTCGACCACCGGCAGCGAGACGAGGTCGTAACTGGCCAGCAGCCGTGCGACCTCGGCGGCCGACGCCGTGGCCGGAACGGGGTCGACGGTGTCGTCGATGATGGCGCCCAGCCGTTCATGCGGGGGATAGCGCAGCATGCGCTGGAAATGGACGGTGCCCAGCAGCCGGCCGGTCGGCGTCTCGTACGGCGGGAGGGTGACGAACACCGCGGCCGCCAGCGCGGGGTGCAGCTCGTGACGGCGGATCAGCGCCAGGGCCTCGGCGACGGTGGCGTCGGCCGACAGCACGATGGGTTCGGGCGTCATGAGGCCGCCCGCGGTGTCGGGCCCGTACTTCAACAGCGCGCGCACGTCCTGCGCCTCTTCGGGCTCCATGAGCTCGAGCAGCTCTTCGCGCTGCTCCTCCGACAGCTGCGCCAGCACGTCGGCGGCGTCGTCGGGCTCCATCTGGTCGAGGATGTCGGCGGCGCGCTCCTCGCCGAGGGCCTCGAGGATCTGCACCTGATCCTCCTCGGGCATCTCCTCGAGCGCGTCGGCGAGGCGGTCGTCGGGCAGCTCGCCGACTACCTGCAGCAATCGCGGTTCAGGCAGGTCGAGCAGGCTGTTGGCCAGGTCGGCGGGCTTGAGCTCGGAATAGCTGGCCACGAGGTGCTCGGCGGACTGCTCTTCGCCCGGCGCCTGCGATTCGCGTACGTCGGACCACTGCGCGAACGTGGTCGGCCCCTTCGCGAACGGTGTCGCGCTCGTCTTGGGCTTGCGGAGGAACAACTGGCCGATGTCCCAGTCGCCCTGGCGGCTGCGCTCGATGGCGACGTCTTCGATGACGGCCTGACCGGACCCGTCGGTGAAGAACACCTTGCGACCGATCAGCTCGGCCATCACCCGCACCTCGCCGCCGCGCTGCTGGAACCGGCGCACGTTGATGAGGCCGGTCGTGATGACCTGGCCGGTCGCGATGGAGGTGACGCGGCCGATGGACAAGAACACATGGCGACGTCCCGGAATCTCGACGACCAGACCCACCACGCGCGGCGGATCGCTCTTGCGGAAGATCACGACCACGTCGCGCACCTTGCCGAGCCGATCGCCGGCAGGGTCGAACACTGCGCAGCCGGTCAGGCGCGCCACGAAAACCCTCTGCGTGCTCACCTGTCCAGCGTAGCCCGCCCATCCCCGGCGGCGCCGGAGCGGTCCGTGCCAAGATGGGGTGATGACCATGATGGGCGGCGTGCCACGCGAACACGGCGAGAAGATCGCCGAGTACACCTCCTACGAGGGCGCACAGAAGGCGGTCACCGCGCTCATCGAAGCCGAGGTCCCCGCCAAGGACATCGCCATCATCGGCCGCGGGCTGCGCTCGGTCGAGACGATCACCGGCCGGCTCGGCTATGCGACGGCGGCGCGCACCGGCGCGATCAACGGCATCCTGCTGGGCCTGGTGTTCTCGGCGATCTTCGTCCTGGGCACCCCCAACGCGGCGATCCAGCTGTTCTTGGGCGTGATGCTCGTGGGCATCGCGGTCGGCATGCTCATGAGCATCCTGACCTACTCGATCGTGCGACGCCGCCGGGCCTATACCTCGATGACGCAGTTCCTCGCCGACCACTACGAGATCACGGTGCTGCCGCGCAGCATCCAGCGCGCGCGCGAGGTGGTGGGGCGGGCCGTCGCGACC
>JAEXHA010000034.1 GCA_023450335.1 Actinomycetes bacterium | reverse complement strand
GCACGGGTGCGCAGAGCGCGCGGCGCAGCGCGGCGGGTCAGGGGCGCGCGGCGAGCGCGAGCACGGCGTCGAGCAGGATGCCGGCCGAGCGCGGCCACGTGAACTGCGCGATGTGCGCGGCTCCGGCATCCACCACCCGCGCGCGCACCTTCGCATCGTCGAGCGAGCGGACCTGCGAGGCCACCGCGAACGGATCGTCGGGGTCGACGTACAGCGCACCGGCGCCTGCGACCTCGCGGAAGATCGGCATGTCGGTGACGACCGCCGGCACTCCGAGCTCCAATGCTTCGGCCAGGGGCAGCCCGTAGCCCTCGTCACGACTCGTGGTCACCAGCACGGCATGGTCGGCCAGCGCGGCGGCATACTCGGCATCGGTGACGCCGCCGTGGAACACGATGTCGGCGTCCGGGGCAAGCGCCGCCAGCTCAGCGCGACGCTGCGGCGAGATGCGCGACAGCAGGTGCAGTGTGCGTCCGGGCAGCAGCGGCATCGCGCGCACCAGGGTCTCGACGTTCTTGTAGGGCATGAACGAACCCATGTAGACGAGGTTGCGCACCGGCCCGTCCCCGGCCACCGTGACGCCGTCGGGCAGCTGCGCGTCGAGGCGCTGGGGCGCGTTGGGCACGACGATGACCGGCCGCCTCGTGAGTCGCACGCGCGCGAACTCGGCCGCGGAGGTCTCGCTGACCGTTGCGACGAGGTCGGCGGCGTTGAGGGTGATCCGCTGCGGCACATAGGACAGGTGGAACAGGCGCCAGCCCAGCCGTACGAGGGCGGACAGGTCGCGCGGCGGTGTGCGGTGCCGGTAGTAGATGGTGTCGTGCAGCGTGAGGATCAGCCGGTACCGCCGCCCGAGCGCGCCGATGGTCTGCATGGGCGAGAAGACCACGTCGGGCCGGTGCCGGTTGAGCACGAGAGCGGTGAACGGCTCGCGCCACGAGGTCGGCCCGTGGATCTTCAGCGTCTGCGCACCGGCCGGCAGCAGGGGCAGCTGTGCGTCATCCCGGATGAGGTAGGTCACCTCGACGTCACGAGTGGATGCCAGGGCCCAGACGGCCGCGGCCAATTCGGCCGAGTAGCGACTGATGCCGTCGTGGAAGTCCGTGCGGATGTAGCGCGCGTCGAAGAACAGGCGCATCGTCAGCTCGGCACGGCCTCGCCGCGGTACAGCTTCTCGAACGTGTCGAGCGTGCGTTCGATGTCGTGGATCTCGACACCGGCCAGGGACGCCTGCTGCATGCGCAGGTACGCCTCGGGTGAGGCCGTGAGCACGCGGCGCAGCTTGTCGGCGAGGTCATCGGCGTTGCCCGGCTCGAACAGGTAGCCGTTCTCCCCGTCATGGACCAGGTGCGGCAGCGCCACGGCGTCGGCGGCGACCACCGGGAGGCCCGATGCCATGGCCTCCATCGTCGCGATGGACTGCAGCTCTGCGACCGAGGCGATCGCGAAGACGTCCGCGCGGGTATACGCGGCGCGCAGGTCCTCCTCCGACGTGCGGCCGTGGAAGGTCACGCGCTCGTCGAGACCGAGACGGTGCGCGGCCTGCTCGAGGGCGCGGTGCTGGTCACCGCCGCCGACGATGTCGAAATGCAGGTCGAGTTCGGGCACGAGCTTGGCGATGGCCCCGAGGGTGACCTCGACATGCTTCTCGGTGGTGAGCCGGCCGACGAACAGGACGCGCTTGTGCTCGCGCGGCGTCAGGTCGGGCGTGTAGTTGCGTTTGTCGATTCCGCAGCTGATCGGGATGACACCGTCGATGTCGATGGTGCGCTCGAGGAACTCGGCGGCCTTGCGCGTGGGCGTGGTGACAGCCCGCGACATGTCGAACGTGCGCTTGGCGTCGTCCCACGCGAGCTTGATGAACACCTTGTCCAGCAGCGGCGGCAGAGTGGTGAAGTCGATGATGTTCTCGGCCATCACGTGGTTGGTCGCGATGACGGGGATGCCGCGTTTTCGGGCGATCCGGGTGAGTCCGCGGCCGATGACGATGTGCGACTGGCTGTGCACGACGTCGGGCTTCACTTCGCGCAGCACGCGACGCGCGTAGTGCTTGCTCATCCACGGCAGCACGAACCGCAGCCAGTCGTGGGGGTGCCAGCGCCAGCCGGGCAGCCGGTGCACGGTCAGCGGCTGACCCTCGATCACCTCGGTGAACGTGCCGTGCTGCGAGTGCTTGACGCTCGGTGTGACGACGTGGACGGCGTGGCCGCGCGCGGCGAGCCCTGCCGAGAGGCGCTCGGCGAAGCGGGCGGCGCCGTTGACGTCGGGGGCGAACGTGTCGGCCGCCATGACGATCGTCAGCGGACGCCGTGCTGCGGGGTCGGTGACGGGATCGTGTGCGGGGTCGGGGGTCGCGGGGGAAGTCACGGGATCTGTGGCTGCCAATCTCTGCGTCGGTGGCGCCGCGGATCGCGGCGTACCGGCTGTCGAGTCTACCGGCCGCGGACGCCGGGGCACGGGCGACACGGTCACGCGCATGACCTGCCGCACAACCGCACCGCGCCGCACCCTACGCTGGAGCCATGCCCCGACTGCAGGCCGATGCCCCGTCCGACCGCTGGGTGCCGGTGACCGGCTCGCTCGGCTTCCGCGGGCGTCGTCACCGCAAAGCGGCGATCCGCATGCTCATGGGCCAGGCCGGCGCCGCCGTCGGCCAGGCACCGCGCCCGGGTGGTGGCTTCGCGGCGTGGGCGATGAGCCAGGCGACGCCCCTGCTCATGCGCAAAGCCGATGGCCGCGTGCTGGTGTGGGTGTGGAAGGATGATCCGGCGCTGCTGGTGGTGATGGCGCAGCTCCAGCAGCTCACACCGCAGCTGCGCACCGCGCGGGCGATGATGCCGATGGAGTACGACGACACCGAGTCGTTCGGCAACCCGCACCTGGGCGTGGGTGAGAAGCTCGCCATGCCGTTGCCGACCGAACCGCACCGGCCACCGTTCGCGACCTACACGTGGGACACCGGCACGCACCTCGTGACCCTCACGGCGGTGTGCGGCGACCGCGAGCGCTTCGGCACCGTGATCGGAGACGTCGACGACCTCGCCCGCACCCTGCGCGTGGTCGACGACCTGGCCGTCGGCGAGGCACCCACCGTGCTGCGTCTCGACCCCCGCTGACCGGTTCAGTCCGCGGGCGTCTGACCGACCGGGCGTGCGCCGGCGTCGCCGGACAGCCACCGCAGCCACCACGACTGCGGGTCACCCTCCAGCACCAGCGCGCGCACGAGCAGCGTGAGCGGGATCGACAGGATCGCCCCGAGCGGCCCGATGATGAAGGTCCAGAAGATCACCGAGAAGAAGCTCAGCGTGAGGCTGAGGTCGACGGCGTCGGCGACGAACTTCGGCTGGATCATCACCTGCAGCGTCACGTTGACGACGCAGTACACCGCGATGACGGCGAGCATGAGCGGCCACCCGCCGATCGCGAGCGCGAGCAGCGCCGGCGGCACCAGACCGATCACGAATCCGATGTTGGGGATGAAGTTGGTGACGAAGGCCAGGATCGCCCATACGACGGGAGCCGGCACCTGCAGCGCCCACAGCGCGAGCCCGTCGATGATCGCGACGACGGCACCGAAGGTGGCGTTCACGATGTAGTAGCGCCGCACGCCGCGGTTGAACATCTGGAACCGTGCGACCGTCGGACGCACAGTGTCGCCCAGCACCCGCGGGGCGGTGGCGTAACGCGCCCCGTCAACGGCCATGAAGATCACATAGGCCAGCACGAAGAAGAAGGCCGTCAGCACCCCGATGGCCGCGCCACCGGCCGAGGTGACGAAGCCGAGAATCGTGGTGGGGGCCAGCACCGAGCCCATCGCGTCCGACAGCTCCTGCTGCACACCCAGAGTCTCCAGCCACGCGAGCAGGGCATCGACCGAATCCTGCAGCGCACCGGTCGCATCGCGCACCAGGCGGTAGAACTCCACGCCCGCGTAGAACAGCAGCAGGGCCATCGCCGCGAGCACCGCGTAGGCCACGGCGATCACGGCGGTCGTGGCCAGCCATCGCGGCCATCCGCGTCGTTCGAGCGGGTGGCGCAGCGGGTGGCAGATGATCACGATGACGGCGGCCAGCGCGAGCGGCCCGACCAGTTCGGCGGCCGCGTGCACGCCGACCAGCACGACGACCGCGGCAGCCAGGCCCAGCAGCACCCGCAGCGACGGCGGCAGCATCGGCTGCGGCGACGGGTCCTTCGGCTGCGCGCGTCTCACGCACCCAGGCTACTCAGGGCGCCGCTCCCGCACACGCGCCGCAGATCCCCATGCTAGGGTCGTACCGACCAGCCGGTATGTGCAAGGAGACATCATGGCCCTGGGGCGATTCGCCGACACAGTGACCCTCATCACCGGCGCCAGCCGCGGGATCGGATTCGCGATCGCCGAGCGCCTGGTCGCCGAGGGAGGCCGGGTCGTCATCACGGGCCGGAAGCAGGAGGCGCTCGACGCGGCCGTCGCAACGCTGGGGCCGGCCGCATCCGCGGTCGCCGGTCACGCCGACGACCCCGATCACCGCGCGGCCGTGCTCGCCCACATCGATCAGCGCCACGGCCGGATCGACCACCTCGTCAACAACGCCGGCATCAACCCCGCGTACGGTCCCGCGCTCGAGCTCGACCCCGCGGCAGCCCGGAAGATCCTCGACGTCAACGTCATCGCCGCGCTCGAGTGGTCCCGCGACGCCGTGGGGGCGGGGCTGTCCGGCGCCATCGTCAACATCGCGTCGATCTCGGGCGTCGCCGCCGCGCCGAACATCTCGTTCTACGGCGTCTCGAAGGCCGCACTGATCAACCTCACGATGCAGCTCGCCGACGAGCTGGCCCCCGGTATCCGTGTCAACGCGGTCGCCCCGGCGGTCGTCAAGACGCGCTTCGCGCGCGCGCTGTACGAGGGTCACGAGCAAGAGGCGGCCGCGGCCTACCCCCTGGGCCGCCTGGGCGAACCGGCTGACGTTGCCGGTCCCGTCGCGTTCCTCCTGTCGACGGATGCCGCGTGGATCACCGGGCAGACGATCCTCATCGACGGCGGCGCGTCGATTCGACCGATCGGCTGACGGGCCCGCCGTCACGAGCGCGAGAAGATGGACGCATGAAGCAGACGAGTGTCGCCGACGAGGTCACCCGCGCAGCCGTGGAGCTGTTCGCCAGCCAGGGATACGCCAACACGAGCGTGCAGCAGATCGTCGAGGCCGCCGGCGTCACCAAGGGCGCGATGTACCACTACTTCCAGTCGAAGGATGACCTGCTGTTCGGCATCTACGACCGGCTCCTGTCGTTGCAGAAGCGCCGTCTCGACGAGATCGTGGCGGCGGGTGGCTCCAGCGCGGAGGACGTGCTGCGAGTCGCATGCATCGACGTCATCGAGACGTCGATCGCCCATCTCGCCGAAGGCACCGTGTATTTCCGCAGCGCGCACATGCTGTCGGCGCCGCGCCTGCAGGAAGTCACCCGACGCCGCCGCGCCTACCACGACACGTTCGCCGCCCTCCTCGAGCGCGGCCAGCAAGAGGGCGCGTTCCGCACCGACGTGCCCGTGCCGCTGCTGATCGCCCATTTCTTCAGCGACGTGCATTACCTGTCGCAGTGGTACTCGCCCAGCGGCCCCGAATCGGCCACGCAGGTGGCCACGCAGCTCACCGATCTCTACCTCACCGGCATCCGCATCACTTAAGGAGCACCGCATGCGCGCATGGCACGTCACCGCCCACGGAGAGCCCCGCGAGGTTCTCGCCCTCGTCGAGACGGACGATCCGGTGGCCGGTCCCGGTGAGGTGCTCGTGCGCGTGGCGGCTGTCGCCGCGAACTTCCCCGATGTGCTGCTGTGTCGTGGGCAGTACCAGGTCAAGCCCGAACTGCCCTTCACCCCCGGTGTCGAGTTCGCCGGCACGGTCGTCGCGCTCGGCGAGGGTGTGACGGCGTTCGAGGTCGGTCAGCGTGTCGTGGGCGGCATGATCGGCGTGCTCAGCGAGCTGGCCGCGGTACCCGCGCGCGACGTCCATCCGGCACCCGAGGCGCTCAGCGACGTGCAGGCCGCGGGCCTCATGGTCGCGTATCAGACCGCGTACTTCGCGCTGCACCGTCGCGCCCGGCTGCAGGCCGGCGAGTGGCTGCTCGTGCATGCGGCCGCCGGTGGTGTGGGCGCGGCCACGGTACAGCTGGGCGTGGCCGCGGGGGCGCGGGTGATCGCCGTCGTGGGGTCGGAGGCCAAGGCGGACGTGGCCCGGGCGGCCGGTGCCGAAGAGGTGCTCATCCGTGGCGTCGACGACCTGCCCGCGCGGGTCAAGGAGATCACCGCCGGCCACGGCGCCGACGTGGTGTTCGACCCGGTCGGCGGTGCCGCGTTCGATGCGTCGACGCGCTGCATCGCGTTCGAGGGGCGCATCGTGGTGATCGGATTCGCCAGCGGCGAGATCCCCCAGCTGAAGACGAACATCGCGCTTGTGAAGAACTTCGCGGTGCTCGGCCTGTACTGGGGGCTCTACTCCGAGAGGCGCCCCGACCTGGTCATCGAAGCGCATGAGGCGCTCACTGCTCTGGCGGCATCCGGCGGCATCCACCCCGTGGTCGATGAGGTCGTGCCGTTCGAGAGTGCGCCGGACGCGATCGAGAAGCTCGCCGGCGGCAGCACCGTCGGCCGCGTCGTGGTCGAGGTCGGTGCGTGACCGGCACCGGTCGTGAACCGGCCCCGGGTGGCCATGCGGGCATCGGCGGCCAGGTCGCCGGCAAGACCGCACTGATCACCGGCGGCGCCCGGGGTCTGGGCGCGGCCTACGTGCGGGCCCTGCACGCCGAAGGCGCACAGGTCGTCATCGCCGACATGCTCGAGACCGAGGGTGCGGCGCTGGCCACCGAGCTCGGCGACCGCGCCCGGTTCATCCGGCTCGATGTGACCGACGAGACGGGGTGGGATGCCGCGGTCGAAGCCACTGTCGCGGCCTTCGGCTCGCTGGACGTACTCGTCAACAATGCCGGCATCGCCAACGCCGCGCCGATCGAGCACCTCACGACCGCGAAATGGGACGCGGTGATCGCCGTGAATCTCACCGGCACGTTCTTCGGGTGCCGCGCCGTGGTTCCGGTCATGAAGGCCGCCGGCGGCGGCTCGATCATCAACATCTCATCGGTCGAAGGGTTGCGGGGCAGTCCCGGCCTGCACGGCTACACCGCGGCGAAGTTCGGAGTGCGCGGGGTGACCAAGTCGATGGCCGTCGAGCTGGGACCCAGCGGCATCCGCGTGAACTCGGTGCACCCGGGTCTGATCCTGACCGACATGACGTCGCGGATCGACCCCGCGCACCTCGACATCCCGCTCGGCCGTCCGGGCACGCCCGACGACGTCACCGGGACGATCGTGTTCCTCGCCTCCGACGCCGCTCGGTTCATCTCCGGCACCGAGTTCGTCGTCGACGGCGCCATGACCACCGGCATCCCCCACAAGTGATCCCGCCGGCCCGGCCATGCGCGGGATCACAACATACCGTCTAGTCGGTTTATGAGGTACAGTGGGCGACACGCGACACAGAGAGGTGCCGATGAACGCCGTACCCGCCCCACGGCTCGCCGTCGACGGACTGACCGTCACCTTCGGCGGCCTCACCGCGCTCGACGACGTCTCGTTCGACGTCGACGCCGGCCAGGTCGTCGCCCTCATCGGCCCCAACGGCGCCGGCAAGACCACGGTCTTCAACGCCGTGTGCTCACTGGTGCGCCGCACCGCCGGCGACATCCGCCTCGACGGCGCCCCCGCCCCCGCGCGCACCGCCGCCCTCACCGGCCACGGCGTGGCCCGCACCCTGCAGGGCCTGGGCCTGTTCGAGGCGCTCACGGTCGGCGAGAACGTCGCCCTCCCCATCGCCGGTGCGCCCGGCGCCGCCGCACGCGTCGGCGCCCAGCTGGCCGCCCACGATCTCGTCGCCGTCGCCGACCGCCCCGTCGCTGCACTGCCGTATCCGGTGCGCAAGCGCGTGGCCCTCGCCCGCGCACTGGTCACCGAGCCGCGGCTGCTGCTGCTCGACGAGCCCGCCGGGGGTCTCGGCCACGACGACATCGCGGCCCTCGCCGACACGATCCGCACCGTTGCGGCCACCGGCTGCGCCGTGCTGCTGGTCGAGCACCACGTCGACTTCGTCATGGATCTGGCCGATCACATCGTCGTGCTCGACTTCGGCAAGGTCATCGCCCGCGGCACGGCGGCCGAGGTCCGCACCGACCCGCGGGTCGAAGAGGCCTACCTCGGTGTGAAGGCGACAGCATGAGCGGCGCGCTGGCGTTCGAGGACCTCACCGTCGGGTACGGCGGCGAGCCGGTGCTCCACGGCGTCGGCTTCGCGCTCGAACCGGGCGAGATCGTGGCCCTGCTGGGCGCGAACGGCGCCGGCAAGACCACCCTCCTGCGCACCCTCGCGGGCTTCGTCCGCCCGGCCGCGGGGCGCATCACCCTCGACGGTGCCGACCTGGCCCGCATCCACCCCGAGAACCGTGCCCGGCTGGGCCTTGCCCAGGTGCCCGAAGGGCGCAGCGTCGTGGCCGAACTCACCGTCGACGAGAACCTGCGCCTCGGTGCGCTGTGGCGCCACAAGGGCCGTGCGCGGGAGGCGGCCATCGCGGAGGTCTACGACCTGTTCGAACCGCTCGCCCGGCGCCGCACCGCCGACGGCCACCAGCTGTCGGGCGGCGAGCGCCAGATGCTCGCGCTCGGCCGCGCCCTGCTCGCGAAGCCCCGCGTGCTCACCCTCGACGAGCCGTCCCTGGGCCTGGCACCCCTCGTGGTCGCCCAGCTCATGGCGACCCTCCGCGACGCGGCCGCGCGCGAGGGGATGACGGTGCTGCTGGCCGAGCAGAACGTCACCAGCGCCCTGTCGATCGCCGGTCGGGGCGTCGTGCTCGATCTCGGGCGTCTCGTGGCCGACGCCCCGGCATCCACCCTCGCCGCCGACACCGCCCTTCGCCACGCCTACCTGGGATTCTGATGGACCGACTCGCCTTCCTCCTCGCCACGGGCCTGGCCCGCGGCGCGATCTTCGCGCTGTTCGCGCTGTCGCTCGTGCTCATCTGGCGCGCCGCGCGCATCATCAACTTCGCGCAGGGCGCGATGGCGCTCGTGGCCACCTACCTCGCCTTCGCGGTGACCGGCGCGACCGGATCGTACGCGGCGGGTCTTGCCGCCGGCATCGTCGGCGGCGCCGCGATCGGCTGGATCATCGAGCGCGGCGTCATGCGGCACGCGCCGCACACGACCCCGCTGGCCGGCGTGATCGTGGCGATCGGCCTCGTGATGGTGCTGCAGTCGCTGCTGGGCATCGTGTTCGGCCCGCAGTACCGGCCCATGGCGGCGCCGTTCGACGAGACGCCGATCTTCGTGGGCGGCGTGCCGCTGCTGAGCCCCTACGACCTGTTCGTGCTCGTGGTGGCCCTGGGCGTCATGGGCCTGCTCGCCGTGCTGTTCACCCGCACGTCACTGGGCCTGCAGCTGCGCGCATCGGCGTTCGCACCCGAGGTGTCGCGCATGCTCGGCGTGCGCGTGGACCGCATGGTCACCATCGGGTGGATGCTCTCGGCCGCCGTCGCCGCCCTCGCGGCACTGCTGCTGGTGCCCACCGAGCTGGGCCTGAACCCGCACTCGACCGACATGCTGTTCGTCTACGCGTTCACCGTCGCCGTCGTCGGCGGCCTCGACTCGCCCGTCGGCGCGCTGCTGGGCGGCTTGACCGTGGGGGTCGTGATGAGCCTGGTCACCGGCTACCTCGGTTCGACGGTGGCCCCGATCGGCGTGCTGGTGCTGCTGGTGGTCGTGCTGCTGGTCAAACCCGGTGGCGTGTTCTCGCTGAGGGAGGCCCGGACCGCATGATGGCTCGCACGAAACCCCGGCTGCTGCCGCGCCTGACCGGCACCCCGCGTGTGCTCGCGCTGGCCGGCATCCTCACCGTGCTCGCCCTCGGCGGCACGTTCCTCCTCGACCCGTACCGCAACTTCCAGCTCGCGACGGCCGCTGCGTACTTCTGCGCGGTGGCGGGCCTGAGCGTGCTCATCGGCCTGTCGGGGCAGCTCTCGCTCGGCCACGCGGCACTCATGGCCGCCGGCGGGTACGGCTACGCGCTGACCTCGAATGCCCTGACGGATGCCGGTGTCGACGGCGTCGGCCGCTTCCTGATCGCACTGATCGCCGGCGTCGTGTCCGCCGCCGTGGTGGGCCTGCTGCTGGGACTGGCCGGCGCGCGGCTGCGCGGCCCGTACCTGGCCGGCCTCACCCTCGCGGTCGTGATCGCCTTGCCCGCTGCCACAAGCGTGTTCGGCGGCGTGTTCCGCGGCGACCAGGGCGTGCAGACCGCGTACGACCCGGTGCCGGAGTTCTTGGCACGGCTCATCGCGCTCGAGCAGTGGCAGGCGTGGGTGGCGATCGTGATCGCCGCCGTCACCACCACCGCGCTCGCCCTCGTCCGACGCGGCGCCGGCGGGCTGCGCATGCGCGCCGTGCGCGACGACGAGACCGCCGCACGCCTCAACGGCGTGGCGGTGCGCCGGGTCAAGGTGACCGCGTTCGTCGTCTCGGCGGCGGCGGCGGGCGCCGGCGGGGCGGTGCTGTGCTTCGTGACGCAGTCGGTCAGTCCCGGCGGCTACACGCTCGCCTTCTCGCTGCTGCTGTTGGTGGCCGCCGTCGTGGGAGGCCTCGGCAGCATCGGCGGCGCCGCGATCGGCGCGGTCGTCATCGTCGTGCTCCCGTGGCTGCTCGGCATGGTCACCGGGGCCCTCGACCTGCCGACCGAGATCGAACAGCGCCTGTCGGGCAACCTCTCTGTGCTCGTGTTCGGCGCCCTGCTCATCGTCGTCATGCTCGTGCGTCCGGCCGGTCTCGCCGGCGGCTGGGGACGCCGCCGGCGGCCCTCCCGGGCACTGGCCGCGCCGGACGACGATCGGATGCCGGCGGCCGGGACCGACCCGACGGCCACGGCCCCGGCATCCACCCACCCGTCCCCCTCCCACCCGAAGCAGGTCCTTGCACAAGAAAGGTGACACCATGTCCCACCACAGTTCCGCGTCGCGGTCAGCGCGCCGGTTCGGCGTGCTGCTCGCGGCATCCGCCCTCGTCCTGACCGCCTGCAGCACCCCGCCC
Organism: Actinomycetes bacterium; assembly: GCA_023450335.1. GTDB lineage: Bacteria > Actinomycetota > Actinomycetes > Actinomycetales > Microbacteriaceae > Microbacterium. The sequence continues at coordinate 5,918 of JAEXHA010000034.1, read as the reverse complement.
GCGCCCGCCGACGACGGCGATGACCCGGCTGCCGCCGGTGACCGGACCGGGGTGACCGACACGACCGTGACGATCGGCACCCACACGCCGTTGACCGGCCCCGCCGCCGCGGGCTACTCGTCGATCTCGGCGGCGGCGACCGCGTACTTCGCCTACCTCAACGAGGCCGGCGGCGTGCACGGGCGCGAGATCGAGTTCATCGTCAAGGACGACGGATACAACCCCGCCAACACCCAGACCGTCGTGCGTGAGCTCGTGCAGCAGGACGAGGTGTTCGCGATCGTCAACGGCCTGGGCACCGCGACGCACCAGTCGGTGCTCGACTTCCTCAATCAGAACAAGGTGCCCGACCTGTTCGTCGCCTCGGGGTCCACGGCGTGGAACCAGCCCGAGAAGTATCCGTACACGTTCGGGTTCAACGCCGATTACGTCGTCGAGGGCGCGGCGCTGGCGCGGTACGCGGCCGACGAGATGCCGGACGCCGCGGTGTGCATGCTCGGCCAGGACGATGACTTCGGCGACGACTTCCTCACCGGGCTCGAGCTGGCCCTCGGCGCCGACGGCGTCACCCACTCCGAGCGCTACTCGGTGTCGAACCAGGATGTGACCGCACAGATCGGGGCGCTTCAGGCTGCCGGGTGCGAGGTGGTGACCCTCGCGACGATCAACGGGTTCACCGCCCTGGCCGTGGGCACCGCGGCCCAGCTGGGCTGGTTCCCCCAGTGGATGGCCTCGTCCTCCGGCGCCGACTACCCCACGCTGGTGGGCTATCTGGGCGATGCCGCCCCGCAGCTGCTGCAGGGGTTCATCGGCACGAACTACTCGCCGATGGCCGACGATGACTGGGTGACGCTGTTCCGCGAGATCAACGACGAGTACAACGACGCCGCCCCGTTCGACGGCAACACAATCTACGGCATGAGCGTCGCGCACGCGTTCGCCGAGGCGCTCGCGGCCGCCGGTGAAGACCCGACGCGCGAGAGCCTGGTCGAGGCGGTGACCTCGGGCGAGCTGAAGGGCAACGGCATCGTGCCGCTCGCGTTCAGCGCCGACAGCCACGCCGCGTACCTGGCCGTGGGTATCACCATGGTCGACCAGGGCGTGCAGGACTACCTCGGCGCGACCTACGAGGTGCGTGACGGCGCGGTGACCGCCATCGATCCGGCCCCGGCACCGCTGACCGACGACGGCATCCCCGGCTGACCCGGCCGCATTCCAGGGGAGGCGCCCGCATCGGGCGCCTCCCCTTCGCGTGTGCCGCGCGGGTCGCTGTATCGCCGGCTACTCGCCGGACTCGGCGACCGCGGCGAACCGGTCGAGAAGCTGCGGCCATTCGCCGAACTTCGCGCGGCTGGGCGCGTTGCCCGCGTTCCACCCGCCGTGCGTCAGCGTGACGAGGGTCCCCGCCTCCGACGCCGCGAACTCCACGGCCACCCGCGTCGGATGCGAATGCGGCAGCGCGAGATGGAACGACATCACGAAGCGCTCGCCCGTCTCCCACTCGCGCACCGTGCCGATCGGGATGTCCTCGCCGTCGTGGCGCAGCGCAACCTCGCCGCCCTCGACCTCCTCGATGTCGGCGCCCTCGTACGTGTCGGGGTCCGGCGTCAGCCGCGGATCCCACCACTCGCCGAAGCGCTCGGTGAACACTTCGAACGCGTGCACGGGGTCGGCCGCCACCTCACGTGTCACGACGATCGGCGCGGTTGCGGGGTCGGATTTCGCTGCGGTCATCAGCCCGATCCTTGTCAGCGGTCAGGGCACAGTCTGCTCCCCCTGTCGGCGGGATGCCAGGGGGTGCGTCGGCGATCTCAGTCGCGCGCGGGCTGCAGCGCGAACTGCTCAGCGAGCACTCGCTTGAGCACCTTGCCGCTGGCACCCAGCGGCAGCTCGTCGACGAGGTGCACGACCCGCGGGTACTTGTACGCCGCGATACGGTCGCGCGCGAACGCGATGAGCTCCCCGGCATCCACCGTCGTGGACTCACGGGTGACGACGGCGGCGTGGACCTCCTGCCCCCGCACCTCGTCAGCGACGCCGAAGACGGCGGCCGCCGCGACGGCCGGGTGCTGAACGAGCACGGCTTCGACCTCGGTCGGGTAGACGTTGTACCCGCTGCGCACGATCATGTCCTTCTTGCGGTCGACGATCGTGAGCACCCCGTCGATGCAGCGTCCCAGATCGCCCGTGCGGAACCAGCCGTCCACGACCGCGGCATCCGTCGCGTCCGGCCTGCCGAGGTACCCCTTGAACAGGTTGTGCCCGCGCACGACGACCTCACCGAGCGCATCGGCGTCGCCGATCAGCACGACGGCCTCGTCGTTGTCGGCGTCCGCGATGGCGACATCGACGCCCCACAGCGGGCGGCCGACCGTACCGGGGCGGATCGGCTCGCGGAGCGTGTTCGACGAGACGATGGGCGCCGTCTCCGTCAGCCCGTACCCCTCGTGCACGTCGGCGCCGTAGGCGGTGCGGAAGGCCTCGAGCACGACGACCGGCAGCGCCGCCCCGCCCGAGACGGCGTACCGCAGCGGCGGCCGCGCGTCACTGCGGCGGGCGGCTTCGAGCATGCCGACGTACATGGTCGGCACCGCGGTGAACACGGTCGCGCCGTGTGCGGCCATGAGGGCGAGCGCCTCGTCGGCGTCGAAGCGCGGCAGCAGGATGATCGATGCGCCGACCCGGAAGGCCATGTTCATGACCGCGGTCTGTCCGAAGGTGTGGAACAGCGGCAGTCCGCCGAAGACGATGTCGTCGCCGTTCAGGTCGAACGAGTCGATGAGGGTGCAGTGCACCTGCTCGACGAGCGAAAGGTGCGAGCCGACCGCGCCCTTGGGTGTGCCCGTCGTGCCGCTGGTGTAGAGGATCGTGGCCGGATCGGTGGGCCCGGTGGCGACGTGCCGGTCCAGGGGGGTGGATGCCGCGGCTTCGCGCTCGAGCCGAGGCAGGTCACCGGCGGGAGGCGGCGTGTCGGCGGGCAGCAGGACGGTGACGACGGGCACGTGGGCGGCCGCGGCGGCCGGCAGCGCTTCGCTCAGCATCGGCGCGGCGACCACGAGCACGTCGGCCTCGGCGTCGCGCAGCACGTATTCGATCTCTGCCGCTTTGAGCAGCAGGTGGACGGGCACCACGACCGCGCCGAGGGCCAGGGCCGCGTAGTACACGCGGGCGAAGTCGGGGACGTTGGGGATCATCATCGCGACGCGGCTGCCGCGCCCGATACCGCGGCCCCGCAGCGCCCCGGCGTAGGCACGGGTCTGCTCCCACAGCTGCGCGTACGTGGTGGTCGTGCCGGCGAAGTGCAGCGCAGGCCGGTCGGCGTGGCGGACGGCGGATTCGGCCAGGATGCTCGCGACAGAGAGGGTCGCGTGGCCGGGTCCGTCGAGGGCGGGGTCGGGTCGGTGGGTCATGATCGTCCTTTCATCGTCGAAAGCTCCTCAGCGCCGGGTGCTCGCCTGCCGCACCCACCGGCTCACGGGCGCCGCAGCTGTGCGCGGCCGAGGCTGTTCAGGTGGACCTCGTCGGGGCCGTCGGCGATGCGCAGGGTGCGCACGCCGGCGTAGAGCTCGGCCAGCGGCGTGTCCTGCGAGACGCCCGCCCCGCCGAAGGTCTGCACCGCGCGATCGATGATGCGCTGCACCGCGCGCGGCACCGCGATCTTGATCGCCTGGATCTCGGTCATCGCGCGGCGGTTGCCCACGGTGTCCATGAGCCACGCCGTCTTCAGCACGAGCAGGCGCAGCGCCTCGAGTTCGATGCGCGACTCGGCCACCCACTCGCGGATCACGCCCTGCTCGGCCAGGGGGCGGCCGAACGCGACCCGCTGCCCGGCCCGCTCGATCATCAGGGCCAGCGCACGCTCGCCCATACCGAGCGCCCGCATGCAGTGGTGGATGCGCCCCGGCCCCAGCCGCGCCTGCGCGATCGCGAACCCGTCGCCTTCGCCGGCGATGAGGTTGGTCGCGGGCACCCGCACGTCGTCGAAGACCACCTCGGCGTGCCCGCCGTGATCACGATCGTCATACCCGAACACGGTCAGCGGTCGCACCACCGTCACACCGGGCGCGTCCCGCGGCACCAGGATCATCGACTGCTGCCGGTGCCGCGGCGCGTCCGGATCGGTCTTGCCCATGACGATGAAGATCTTCGCGTCGGGGTTCATCGCGCCGGTCGACCACCATTTGCGTCCCGTGATGACGTAGTCGTCGCCGTCGCGGCGGATCCGCGTCGCGATGTTCGTCGCATCGGAGGAGGCCACGTCGGGCTCGGTCATGCAGAACGCCGACCGGATCTCGGCACGCAGCAGCGGGTCAAGCCACTGTGCTTTCTGCCTGGCCGTGGCGAACTCGTTCAGCACCTCCATGTTGCCCGTGTCGGGCGCCGCGCAGTTCATGGCCACCGGCGCCAGTCGCGGACTCCACCCCGTGATCTCGGCCAGCGGCGCGTACTGGAGATTTGTCAGTCCCGCCCCGCCCTCGCCGGGAAGAAACAGGTTCCACAGCCGCGCAGCGCGCGCCTGCTCGCGCAGCCTGTCGACCACCGGGCGGAAGTTCCACTGGCCGGGGGTCTCGTCCAGCTCGCGCTGCAGCACCGGCTCGGCGGGCACCACCTCGTCGTGCACGAACGCCCGCGCACGGTCGGCCAACTCACGCGTGGTCTCATCGATCGCGAAATCCATCAGCGCTCCTCCAGTCCCTGCTGTGCGAGGGGTTCGACCAGCGCACCCATCGCTTCGAACCCGTCGCCGACGGTGTCGCCGGCCTGATATCGGAAATGGATGCCCTCGAGGATCACCGCGAGCTTGTAGGCGGCGAACGCGCGATACCAGGCGAGGTCGGGCACCGCGACATCCGCATGCTGCGCGTACGCGGCAGCGAGCTCGTCGAATTCCGGGTATCCCGCGGCGGGATCGACGGGACTCGGGACGACGCCGGCGAAGTCTGCGGGCAGCCGTCCGATCTCCCAGTAGAGCGCGAACATCCCGAGGTCGACGAGCGGGTCGCCCAGCGTCGCCATCTCCCAGTCGAGGATGGCGGTCACGCGCGGTTCGGGGCCGTCGACCAACGCGTTGTCGACCCGGTAGTCGCCGTGCACGATCGCGCTGCGGCCGGACTCCGGCATCCCTTCGCCCAGCCGTTCTTGCAGCCGGTCGAGCAGGGGCGTGGCGCGCGAGCGCGAGGCGTCGAGCTGACGCCGCCAGGTCTTCAGCTGGCGGGCGAGATACCCGTCCGGGCGTCCGAAGTCGGCCAGGCCGATGGATGCCGGGGCCACGGCGTGCAGGTCCGCGAGCGTGGTGATGAGATCGAAGCTGAGCGCGCGCAGGCCCGCGGCGGTGTAGTCGGCGTTCTGCGTGCGGCGCGACAGCACGCGTCCGGGGGCGCGCTCCATGAGGAAGAAGGGCGTGCCGGTGATGTGGCCGCCGGTGTCGTCGACGATGTCGATCGCGACCGGGACGGGCACGGCGGTCGCGCCGAGGGCGGCGATCACGCGGTGTTCACGGCGCATGTCGTGGGCGCTCGAGAGCACGTGCCCGAGGGGTGGCCGTCGCAGGATCAGGGGGATGCGGGCTCCCGCGACGGCGTAGGTGAGGTTGCTGCGCCCGCCGGTGATGACGGTAGCGGTCAGCGCCCGGTCGGCGAGGTCGGGGTGCGTGTCGGCGAGCCACCCGGTGAGCGCATCGGTGTCGAGCCCCGGCACCGCGCTCGTGGTCAGACCCTGGGTCATCGTCGACCGCCCTTCCTCGTCCACCCAGCATACCGCCCGGTCGGTTTGTCACCAAACCCGCCCGCGCTCCGCGCCGCACGCCGTCCCCGCCTCCGGCGCCCCGACCCCACCCCGGACCCACCCCGGTCCGCGAGAGAACAACGGGCGGACGAGAGCGTGGGGTTTACCCGTACTCTCGGCCGGCAGATGTTCTC
>JAEXHA010000081.1 GCA_023450335.1 Actinomycetes bacterium | reverse complement strand
GCTCGGCGCTCTCGCCCTCGGCGGCGAGCACGGCGATGGGCGCGCCGACGGCGGCCGCGGCACCGGCATCCACCAGCAGCGCCGCCACGACGCCGGATTCTTCGGCCTCGTACTCGACGACGGCCTTCTCGGTCTCGATCTCGACGATCTCCTGGCCCACCTCGACGCGGTCGCCCACGGCGACGAGCCACGCCTGCACGGCGGCTTCGGTGGCCCCGGCGGCGAGCGCCGGCATGCGGATGACGGCGGCCATCAGCGGCCCCCGGCATTCTTGCGCGCACGCTCGAGCCCGGCGGCGACCTCTTCGGTGCGCGCGATCGCGGCGCGCTCGAGCACCTTCGAGATGCTGGGGCTCGCCTCGCCGCCGGTGACCCGCTCGATGGGCTGGTCGAGCCAGTCGAACAGGCGCCGCTGCAGCTCGTCGGCGAGCCATCCGCCGTACGAGGTGCCGCGCGCGCCCTGCTCGACGATGAGCACCGCACCGGTCTTGCGCACGCTGCGTTCGATCGTCTCCCAGTCGAGGGAGGCGCGGTCGAGCCAGCGCAGGTCGATGACCTCGGCATCCACGCCCGTGCTCTCGACGGCCTCGAGCGTGTGCGCGACCATCGACAGGTAGGTGAGCACCGTCACCTCCGCCCCCTCGCGGCGTACAGCCGCCCGGCCCGGGGGCAGCACGTAGTCGAGGTCGCCGTCGGGCACCCGGTCGGCGGTGCCGTACAGGTCGACATGCTCGATGACCAGCACCGGGTCATCGAGGGTCAGCGCGGCGTTGAGCAGGCCCACATAGTCGGCGGCGGTCGACGGCGCCACGATGCGCCAGCCCGGGGAGGTGGCGAAGATGCCCGCGGGGTCCATGAGGTGCTGCGAGCCGTAGCCCGAGCCCATCGCGACCTTGGTGCGCAGCACGAGCGGCACGGTGTTGTTGTCGCCGAACATGTGGCGCGCCTTGCCGATCTGATTGAACACCTGGTCGGCGGCCACCCACATGAAGTCGGGGTACATGAACTCGACGACCGGGCGAAAGCGGCCGTCCAGGGCGATGCCCCCGGCCAGGCCGAAGAAGCCGTTCTCACTGATCGGCGTGCCGATGACCCGGTCTTCGCCGAACGCGGCGCGCAGACCCTTGGTGGCGCCGTTGGTGCCGCCGGCCAGACGATGCACATCCTCACCCATCACGATGATGCGTTCGTCGGCGGCCATGCGCCGCTGCATGGCGGCGGCGACCGCGTCGACGAACGTGGTGTCGGTCCAGCCGCCGGTGTGGTCGAGAGGGTCGGCGGTCGAGGCCCCGTCGAGCTCGGTCGCATCACCGCGGATGCCGGAGTCGACCACGGCGGGGTCGGGCCACAGCTCGGGACGGATGCGCCGGCGGCCGGCGTTGTCGGGGTCGTCCTCGGTCAGCTGCGCGACGGCCGCGGTCATGGCCTGCTGGGCCTGGTCGCGCACCGCGGTCGCCTCGTCGGGGCTGAGCACCCCGAGCCGTGCCAGCTCGCGCTCCATGCGGGCGATGGGGTCGCGCTCGCGCCACGCCTTCTCTTCGGCCTTGGTGCGGTACCCGAAGGCGCTTCCGGGGTAGGGGCCGTTCTGGTGGAAGAACCGGTAGACCTCGGCCTCGATGATCGCCGGGCCGTCGCCGGCGCGCATGCGGGCCAGCGCCTCCTGCGTGGCGAGGTGGACGGCGAGGGGATCCATGCCGTCGACCCGCCACGAGGGGATGCCGAAGCCCTGCCCGCGCACCGAGAACCTCGGGTCGGCGGTGGCTTCGTCGGCGTGGGTCGACACGGCGTACAGATTGTTCTCGATGAAGTACATGACCGGCAGCCGCCAGGCCGCCGCGAGGTTCATCGACTCGAGCACCGAGCCGATCTGGCTCGACCCGTCGCCGAAGTAGTTGATCGCCACGTCGGTGGTGCCGGCGTGCTTGTGCGCCCAGGCGGTGCCGGTCGCGATCGGCGCGCCGCCGCCGACGATGGCGTTGGTGCCCAGGGCGCCGGCTTCGAGCCACTGCAGGTGCATCGAACCGCCGCGGCCGCCGGAGAAGCCCTGTGCGAGGCCCAGGATCTCGGCGAGCGTGCGCTGCAGCAGCGCCTGCATCGGCGCGTCCACGAGCGCGCCGAGGTCGAGGTGGCCGCCCGACACGTGCCCGATGGCCTTCGCGAGGAACTGGTGGTGCCCGCGGTGCGAGCCGTTGACCGCGTCGGTCGAGCGCAGCGTGACGATCGAGCCGACGGCGCCGCCTTCCTGCCCGATGCTCGAATGCGCGGGGCCGTGCACGAGGCCGGCACCGGCCAGTTGGAGCACGCTCTCTTCGAATGCGCGGATCAGCTGCAGCTCGCCGAGCATCGTCGTCAGCAGGGCCGGGTCGGCAGATTTCCAGTCCGCGGCGGTAGACGTGAGCTGGGTCCACGCCACCCCGGTGTCAAGCGTGCGTCGTCGCGGCATTTCGTCTCCATCGATGTCATGCGATGCCCACACCGTAACCCTGATTGCATCCAATGACAACCCTTCCTTCCGGCATCCCCGCGTTCTCTGTTGCGTTTGTGTGCCGTCTGGATACAATTCAGGCATCACGCTGTCGTGACGAGAGGAGCTGAGGATGCCGATCCCCGGGCTGCAGGGCACCGATCACATCGGGTTCACCGTGCCCGATCTCGACCAGGCCGAGCGCTTCCTCGTCGATGTGCTCGGCGCGGTCCCCGTCTACACGCTGGGTGCCAAGCGTGCCGATGACGACTTCTTGGCCGTGCAGCTGGGCGTGCATCCGCGCTCGGTCGTCACCGAGATCCGGTTCTACCGACTCGGCAACGGCACCAACCTCGAGGTGTTCCACTACGACAGTGCCGACGGACAGGCTCCCCAGCCGCGCAACAGCGACATCGGGGGCCACCACCTGGCCCTGTATGTCGACGATCTCGATGCGGCCGCCGCGTACCTGCGCGCACACGATGTCGAGGTGATGGGCGAACCGGTCACCAGCGCCGGCGCATCGGCCGGGCAACGGTGGCTGTACTTCCGCAGCCCCTGGGGCATGCAGTTCGAGCTCGTGTCCTTCCCCGACGGCAAGGCGTATGAGCGGGGCGCCGCGACGCGACTGTGGCATCCCGCGCATCCGGCAGAGTGAGAGCATGACCATCCTCCCCGAGAGCACGGCCCCCACCGACGCCGCACGCACCCGCGACGGCGATGCCGGTGCCCGCATCGCCGAGGGCCTGCGCCGGCAGATCGTCACCGGCGCCTATCCCCCGGGCACCCGCATCCGGCAGGAGGACGTGGCCGCCGAGTTCGGCGCGAGCCGCGTGCCTGTGCGCGAAGCGATCCGCCAGCTCGAATACGAGGGACTGATCACGGTCGTCGCCAACTCCGGCGCGTGGGTGTCGCATCTGACCCTGGCCGAATGCGAAGAGGTGTACCAGATGCGCGAGCGGCTCGAACCGCTCCTGCTGCGCTACTCGGCCCCCGGGCTCGCCCCCGACGCGCTCGACGAGCTCGCGGCGCTGGCGCGGCGCATCAGCGAGGTCGGCCACGACACCGAGACGTTCCTGCAGCTGGATCGCGAGTTCCACCTGGCCAGCTACGCGGCCGCGCAGACCTCGCAGCTCGAGCCGCTGATCCGCAAACTGTGGAACACGACGGCGCCCTATCGCCGCGCGTACGTGGCGTCGTGGGGCCCGGATCTGCGCCGCATCGCCCACGAAGAGCACCACCTCATGGTGGCCGCGCTCAAGGACGGCGACGTCGAAGAGGCCGAGCGGGTGCTCGCCGGGCACATCCGCCGCACCCGCCGGCAGCTGGCACGCAACCCCCACGTGTTCGACCACTGACCCGAAAGGCCCCGCATGCCCATCGCCACCGTCAACCCCGCCACCGGTGAGCTGGTGCGCGAGTTCACCGCGCACTCCCCCGCCGAGGTCGAGGAGCGCATCGCCGCCGCCGACGCCGCCTTCACGGCGCTGCGCGGCACCGACTTCGCCACGCGCGCCGGTTGGATGCGCGCCGCCGCCGACCTGCTCGAGGCCGAGGTCGAGCAGGTCGCCGCGATGATCACGCTCGAGATGGGCAAGACGCTCGCGCAGGCCCGCGCCGAGGCGAAGAAGTCCGCGAACGCCATGCGGTTCTACGCCGCCCACGCCGAGGAGTTCCTGCGTGACCGGAGCCTCGAAGACCCCGCGGTGGTGGGGGCGTCGGCGGCGCGCACGACCTATCAGCCGCTGGGTGTGGTGCTGGCGGTCATGCCGTGGAACTACCCGATCTGGCAGGTCGTGCGCTTCGCCGCCCCCGCACTCATGGCCGGCAACACCGGGCTGCTCAAGCACGCCTCGAACGTGCCGCAGGCGGCGCTGTACCTCGACACGCTGTTCGAGCGCGGCGGGTTCCCGGCCGGGTCGTTCGGCAGCCTGCTGATCCCTGCCGGCGCGGTCGAACCCGTCATTCGCGACCCGCGCGTGACCGCCGTGACCCTCACCGGCTCAGAGCCGGCCGGTCGCTCGGTGGCCGCGATCGCCGGCTCCGAGGTCAAGCACGTCGTGCTCGAGCTGGGCGGCTCGGACCCCTTCGTCATCATGCCCAGCGCCGACCTCGACGCGGCCGTGTCGACGGCAGTGACCTCCCGCACGTCGAACAACGGCCAGGCCTGCATCAACGCCAAGCGCTTCATCGTGCACGACGAGGTCTACGACGCCTTCGTGGCGAAGTTCACCGCGGCCATGGCGGCGCTGCGGGTGGGAGACCCCACCGACGACACCACCGACGTCGGTCCGCTGGCCACCGCGAGCGGCCGCGACGATCTGGCCGAACTCGTCACCGACGCCCTCGACCGCGGCGCGGTGGCCACGACCGGCGGGCGGATGCCGGACGGCGACGGCTGGTTCTATCCGCCGACCGTGCTCACCGGCATCCACCCCGCCATGCGGCTGTACCGCGAAGAGGCGTTCGGCCCGGTCGCGGCGGTGTACCGGGCACGCGATGCCGCCGACGCGCTGCGCATCGCCAACGACACGACGTTCGGTCTGAGCTCGGCGGTGTGGACGCAGGATGCGGCTGAGGAGGAGCTGCTGGTGGCCGGGCTCGACGCGGGCGCCGTGTTCGTCAACGGCATGTCGATCTCGTACCCGGAGCTGCCCTTCGGCGGCGTGAAGGACTCCGGCGTGGGGCGCGAGCTGTCGGCTGAGGGCATCCGCGAGTTCTGCAATCTGAAGTCGGTCTGGAAGGCCTGACGGGGCCGGGCAGGCGTGCACGGCCGGGTCAGGCGACGAGGGCAGGCCACGCGGCCGAGCCAGGCGTGCGAGACGGGGTCGGCGACGCGGCCGGTTCAGGCGTGCGGGACCGGGTCGGGCGCGTTGCGGTCGCGCACGAACCAGATCGCGCGCACCTCGACGTCGCCCTCGTTCCAGAACCGGTGCGGGATCGTCGAGTCGAAGACGATCGAATCGCCCGGGTGGAGCGTGGTCGCCTCGCCGTGCACCTCGACGCTGAGCCGGCCGCCGATGATGACGCCGTACTCCCGCCCCTGATGGACGATGTGCTCGGCGGGCGCTTCGGTGCCGGGCGCGTAGATCACCTCGAGGAACTCGGCGTCGGCCTCGCCCATGGCCGTCAGACGGCTCCACCGCGGGCCCGAGCTCAGTTTGATCGACGGGTGGGCGTCGGCGCGCTGCACGATGCCGCGCGCGACCAGGTCGCCCTCCCCGTCGTCGGCGACGAACGACTCGGCCACGGCAGGCGGGGCCTGCGGGTCGAGGATCTCATGCATCTGCACGCCGAGCTCACCGGCGACCGCGTACAGCGTGGGCACGCTGAACGAGCCGATGCCGCGTTCGACCTGCGACACGTGGCTGGCCGACACCCCGACCCGGCGTGCCAGCTCGCGCACCGTCAGACCGGCCGCCGTGCGCAACTCGCGCACGCGCTCGCCCACGGCGTTCCAGGGCGTTTCGAGAGCGTTCATCGCGCGGCTCCCCCGCTCTCGCCACGGGCGTGCAGTCGGCCCATCGCGTCGAGGACGTCGACCGCGTTGCGGATGTCGGCGGGGGCATCGGCGGTCGCGCGGGTCGACCCGACGATGAACCAGACACCCTCGGCGACCTCGTCGGTGTGGTTGAAGTAATAGTGCGGCCGCTGCGCGTCGAAGCACAGCGAGTCGCCCGGCCGCAGCACGAACGTGTCGAAATCCAGCTTGAGGGTCAGCTCTCCCCGCACGATGAAACCGTGCTCGATGCCGATGTGCCGCATGTGCGTCTCGTCCAGCGAGCTGGCCGCCCCCGGCTCATACGTCGCCAGCACGGCGTCCATGCCCTCGTCTCCGCCCACCGCGAGCGCCCGCCACGTCACGCCGTTCTGCATGACGATCTCGGGGGCCTCGCTCAGCGGCTGCACGGGGACGACCGGCACGCGCGGCTTGGGCGCGACCGCCGCCGGCGGCCGGTGGCCCAGCACCTCGTCGAGCGAGAGGCCCAGGCAACTCACGATCGCGTACAGGGTGCTCACCGAGGGCTGCACCTTGCCGGTCTCGACCTGCGAGAGCAGGCTCGGCGAGATGGCCGCCTCGGCGGCGGTCGCGCGCAGGCTGAGCCCCTTGGCGGTGCGCGCCGCGCGGATGCGGTCGCCGAGTTCTGCGGTCACGGGTCTCCCTTCGCGAAACCGACACTATCGCGACCTGTGCTGTGGGACTGAACAGTGTCCCCCTGCGTCGCCGGGTCAGCGGGCACTCAGTACGGGTTGGCCACGAACAGCTCTAGGGCGGGGAACCGCGTGAGCACCTCGATGCCGTAGTCGGTGACGACGACCTCCTCTTCGATGCGCGCCGCCGACGACCCGTCCGATGCCGGGCAGTAGGTCTCCATCGCGAACACCATGCCGGCGCGCAGCTCGACCGGATCGGCCATCGAGTTCAGCCGTGAGATGATCGGCCGCTCGTGCAGGCCCAGCCCCAGTCCGTGGGCGAACTGCAGGCCGAACGCGGCCAGCTCGCTCTCGAAGCCGAAGTCCTGCGCCTTGGGCAGCACCGCCGCCACCTGATCGGTGCCGACACCCGGGCGCAGCGCGTCCAGCGCGGCATCCATCCATTCGCGTGCCTGCTTGTACGCGTCGTACTGGCTGGGGGTCGCCCACCCCACCCCGAACGTGCGGTAGTAGCAGGTGCGGTACCCGTTGTAGGAGTGGATGACATCGAAGAACGCCTGATCGCCGGGCCGGATGATGCGGTCGGTGAAGTTGTGCGGGTGCGGGTTGCACCGCTCGCCCGAGATGGCGTTGATCGCCTCGACCTGGTCGCTGCCGTACTCGTACAGGCGGGCGTTGGCCAGCGCCACGATCTCGTTCTCGCGCACACCGGGCTTGAGCGCCTCGGCGATGTCCTGGTAGACGCCGTCGACCATCGCCGCGGCCTGGTTCAGCAGCATGATCTCGTCCTGGTTCTTGATGACCCGGGCGTCGAGCATGTGCTGCTGGGCGTCGGCGACGCGGATGCCGCGGCGCTGCAGCTCGAACAGGAACGGCGGCTCGATGATGTCCACGCCCAGCGGCGCATCCGCCAGGCCCGCGCCCTTCAGCAGCGATTCGATCTCGTCGATCGCCGAGACCATGAGGTCGGCACCGCCCTCGGGCGCCACGGCGCCGCGGAACCCGAGGAAACCGGCCCGGTGGTTCTCATCCGGCATCCAATCGGAGTAGAGCTTGTGGTGCCGCACCGCCGATCCGAAGTCCCACAGGATCGGGTCGTGGTCGCGCATGAGCAGCGCGTAGCGGATCATCTTGTCGCCCAGCGCCCCGCCGATCCACGTCTGGGTCGTGTACCGGATGTTGTAGAAGTCGAACAGCAGGAAGGCACCGCACTCGCTCGCCTCGAGCGCCGCCTGAGCCCGGCCCAGCCGGTACGCGCGCAGCCGGTCGAAGTCGACGCGGTGCTCGTAGTCGACGCCCATGATGCCCGGTGCGTTCAGCGGGCGGACACCGGGCGGGCGGGCGCTGGGGCGCTCGAAGCGGTGGATGCCGGAGCCGTGCGCGTGGTGGCCGCTCACTCCCGGTCCTCCGCAGGGGCGGCGGCGACGACGTGGAACTCGAACCGCAGGCGCGGGTCGGTGGCCAGGCGCGTGACCTGCACCGTGGTACTGGTGGGGATGTGCCCGCCGAACCATGCCGCCTGATGCGCGTTGACGACGTTCTGGTCGGCGTCGACGTCGGTGAAGAAGCGGATCATGTTGACCACGTCCTCGCGCCGGCAGCCGGCGGCCGCCAGCGCCAGGTCGAGGTGGTCGAAGGCGTTGGCCACCTGCCCCGCGGCGTCGGCCGGCATGGCGTCGAAGACCTCGGGCACGTGCGGGTGGTCGTGATACACGGGCGCACCGGTGACCCCGCTGATGAACACCAGGCGCGCCGGTGAGACGACGCGGATGGCCGGCACGAACGGGCTGACGATGCCCGGGTCGAAGCCGTCGTGGTGGATGATGTCAGCCTGGCCGACACGGCGAGGCGCGGGAACCTGACTCATTTCCTTCTCCTGTTCCTGCCGCCCGGGTGCAGCGTGATCGTCTCCGATCGATGGGTGATCCGGCCGCCCACGACGGTGAGGTCGCTGCGGATGTCGCGGAGGTGGTCCTCCTCGCACGTGAACGGGTCGGCCGACGGCACGCACACATCGGCGTCATAACCGGGCGCGAGACGGCCGCGCTGAGACTGCTCGCCCGTGAACCACGCGGCATCCCTCGTATACGAAGCCAGCGCCTGCGCCCGGGTGAGGTGGTGCTCCGGCGCACGGCGCCCCCGGCCGTCGAGGGTCGCGCCGGTGACGAGCCACCAGATCGACGCCCACGGCGAGTACCAGTTGGCGCGTGTGGCGTCGGTGCCCCCGCCGATGACGATGCCGAGCTCACGCATGGGGCCCAGCGGCGGGGCCTGCGCGGTGCGGTCGCCGCCCCAGTTGTCGACGTAGTCGCCGCCCTTGAGGATCAGCCGGTTCTGCACGAGGATGCCGGCGCCCAGCGCCGCGATGCGCTCGAGGTGGGTGCGCTCGGCGCCGTCGGCATGGACGATCGACCAGCCGCGCCCGGCGACGAGGCCAGTCTCGCGCTCGACCTGCTCCCACGCGTCGAGGATGCGGCCCAGGGTCGCGCCCAGGACGGCGTGGACGCTCATGCGCCACCCGCGCTGCGCGCACTGCCGCGCGATGTCGACGAGCTCGGCGAAGGCGGTGTCGGGCAGGGTGAACGGGTCGAGCCCCTCCATGTCGTGGCAGCCGAGGTGTGGGATCTCGCCGACGCCGCTGACCCGCAGCATGCCGTCGCCGGCGTCGGGCTGGACGAGGCTGGTGAGCGCGTCGATGTCGGCGACTTCGCCGCCGCGGGTCCACGCCGAGATGAACAGGCGCACACGCAGCCCCAGGTCGCCGGCACGCCAGACGGCGTACAACGGGTCGTAATCGCGCGGCGTCATCAGCAGCCCGCCGCCGTCGATGACGCCGGTGAGGCCGTGCCGGGCGAACTCGGCCGCCATGGCCCGCACGCCGTCCTGCGCCTGCGCGGCGTCGGCGGCGAGAGCCTGCGCGATCGGGGCGGCGAAGGCGCCGACACCGTGCAGCACGCCGGTGGGCTGCCCGGTCGCATCGCGCTCG
>JAEXHA010000052.1 GCA_023450335.1 Actinomycetes bacterium | reverse complement strand
CGGGTGCCCCACCGACGCGTCGGAGCCCGCCAGTGCCGCGAGCGTGGCCGGCGCGGTCGGTGTGCCCAGCGCGGTCCGTGTGCCCGCCGCGGCCACGGCTTCCTCGCCCTGCGCGGCCACGGCGTCCTCGCCCGGCGTGACCGCGGCGTCCTTGCCCTGCGCGCGGGCTTCGAGCTCGGCCAGGCGGCGCAGGCCGGCCGCGTCGATGTCGGCGTCGCGTCCGAAGGCACGCGCCCGCAACCGCCCCAGTTCCTGCACGTCGGATTCGTCCATCACAGCCCATCCTGGCATCCCGCCCTGCCCGGCTGCCGCTGGCTACCGTGGCGGCGTTTCCGGCGACGTCATTCGGCGAGCGCGTCCTCGATGCCCGCGGCCGCCAGACCCGCGCGGCCGGCGGGCATGATGCGCAGCGCGCGGTCATCACGGCGGCGCTGCACAGGCGCATGCCGCTCGCACTGTCGGGCATGATCGCGCGGGCGTCGTCGGTGCAGCGGACGACATCGACGCCGCCCAGCGCGGCGACGGCGATGGCGATGGCGATGGCGATGGCGGACGAAGTGTCGCCGAGCCTGCGGCGTCACGCTCCACCGCGGTGTCATGGCCCGCGGCCGCTGCCGCCCCCGCCCTGCCCGTCGTTGCCCTGGTTGTTGCCCGGGCCCTTGTTCGGATTGTCGCCCGCTTCGTCCGGCACGTTGCCACGGTCGGCGCCCTCGTCGGGCGAGGTCTCTTCGGGTTCGTCCTCGTCGGCCGGCGTAGTGGCGTCGTCACCCGGAGTCGGCACAGCGGTGGTCGCCTTGCTGCCGGGCTGGAGTGGCATGATGCGGCCGGGTCCGGGTGCCGTGAGGACGAGCGCCGCGATGAGTGCAGCACCCAGCAGCACGACGAGGGCACCGGCCGACAGCGCGACTCTCCGCGGCGGCCAACGGGTGGCGGCGACAGCCGCGACGGTGTCGACAGGCAACGCCGCCGTGGTCACCGGTGCGCGGACGGCGACGGCAGCCGGCATCGGCTGGGTCGGGGTCGGTTCGGCCGGTGCTGCCGCCACCTCGGTGCGCAGCTGCGCGAGGTCACCGGGTGATCCCAGCACCGCAGCGCGTGCGGCGACCTCGGCGGCGGTGGGCCGATCGGCGGGCGCGTGCGCGGTCATGGCCGTCAGCAGGGCGCCCCAATCGTCGGCGAGGCCCGGCGGCATGTCGGGCTGGCGGGCCAGCCGGGCGAGGATCGTCGCCTGCACCGAGTGGTTTCCGAACGGATGCCGGCCGGCGAGTGCTTCGAGGACGACGAGGCCGAGGGCGTAGACGTCAGAGGCGGGCAGCGGCGGCTCGCCGCGCACCTGCTCCGGGGCGAGGTAGGCGGCGGTGCCGATGACGGTCCCCGGTGAGGTCAGACGGGCGGCGTCGATGAGATGCGCCACGCCGAAGTCGGCGAGCACGGTCTGGGTCTGGATGCCGTTCTGGGCCGGGCGCAACAGCACGTTCGAGGGCTTCACGTCACGGTGCACCACCCCGCCCGCGTGCACGGCGGCCAGGGCCGCGGCGAGATCGCCCAGCACCGCGCTGATCTGGTCGGCGTCGAGGTCGCCGGCATCCATGTTCTCGCGCAGCGTCGGCCCCTCGATGAACTCCATGACCAGAAACGCGGTCTCCCCCGCTTCGACGTGCGCGTCATAGAGGGTCACGAGCGACGGGTGCTTGAGCGAGGCCAGCACCCTGGCCTCGGCTGCGCGACGCAGGGTCTCTTCGCTGTGCTCGGCGCCGTCGGTCGGAAAGAGCTTGACGGCGACGTCGCGGGAGAGCACCTCATCGCGGGCGCGGTACACGCGCGCCATGCCGCCGGCGCCGACGCGTTCGATGAGGCGATAGCGGCCGGCGAGGAGTTCGCCGGTGCGGCGTGAGGCCTCGCTGAGGAGGTCGGGCATCGCTGAGCCGGGCCGGGCCGCCCGGTCACCTCCTTCGGCTGTGTAGACGTCGGTGTCGGCTCCACCGTGCTGCGGGTGGCGCACGCCGACATATGACGCCTGCGACGCTAGGGCGAAGGACGATTCAGCGGCAGACCCTGGCCATGAGCGCTCGGACGGTGCATAATGCTCTTCGCCATCGTCGGGTCCGCTCGCCAGGTCGGCACCGGGTGCCGGGGCCCCGAGCGTGTCAGCGCCCCGCCGCGAGCACCTCGGCGTTGAGGGCCTGCTGCCACTCACGCAGCTGCCACATCGGGTGGTGCGGGGCCGCGTTCGAGCACAGCACCACTCCCCACACGCCGTGGGCCAGCGCGGTGCGCACACCGTGTTCGGCCAGCGCCCGCCCGATCGGCCCCTCTTCGAACGTGCCGTGCAGCGGCGTGTAGCCGACCCAGCCTTCGCCGACGACGGCCGGCACCCGGCGCCACCGCGCCCAGCGCGCGATCGCGATGGTGCGCGCGGCGATCTCGCGGTGCATCACGTGCTCATACGGCGCGTAGTGCGCTTCGAGCCAGGCGTCCCATGCCTGCGGGTCGACCCAGTCGTAGCCGTAGACCATCTGGTCGGTGATGACCGTGGCGCGGTATTTCCATTCCGCGGCGCGGCCGTATTCGGCCGGCGTCGGGGCACCCGGCTGCAGCAGGGCGCGCAGCTGCGCGTTCGGAAAGCCCGCCGATCCCTCCGAGCGGATGTCGATCTCCTGCTGCAGCGCGTCGAGCACGCCGTAGCTGTAGACGTGGCACTGCGCCGCGCCGAGGGCGGCGGGCAGGTGGTACAAGTCGAGATGGGGCGGCTTGCCGTAGCTGGCGGTGATGATGAGGTCGGGATGCCGCGTGCGCAGCCAGCCGATCTGCTCGGCCCCGTCGCCGGGCAGCGCCGGCAAGATCGAGAAGTCGACCTCGTTGTGCAGCTCGAGCATGGCGATCTGCGCGCGGTGCCCGGCGGCGGTGAGCCACTCCACCATCCGGTGCCAGGCCTGGGCGAGCAGGCGGCAGCGCTGCTCGAGGGGCACGGCGTCGATCGCGTCGGACCACCGTGACGACGCGGCGAACGCGGGCGACTGCTGGTACTCCCAGCTGGCGAGGATGATCACCATGTCGTGCCGCGCTGCGACCTCGAACAGGGTGAGCAGCCGCGCACGCAGGTCGACGGTGTATCCGCCGGGGGTGTCGTACCAGCGGGTGCGCTGACCGTAGTACCCGCCGCCGGGCACGGGTCCGAGCCCTTCGATCTGCAGCGCGGCGGCCTCATCGTCCAGCCCGAGGCCCCCGAACAGCAGCAGCGGCGCCGCGCAGATGCGGATGGCGTTGTAGCCGAGCGCGGCCGCGTCGGCCACGACAGCCTCGAGGTCTTCATACGGCTGCCCCGGCCCGGCCTGGGTGTACCAGGAGAAGTCCCACAGGGTGATGGTCAGCCGCGGCGGCAGGTGGGCGGGCACCGGGCCGGTCAGCGACGTCTCGTCGGTCTCGATCGTGGCCGACCCCAGGTATCGCTCGGTCATGATGCCCCATTCTCCCCCGCCGCGGCGGCGCGTCCGGCCGCCGCCAGACGCTCGAGGTCGGCGGCGATGCCGGCACGGGAGGCCGCCGTGCCGATGTCGAACAGCGTGAACTCGGGGTAGGAGGTCGCGAAGTAGTCGACGTCGTCGGCCGCGGCGCGCAGCTGCGCGGCCCGTGCGTCGAGGGCGTCCCACGCGGCGGCGGCTGCGGCGGTGTCGCCCAGGTGCAGGTGCGCCATGCCCTGCCAGTACGTGGCTGCGTCGGCCGGATGCTCGGCGACGTCGAGCGGCGTGGGCGCCACCGCGCTCTGCCAGGCCTGCACGGCCGCGTCGTGGTCACCCTGTGCGGCGCGCACGACGCCGAGCGTCACCCAGCGCTGCGCCGACCGGTCGGAGGGGTGCCGGCCCTCGCCGAGCGTGGCGGGGGGCGTGAATCCTGCCTCGAGCAATTCGGCCGCGGCTGCGGGATCGGAGGCCGACAGCCGCTCGGCGCGCAGGCACGCGGCGCGATCGTAGGCGGCGATCGCACGGCCCTCGCCGCCCTCGAACGGACGGAACCGGCGCGTGGTCAGAAGAGTCCACGCCTCGTCGGCGCGACCGGCGTCCAGCAAGAGCGCGGCGTGGCGCACGGCCAGGTCGTCGCGGCGGCCGAGCAGGTCGGGGTACTCCTCGAGCAGCGCGAGGCGCTCCGCAGGGTCGAGACCGCGTCGGATCGCCAGCAGATCGCGCTCGTAGACCAGCCGCGCGTCGGCGCGCAGCGTGAGCGCGTGCACGAGGGCGGCGTCGGCCGCCGCGTCGTCGCCGGCGGCGCTGACGAGCGCGATCGCGAGGTTGCGCCAGGTGACCGGGTCGGCCGATCCGGCATCCGTCGCCGCGCGCAGGTTCGTGAGGGCGTCGTCGTGACGCCCGGCGTCGAGCAGCCACATGCCC
>JAEXHA010000139.1 GCA_023450335.1 Actinomycetes bacterium | reverse complement strand
GACCCGACCCGAGAGAAGAGAACACCATGACCGACGCCTACATCGTCGCCACCACCCGCTCGCCCATCGGGCGCGCCCGCAAGGGATCGCTGATCGACGTGCGCCCCGACGACCTCGCCGCGCAGATGGTGCGCGCCGCCCTCGCCCAGGTGCCCGCACTCGACCCCGGCCGCATCGATGACCTCATGCTCGGCACCGGGCAGCCCGCCGGCGAGCAGGGGTTCAACCTCGCGCGCATCGTCGCGGTGCTCGCCGGCCTCGACGCCGTGCCCGGCACCACCGTCAACCGCTACTGCGCATCGTCGCTGCAGACCACGCGCATGGCTTTCCATGCGATCGCCGCCGGCGAGGGCGACGTGTTCGTCTCGGCCGGCGTCGAGTCCGTGTCACGGTATGCGCACGGTTTCTCTGACCTCGACGCCGCACAGAACCCGGCGTTCGCCGATGCCACCGCCCGCACCGCCGCGCGATCGGCCGCCGGCGCGGCGCGCTGGACCGACCCGCGCGAGGCGGGTGCGCTGCCCGACCCGTACATCGCGATGGGTCAGACCGCCGAGAACGTCGCGCAGGTGCACGGCGTGACGCGTGCCGAGCAGGACGCCTACGCCGCGCAGTCGCAGCAACGTGCCCAGAAGGCGATCGCCTCGGGGTTCTGGGCGCGCGACATCGAGCCGGTCACGCTCGGCGACGGCACCGTCGTCGCCGCCGACGACGGCCCCCGCGCGGGGGTCACCGCAGCCGGGCTGGCAGGTCTCGAACCGGTCTTCCGGCCCGACGGCACCGTGACGGCCGGCAACTGCTGCCCGCTCAACGACGGCGCCGCCGCGATCGTGATCGTGTCGGGCCGCGTGGTCGACGAGCTCGGACTGCAGCCGCTCGCGCGCATCGTGTCCACCGGCGTCACGGGACTCTCGCCCGAGATCATGGGTCTGGGCCCGGTCGAGGCATCCCGCCAGGCGCTGCACCGTGCCGGGCTGAGCATCGACGACATCGACCTCGTCGAACTCAATGAGGCCTTCGCGGCGCAGGTGATCCCGTCCGCGCGCGAGCTGGGCATCGATCCCGAGCGGCTCAACCCGTTCGGCGGGGCGATCGCAGTGGGGCACCCGTTCGGCATGACCGGTGCCCGGATCACCTCGACGCTCATCAACGGCCTGCGCGAAGTCGACGGCCGGTACGGCCTCGAGACGATGTGCGTCGGCGGCGGTCAGGGCATGGCCATGGTGCTCGAGCGGGTGTGACGGGGCGCGGCGTCGCGGCCACGCGCCCGACGCCGCTCAGCGGGGGACGAACAGCGCGATCGTCTCGGCGATCAGCGCCGGGCGCTCGACTCCCTCGATCTCGACGGTCGTGCGCAGACCCACGCGGGTGCCCTGCGGCCCCGGCTCGGCCGAGACCACCTCGGTCGACGCGCGCCCGCGCGAGCCGGCACGAACCGGCTGCAGAAACCGCACCTTGTCGAGCCCGTAGTTGACCGCCATTCCGACGCCCTCGACCTGCAGCAGTCCGTCGGCCAGGCGCGGCAGCAGCGACAGGGTCAGGTAGCCGTGTGCGATGGTGCCGCCGAAGGGGCCGGATGCCGCGCGCTCGGCGTCGAGGTGGATCCATTGCCAGTCCTCGGTCACATCCGCGAACCCGGCGATGCGCTCCTGCGCGATCTCGAACCAGTCGCCGACCGCCGTCTGTCCGACCGCGGCGGGCAGCTCGGCGATCGATGCCACGTGGATGCTCATGCGCGCGGACCTCCCGCCACGTACAGCACCTGGCCCGAGACGAATCCGGCCTCCTCCGACGCGAAGAACGACACGGCCGCGGCGATGTCGGCCGGCGTGCCGCCCCGCCCCACGGGGATCTCCTTGGCGTTGGCTGCGACGAAGTCCTCGAAGGACATCCCCAGCCGTTCGGCCGTCGCGCGGGTCATGTCGGTCTGGATGAACCCCGGCGCGATGGCGTTGGCGGTCACCCCGAAACGGCCCAGCTCGAGTGCGAGCGTCTTGGTGAAGCCCTGCATGCCCGCCTTCGCGGCCGCGTAGTTCGCCTGCCCGCGGTTGCCCAGCGCCGACGTCGACGACAGGTTGACGATGCGGCCCCACCCGGCTTCGACCATGTGGGCCTGCACGGCCTTGGTCATGAGGAACGCGCCCCGCAGGTGCACCGTCAGCACGGCGTCCCAGTCGTCCTCGGTCATCTTGAACAGCAGATTGTCGCGGATGATCCCGGCGTTGTTGACCAGCACGGTGGGCGCACCCAGCTCGGCGACGACGGTCTCGACGGCCGCGGCGACGGCGGCGCTGTCGGCGACGTTTGCGCCCACGGCGAGCGCGCGGCCGCCGGCCGCTTCGATGGCGGCGACGGTGTCGGCGCAGGCGGCGGCGTCGAGATCGAGCACGGCGACGGCGAACCCGTCGGCGGCAAGGCGCTGTGCGGTGGCGGCTCCGATGCCGCGCGCGGCTCCGGTGACGATGGCGGTGCGGGTCATGTGTTTCCCTTCGGGTGGATGCCGGAGTGCCCGGCGGCGGTAGGTCAGAACGTGATGAGCTGGCGCAGCTCGCCGCCGGCGGCGAGGCGGTCCATCGCGGCGTCGATCTCGTCGAGCCGGATGCGGCTGGACACGAGACGCTCCAGCGGGAGGCGTCCGGCCCGCCACAGCTCGACGTAATGCGGGATGTCGCGGCTGGGCACCGCCGATCCGAGGTAGCTGCCGATGACGGTGCGTGCCTCGGCCGTCAGCTGCAGCGGCGAGATCTCGCTGCGGGCATCGGGCGCGGGCAGGCCCACGGTCACGGTCGTCCCGCCGGGCGCGGTCAGAGCGACCGCGGTCTCGAACGCGCGGGGATGGCCTGCGGCCTCGACGACGGCGGGTGCGCGGATGCCGGCATCCACCGCCGCGTCCGGTGTCAGCGCGTCGCTCGCCCCGAGGGCACGGGCGAGCTCGAGCTTGCCGGGCACGGCATCGACGCCGACCACGTCGAGCCCGAGGGCGACGGCGACCAGCAGCGCCGCCATGCCGACGCCGCCCAGCCCCACCACGATCAGCCGGCTGCCCGGTTCGGGCCGCGCAGCATTGATGACAGCACCGCCACCGGTCAGTACGGCGCAGCCGAGCAGCGCCGCGATCTCTGCCGGCACGTCGGCCGGCACCGGCACGACCGAGGTCCGGTGGACGACGGCATGCGTGGCGAATGCGCTGGCTCCGAGGTGATGGTGCACTTCGGCGTCGCCACGGTGCAGCCGAATGCCGCCGCCGACGAGCGTGCCGGCGTTGTTCGCCGCGGTGCCCACCTCGCAGGGCAGGCGCCCGTCGGTCCGGCATCCCGCGCAGTCGCCGCAGCGAGGCAGAAACGTCAGTACGACCCGCTCACCCACGGCCACATCGTCGACGCCCTCGCCGAGCTGCTCGACGATGCCGGCGGCTTCGTGGCCGAGGAGCATGGGGGTGGGGCGGCGACGATTGCCGTCGACGACGCTGAGATCGGAGTGGCAGAGGCCCGCCGCTTCGATGCGCACGAGAATTTCGCCGGCGCCGGGCGGGTCCAACGTGACCGGGCCCACAGTGAAGGGGCGCGATGTCGCGAACGGCCGCTCGCCGCCGCTGCTCTCCAGAACCGCTCCGGTGATCTCCACATCGACCTCCTCGTCGTCGCGTGGGTCACGTTACTCCGAAACCACCATACCGACCGCGCGGTATGGTGCAAATCCCTCCGCCCCTCGACCTGCCTGACAGCGGAAGCGGCCGCCGCCTCACTCCGCCGGGGGGCGCGGTCGCCAGAGCACGACCTCGGTCGCGCGGCGGGTGCGTGTGCCGTGGCGCAGCGTCACCACGCTGCCGGTGGCACCGGCGGCGAACACGCGCACCCCGCGCCGATGCTCCACCTCCTCGCGCAGACGCTGCTCGAGCTCGATCACCTCGTTGCGCAACGCACGCACATGGTTCTCGAGATCGAGGATGCGGGCGATGGCGGGAAGGCTCATGCCGTCGGCCGACAGCTGGGCGACCTCACGCAGCTGCTCGACGTGGCGCAGCGAGTAGCGGCGCGAGCCGCCCTGCGTGCGCGCGGGGATGACGAGTCCCAGCCGGTCGTACTGCCGGAGCGTCTGCGGGTGCATCCCGGCCAGCTCGGCGGCGACGGCGATCGCGAAGATCGGCGCCTCTTCGTCGACGGGTCGATCGGCCATGGCACTCCTCCTCTGTCATCCTCGCGCGCGCGTGCGGCGCTGCGGTCGCACCGCGCCGGGTCACTCCCGGGCGCGGCTCATCATCTCTGCCCGCGGGTTCTCCTTGGGCCCGAGCGCCTGGAAATGCTCGAGCGCCTCCCGCGCGCGGTCGTCGAGGTGCGCGGGTACGGCCACCTGCACCTCGGCCAACAGGTCTCCGGTGCCCTTGGTCGTCTGCACGCCGCGCCCCTTGACGCGCAGCACGCGGCCGGACGGTGTGCCCGGCGCCACGCGCAGCTTGACGGGGTCGCCGCCCAGGGTCGGCACCTCGATGGTGGCGCCCAAGGCCGCTTCGGCGAAGGTCACCGGCACCGTCAGCCGCAGGTTCAGGCCATCGCGGGTGAACACCGGGTGGGGGCGCACGGTCACAGTCACGACGATGTCTCCTGACTCTCCGCCGTCGGGCGAGGGCCGTCCCCGGCCGCGCAGCCGGATCTTCTGACCGTCGGCCACGCCGGCGGGGATCTTCACCTTGAACGGCTTGCCGTCCTCGCCGGCGAGCGAGATCGTCTCGCCGCGCACGGCGGTCAAGAAATCGAGCGTCGTGCGCGCGGTCACATCCGCCCCCCGCTGCGGACCGCCGAAGCCGCGGAAACCACCCGACGGCTGGCCGAACCGACCCGAGCCGAATCGGCTGCCGGTCTGCTCGCCGAACATGGCGAACAGATCGTCGAAGTCGGCCTGCTGCGCACCGCCGCGGCCGAATCTGCTGAACACGTCCTCGAACCCGCCGCCGCCCGAGCCGGGCGCCTGGAATCGCGCGCCCGAGCCCATCGCACGGATCTGGTCGTACTCCTCGCGCTCCTTCTTGTCGCTCAGCACGGCGTACGCCTCGCTGATCTCCTTGAACTTCGCCTCGGCAGCGGCATCGCCCTGCGTCGAGTCGGGGTGGTACTTGCGCGCGAGCTTGCGGTAGGCCTTCTTCAGATCGGCGTCGGTGACGTCCTTGGACACCCCGAGCATCTTGTAGAAGTCCTTGTCGAACCAGTCTTGACTGGCCATGCGCTCTCCTCGACTACTCCGCCGGGACGGCCACGACGACCTTCGCCGGGCGCAGCTCGGTCGTGCCGATGCGGTAGCCGACCTCAACCACCTCGAGGATCGTCGCGATCTCGGTGCCGGGCGTGGGCGCCTGGAAGATCGCCTCGTGCTGACCCGGGTCGAACTCCTCACCGGCCTCGCCGTAGCGCTCGACGCCGAGGCGGGTGACGACACTGCGCAGCTTCTCGGCGATGGCGGTGAGGGCGCCGCCTTCGACGAGGTCGCCATGCTTCTCGGCACGGTCGAGGTCATCGAGCACCGGAAGCAGCTTGGCCGCGACCGCGCCGGTGGCCCGCTCGCTCTCCAGCTGGCGCTGCTCCTCGGTGCGGCGGCGGTAGTTGGCGTACTCGGCCTGGACGCGCTTGAGGTCCAGGACCAGGTCGTGCTCCTCGGCGGGCGCGTCGGCGACGGCAGCCTCGTCGGTCTGGGCCGCCGCGAGGATCTCCTCGATCGTCAGCGCGTCGGCTTCGGCGTCGGCGGGTGCCGACGCGTCAACGGGGACGTCCTCCTGCGACTCGGGGCCGGAGACCTGCGCCTCCGACCCCTCCTCGCCGAGGACCTCGTCGCCGTCATCGGGCTGTTCGAAGTCCTTGTTCGTCATGTGTCCTACTTCGTCTCGTCTTCGTCGTCCACGACCTCGGCGTCGACGACGTCCTCGTCCGCGGATGCCGCGCCCTCGTCGCCGGCGGGCGCCTCGGTGTCGGCTCCGGCAGCCTGGTCGGCCTGCGACGAGGCGTAGATCGCCTCACCCAGCTTGCCCTGGCTCTGGCTCAGCTTGTCGAACGCGTCCTTGACAGTGTCGTCGTTGTCGCCGGCCAGTGCCGTCTTGAGCGCGTCGACGTCGGCCTGAACCTCGGTCTTGACGTCCTCGGGCAGCTTGTCGGCGTTGTCGGAGATGAGCTTCTCGACGGAGTACGAGAGCGTCTCCGCCTGGTTGCGGACCTCAGCGGCCTCACGGCGCTTCTTGTCCTCGGCGGCGTGCTCCTCGGCCTCCTTGACCATGCGGTCGATGTCCTCCTTGGGCAGCGAGGAGCCGCCCGTGATGGTCATCGACTGCTCCTTGCCGGTGCCCTTGTCCTTGGCAGACACGTGCACGATGCCGTTGGCGTCGATGTCGAAGGTGACCTCGACCTGCGGGATGCCGCGCGGTGCCGGGGCGATGCCGGTCAGCTCGAACGTGCCCAGCGGCTTGTTGTCGCGCGTGAAGTCGCGCTCGCCCTGGAAGACCTGGATGGCCACGGACGGCTGGTTGTCGTCGGCGGTCGTGAAGGTCTCGCTGCGCTTGGTCGGGATGGCGGTGTTGCGCTCGATGAGCTTGGTCATGATGCCGCCCTTCGTCTCGATGCCGAGGCTCAGCGGGGTGACGTCGATGAGCAGCACGTCCTTGCGCTCACCCTTGAGGACACCGGCCTGCAGCGCGGCGCCGACGGCGACGACCTCGTCCGGGTTGACGCCCTTGTTCGCGTCCTTGCCGGTCTCCTTCTTGACCAGTTCGGCGACCGACGGCATGCGGGTGGAACCACCCACGAGCACGACGTGGTCGATGTCGCCGACCTTGATGCCCGCTTCACGGATGACGTCCTCGAACGGCTTCTTGGTGCGGTCGAGCAGGTCCTTGGTGAGGTCCTCGAACTTCGCGC
Source organism: Actinomycetes bacterium (assembly GCA_023450335.1). Lineage (GTDB taxonomy): Bacteria > Actinomycetota > Actinomycetes > Actinomycetales > Microbacteriaceae > Microbacterium. Next base: position 10,787 of record JAEXHA010000139.1, on the reverse strand, counting down.
GCGACAGGGTCTCCGACAGCGAGACGGGGCCCGAGTCGGTCAGCGACAGGTAGGGCAGGTTGATGCTGGTCGACGACGAGCTCGACAGCTCCTTCTTGGCCTGCTCCGCGGCCTCCTTGAGTCGCTGCAGCGCGATCTTGTCGCCCGAGACGTCCACGCCGGTGGTGTCCTTGAACTGCTTGATCAGCCATTCGACGACGCGCTGGTCCCAGTCATCGCCGCCGAGGCGGTTGTCACCGGAGGTGGAGCGCACCTGGATGGTCGAGAAGTCGTCGTCCTTGCCCACCTCGAGCAGGGACACGTCGAACGTCCCGCCACCGAGGTCGAAGACGAGGATGAGCTCATCCTCCTTGCCCTTGTCGAGGCCGTACGCGAGCGCGGCGGCGGTGGGCTCGTTGATGATGCGCAGCACGTTCAGTCCCGCGATCTCGCCGGCCTCCTTGGTCGCCTGACGCTCGGCGTCGTTGAAATAGGCGGGCACCGTGATGACGGCGTCGGTGACGGTGTCGCCCAGGTACTCCTCGGCGTCACGCTTGAGCTTCTGGAGGATGCGGGCCGAGATCTCCTGCGGCGTGTAGTTCTTGCCGTCGATCGCCTGGCTCTTCCAGTCGGTGCCCATGTGGCGCTTGACCGAGGTCAGGGTGCGGTCGACGTTGGTGACGGCCTGGCGCTTGGCGGTCTCGCCGACCAGCACCTCGCCGTCCTTGGTGAATGCGACGACCGACGGGGTCGTGCGGAAGCCCTCGGCGTTGGCGATGACCTTCGGCTCGCCGCCCTCGAGGACGGAGACGACGGAGTTCGTCGTCCCGAGGTCGATACCCACTGCACGTGCCATGTGTGTTCTCCTTCTTGTGGAACGCGGGAAAAGTCTGGGGGAATCAAAGGTGAGCCGGTCAGACTCAACTTCATCCGGAATCCACAGTAGACCCCGCCACCCCTCCTGTCAAAACGAACTTGACACGACTCGTATCAAGTTTTGTCCCAAGCCTGCGCCGTCACGGCCGATAGCCTGAGCACGCCGGCGTCATCGTCGGCACCGACTGTTCATCGAGGAGCACCAGCATGGCCGATGTGAACCCGGCATCCCCATCCCAGCCGCCGTCCCCCAGCGACAGTCGCGCCCTCGGCGCGATCGGCGACGTCTTCCAGAACGCCGTCGAGCGCGACATCCCGCGCAAGCAGGTGCGGTCGTGGGCGATGTGGGACTGGGCCATGCAACCGTTCAACACCGTCATCCTGACCTTCGTCTGGATCGCGCTGTACCTGACCTCGCGGCAGTTCCTCGACCCGGCCGTGCGCGAGTCCGGGCTGCTGGCCGATGGCTCGTACATGAACTGCAACGCGTCGCAGTATCACGACAGCGACTACTGTCAGGGTCTGACCGATCTGTCGGAGTGGTGGGGCTGGGCCAACTTCGCCGCGGGCATCCTGATCCTGGTGCTGGCTCCCGTGCTCGGCCAGCAGGCGGACGCCCGGGGCAGCAAGAAGAAGTGGATCATCGGCGCCACGATCGCGATCGCCCTCATCCAGTTCCTGCTCTTCTTCGTCGAAGCCGACCCGAAGTACTTCTGGTTCGGCGCGCTGGCCGTGGCCATCGGCGCGGTGGTCTCCGAGATCGGCAATGTCAGCTACTACGCGATGCTCTCCGAGGTGTCGACGCCCAAGACCGTCGGCCGCGTCTCCGGTCTCGGGTGGGGCCTGGGCTACATCGGCGGCGTCGTGGCGCTGATCGTGTGCATCCCGGTGCTGTTCGGGCTCGGACAGGACAACCCGCTGGCCTACAAGCTGGTCGCCGTGATCTGCGCAGTGTGGACGCTGGTGTTCTCGATTCCGCTGCTGCGCAACGTTCCGGAGTCGCCCGCGTATCGCGAGTCCGAGAAGGTGGGGTTCTTCGCCTCGTACGCCGTCCTCGGGAAGAACCTGACGCGGCTGTTTCGGACGAACCGCTCCACGTTCTGGTTCCTGCTGGCGGCAGCCGTCTACCGTGACGGTCTGGCCGGCGTGTTCGCCTTCGGCGCCGTGCTGGCGGCGCAGGGCTTCGGATTCTCGTTCCTCGAGGTGATCGTGTTCGGTCTGGCCGCGAACCTTGTCGCCGGAGTCTCGACGCTGCTGGCCGGCCGCATCGACGACGCGATCGGCGCGCGAGCGCTCATCGTCATCGCCCTGTCGGGCCTGGTCGCGATGGCGTTCGTCGTCTTCATCCTCAGGGACCTCGGCACGATCGTGTTCTGGGTGTGCGGCCTGGTGCTGTGCGCCTTCGTCGGACCGGCCCAGGCCGCGAGCCGCAGCATGCTCACGCGCCTGACGCCGGTCAGCATGCAGGGTGAGATCTTCGGCCTGTACGCCACGACCGGCCGGGTCGCATCGTTCCTGTCGCCCCTGGCCTGGTCGCTGTTCCTCGCATGGTTCGGCGGCATCGTCTACGGCGTGCTCGGCATCGGCGTGGTGCTGCTGATCGGCCTGATCATGCTGCTGTTCGTGAAGCTGCCCGCCCACCAGCGCACGCCGTAGCGGGGTGGATGCCGCAGCCCCGGCACCCGGTCGGCATCAGCGCCGCGGCACTCCGGCATCCCCTCAGTCGCGACCGCCCGACAGCGGGTCGTGTCCGCGCGCGGTGCGCGAGCGATCGGGGATCTCGTCGGCGTCCCGCGACACATACGGGTCGTGCTCGACGATCTCGTCGACGTCGTCGGTGGGCACGCCGTCCGGCTCGGCGTTCTCGGCCGCAAGCGATTCAGGCCGCGCGTGGCGAGCGCCGGGAACCGTCGTCGGGGCGGTCGGGGTGGGGCTCGGCGGCGGGGGCGCCACGGCGCGTCGGGCGAGCACGCGCGAGATCCGTCGCATCCAGGTCGGTTCGTGCAAGACGCCCTCCTCGGTCGGAGCTTCGACCTCGAGCCCGTAGTACTCACCGATGTGATCGACGAACTGTGCCCGGGCGGCACGGTCGTACGCGCGGCGCTCGCGTGCGAACGCGACCACCGTCGACCAGCAGATGAGCAGCATGACGATGCTGAACGGCAGCGCGATGATGATCGCGGCCGTCTGCAGCGCGACCAGGCCGCCGGTCAGCAGCAGCGCCACGGCCAGCACCGCGGTGGCCAGCGTGAAGAAGGTGCGCACCCACCGGGGCGGCTCGAGCTGACCGCCGGTGGCGATCATGCCCATCACCAGGGCGCCGGAGTCGGACGATGTGATGAAGAAGATGCCGATGAGCACGATCACCCCGATGGTGAGCACACTCGTGCCGGGGATGAATTCGAGCATCTGGAACAGCGCCGTATTGAGGTTGACCGTGCCGTCGGCCTGCGTCAGCGCGCCGGGCTGGTTGAGCTCGATGTACAGCGCCGAGCCGCCCAGCACGGCGAACCAGAGGATCGTGATGAGGGTCGGCACGATGATGACGCCGGCGACGAACTGGCGCACCGTGCGCCCGCGGGAGATCCGGGCGATGAAGATGCCGACGAACGGCGCCCACGAGATCCACCAGCCCCAGTAGAACGACGTCCAGCCCGCCTGCCACGCCTCACCGGCGGCGCCCTGGAACGCGCTGACGGTGAACGAGAGGCCGATGTAGTTCTGGATGTAGTTGCCGATGGACTGCACCCATTCGCGCAGCAGGAACTCGGTCTGCCCGAACACGAGGAGATAGACGACGAGGATCGCCGCGAGGATCAGGTTGAACGACGACAGCCACTTCATGCCCTTGGCGACCCCGGACAGCACAGACGCCAGCACGAAGACGGTGATCACCCCGATGATGATGATCTGCACCGTCTCGGTGGGCTCGGCCAGCCCGGCCGAGTCGAGGCCCGCCGAGATCTGCAGCACGCCGAGCCCCAGCGAGGTGGCGACGCCGAACATCGTGCCCACCAGCGCGATGACATCGACGACGTTGCCCCACCCGCCGTGCACGCGGCGACCCAGCAGCGGTTCGAGCGACCAACGGATCGAGATCGGCCGTTTGCGCCGGTGGATGGCGTAGGCCAGCCCCAATCCGACGATCACGTAGATCGACCAGGCTTGCACTCCCCAATGCAGATACGTCTGGCTGAGCGCGGCCTGCGCAAGCTGTTCCGGAGTGCCGGCGACCCCCGGACGCGGCGTGACGAAATGACTGAGCGGCTCGCTCACGCCGTAGAAGACCAGGCCGATGCCCATGCCGGCGGCGAACAGCAGCGAGAACCACGCACCCAGCGAGAACTCCGGTTTGTCGTCGTCGGCGCCCAGTCGGATGTCGCCGTACTTGCTGAAGCCGATGAACAGCGCGAAGGCGACGAAGAACGCGGCGATGAGCACGTAATACCAGTTGAAGGCATTGACGATCGTCGATTGGACTGCCGCGAACACCGCCTCGGCCACAGCGGGCATGCTCAACGCGAAGGCGCTGAACGCGATGATGACGATCGCCGCGGGCCAGAACACCCACCGTTCGATCGCCGAGCGCCGCTGCGCCCGTGCGGTGAGGTCGGTCGTGGAGTCACTGCCGGAGGTGGCCATGTCGTCACCCTAGCGAGGGCGGTTTCCGTGCGGAATGGGGTGCGCCGTCGCGTGTCCGTGCGATGCGTGCGTGCCGCCGTCGGGACCGGTCCTCTTACACGGCGCGGGCCCGGGCGTCGACTTTGTGGCGCGACGTGACACTCGGTGACGTCCGCTGACATCGACCGTCGCGTCCCCGGCCGGGTGGTCCGTATCTTCTCGGACAGTGCCGTCGTCGCGCGTCCCTGCGCGCCGGCACCAGGAGGGCCCCGTGACCATCGACACCCGCACCGCCGACGCGCCGCCGCGTCAGCCGCGCGCCGAGCGTCCCGCGCCAGGCGCCGAGCGCACCCGCGTCCGTCCTCCCCGCCCGTCCTCCAAACCGAACGGCCAGTGGAAGGTCGACGGCACCGAGCCGCTGAACCCGACCGAGGAGTTCAAGCGCGCTGACGGCGGCCTGAATGTACGCGAACGCATCGAGAACGTCTACGCTGCCGGCGGCTTCGCCTCGATCGATCCGTCCGACCTGCACGGCCGCTTCCGCTGGTGGGGGCTGTACACGCAGCGCAGACCCGGCATCGACGGTGGCCGCACTGCACTCCTTGAGCCGGAGGAGCTCGAGGACGAGTACTTCATGATGCGGGTGCGCATCGACGGCGGACAGCTGACCACACAGCAGTTGCGTGTTCTCGGCGAGATCTCCACCGAGTTCGGCCGCGACATCGCCGACATCACCGACCGGCAGAACATCCAATACCACTGGATCCGCATCGAAGACGTGCCGGAGATCTGGCGCCGCCTCGAAGAAGTCGGCCTGCAGACCACCGAGGCGTGCGGCGATGTGCCGCGCACCTTCCTCGGTTCGGCCGTCGCCGGCATCGCCGCCGACGAGCTGATCGACCCGACTCCTCAGCTGCGCGAGATCATCGACCGCTACATCGGCGATCCGAGCTACGCGAATCTGCCCCGTAAGTACAAGACCGCCATCACCGGCCACCCGAGTCTCGACGTGGCGCACGAGATCAACGACTGCTCGTTCGTCGCCGTCGTCCACCCCGAGCTGGGTGTCGGCTACGACCTCTGGGTCGGGGGTGCGCTGGCGGCGGTGCCGCGCCTGGGCGAGCGGCTGGGCGCGTTCGTTCCGCCCGAGCGGGTCGCCGAGGTGTGGGAGGGCGTCACCGGCATCTTCCGCGATTACGGCTTCCGCCGGCTGCGCAACAAGGCGCGCATGAAGTTCCTGTTGGCCGACTGGGGGCCCGAGAAGCTGCGGCATGTGCTCGAGACCGAGTACCTGTCCTCCCCGCTGCCCGACGGGCCGGCCCCGGGCCCCGCCGTGGGCTCGCCCGACCACGTCGGCGTGCACAAACAGAAGGACGGCGCGTTCTTCATCGGCGCCGCGACCACCGCCGGCCGCCTGTCCGGCACGACACTGCAGAAACTGGCCGACCTCGCCGAGGCGAACGGATCGCGTCGGGTGCGCCCGACCGCGTTCCAGAAGCTGCTCGTGCTCGATGTTCCCGAGACGCAGGTGCCCGCCGTCGTGGCCGGCCTCGACGAACTGGGCCTGACCTCGCGTCCGAGCCTGTTCCGTCGCGGCACCATGGCCTGCACCGGCATCGAGTTCTGCAAGCTCGCCATCGTGGAGACCAAGGCCAACGCCGCCGCCGCGATCGACCAGCTCGAGCAGCGCCTCGCCGACCTCGAACCCGAGATCGGCCGCCCCATCTCGATCCACGTCAACGGGTGCCCCAACTCGTGCGCCCGCATCCAGACCGCCGACATCGGGCTGAAGGGCCAGCTCGTCACGATCGACGGCGAGCAAGTGCCCGGCTACCAGGTGCACCTCGGCGGCGGCCTCGCGACCGAAGGGCGCCCCGAAGCCGGCATGGGCCGCACGGTGCGCGGATTGAAGGTGCCCGCCGACGGCATCGCCGATTACGCCGAGCGGGTGATCCGCCGCTACCTCGCCGACCGCGCAACCGGCGAGACATTCGCACAGTGGGCGCATCGCGCCGAAGAGGCGGCCCTGCAGTGACCGTCAGCCTCGCCCCCCGCGCCACGACCCGCCGCAGTCCCGACCAACTGCGCACGCTCGCTGAGCGTGGCAACGCCGATCTGGGCAGCCTCACCGACCACGAGGCCTCCCCCGCCGAGGTCGTGCGCTGGGTCGCCGACAACTTCTCGGTCGACGCCGCCGCTGTGGCCTGCTCGATGGCCGATGCCGCGCTGCCCCATCTGGTGGCGGCGGCCCTCCCCGGCGTCGACGTGCTGTTCCTCGACACCGGCTATCACTTCGCCGAGACCCGGCTGACCCGCGACGAGGTCGGCCGGGCACTCGATGTCCGCATCGTCGACGTCCTCCCGGAGCAGACGGTCCCCGAGCAGGATGCGGCGTTCGGCGCCGAGCTGTTCGCCCGTGACCCCGCGCTGTGCTGCCGGCGCCGCAAGGTCGAGCCGCTGCGCGACGCGCTCGGCGGCTACGAGCTGTGGTTCACCGGTGTACGCCGCGACGAGGCGCCCACCCGCACGCACACGCCGCTGGTCACCTGGGATGAGCGCAACGGCCTGGTCAAGGTCAACCCGGTCGCGGCGTGGAGCTTCGACGACCTGCTCGACTACGCCGGCACGCACCAGGTGCCGGTCAACCTTCTCGTCCAGCACGGGTATCCGTCGATCGGATGCCAGCCGTGCACCCAGCCGGTCGCCCCCGGCGAAGACCCCCGATCCGGCCGATGGGCCGGACTGAGCAAGACAGAATGCGGGTTGCACGTATGAGCCTCGATCTGGATGCCCCGTCGCTGCGCGACGTCGCGCGACCGTCCGCCCCCGCCCCGCGCCTCGACACGCTCGACCTGCTCGAGGCCGAGGCCGTGCACATCATCCGCGAGGTCGTCGCCGAGTTCGAGCGACCGGTGCTGCTGTTCTCCGGGGGCAAGGACTCGGTGGTGGTGCTGCACCTCGCCGCGAAGGCGTTCTTCCCCGGCCGCGTCCCCTTCCCGGTGCTGCACGTGGACACCGGGCACAACTTCCCCGAGGTGATCGCCTTCCGCGACGAGACGGTCGCGCGCCTGGGCGTCCGCCTCGACGTGGCCCGCGTACAGGATTACATCGACGACGGCCGGCTCCACGAGCGCGCCGACGGCACCCGCAACCCGTTGCAGACCCTGCCGCTGCTCGATGCGATCGCCGCCGGTCGTCACGACGCCGTCTTCGGCGGGGCGCGCCGCGACGAGGACAAGGCGCGAGCTAAGGAGCGCATCATCTCGCTGCGCGACGAATTCGGGCAATGGGATCCGCGCAACCAGCGTCCCGAGCTGTGGAGTCTGTACAACGGCCGGCACACGCCAGGTCAGCACGTGCGGGCATTCCCCATCTCGAACTGGACCGAACTGGACATCTGGCGCTACATCGCGCGCGAGCGCATCGCTCTGCCTCCGCTGTACTTCGCGCACGAGCGTGAGGTGTTCCAGCGCGACGGCATGTGGCGCGCCGTCGGCGACGTCTCGCGGCCGCGCGCGGGCGAGCAGGTCGTGACCCGCACCGTGCGGTACCGCACCGTGGGCGACATGAGCTGCACCGGCGCGGTCGAATCCGACGCCGCCGGCCTCGCCGACATCGTCGCCGAGGTGGCCCGCACCACCGTCACCGAGCGCGGTGCCACGCGCGCCGATGACCGACTGAGCGAGGCGGCCATGGAGGACCGCAAGAAGGACGGGTACTTCTGATGAGCACCGACACGCTGTTCCGTTTCGCCACCGCCGGCTCCGTCGACGACGGCAAGTCCACTCTGGTGGGTCGGCTGCTGCACGATTCGAAGGCGATCCTCGCCGATCAGCTCGAGCAGGTCTCACGGACCTCAGCCGAGCGCGGGTTCGCGCACGGCGCGTTCGACTTCGCCCTGCTCACCGACGGCCTGCGCGCCGAACGCGAACAGGGCATCACGATCGATGTCGCCTACCGCTACTTCTCGACGGGTTCCCGCTCATTCGTGCTGGCCGATTGCCCCGGCCACGTGCAGTACACGCGCAACATGGTCACCGGCGCCACGACCGCCGACGCCGTGGTGGTGCTCATCGACGGGCGCAAGGGTGTGCTCGAGCAGACCCGCCGTCACCTCGCCGTCGTGGCACTGCTGCGCGTGCCGCACGTGATCGTCGCGGTGAACAAGATCGACCTGCTCGACTTCGCGCAAGAGCGCTTCGACCCCATCGAGGCGCAGGTGCGTCAGGTCACCGCCGAGCTGGGCATCGGTGAGGTGCACGTGCTGCCGGTCTCGGCGCTTCAGGGCGACAACATCGTCGAGCATTCCGCACACACCCCCTGGTACACCGGGCCCGCGCTGCTCGAACTGCTCGAAGCGCTCCCGGCGCAGGGACAGGCCGCGTCCGGGCATGGCCCCGCCTCGATCGGAGCCCACGAGACGGCGGAGCCGTTCCGTCTGCCCGTGCAATCGGTGCTGCGTCCGCAGGGTGGGCTGGCTCCCCAGCTGGCCGCCGATCCGCTGGTCGCCGAGGCCTATCGCGACCATCGCGCGTTCGCCGGACGCATCGCCTCGGGAGCCATCAGCGTGGGCGAGACGGTCACCGTCTTCCCCGCCGGCATCGAGACCACCGTGACCGCGATCGATGTCCTGGGCACTCCGGCAACGCAGGCGGAGGCACCCCAGTCGGTGGCCGTGCAGCTGGCCGACGAGATCGACGCCGCCCGTGGCGCGGTGATCGCCGCGGCCGGTTCGCTGCCGCAGGCGGTGCGTGAGTTCGAGGCCGAGCTGTTCCAGCTGGACCCGCGCGCGCTGACCACCGGCGCCCGGATCCTCGTCAAGCACGGCACCACCACGGTGCAGGCCGTCGTCGGTGCGATCACCAGCCGCCGCGACCTGGACACTCTCGCCCACCAGCCCGCCGAGCGGCTCGAGGTCAACGAGATCGGCCGCGCCACGCTGCGCGCCGCCGCCGCGCTTCCGGTCGAGCCCTACGCCCTCAACCGGGCGACCGGATCGTTCCTGGTGATCGATCCGGCCAGTGGCGCCACCCTCGCCGCCGGCACGGTGCAGGAACCGCACTGATCCCGCGTCGCACCGGCATCCGCCGCTGTGCCCGGACCGTCCCCCACCCGCCCGAAGGAGGCGAAACGATGAACACCACCCGCACCACCGCGCTCATTTCCCTGGCCGCGGCCGGCATGATGCTCACTGCGTGCGCCTCCGGCGCCACCGCCGCCACCGGCCCCGCCGACCTCGATGCGGGCACGCCGGCCGACGTGGTGCGCGTGGGCTACTTCGCCAACGTCACCCACGCCCCCGCGCTGGTCGGCGTCGCCGAGGGGCTGTTCGCCGACGAACTCGGCGACACCGAGCTGGCCACGCACATCTTCAACGCCGGACCGGCGGCCATCGAGGCGCTGTCGGCCGGGGCGATCGACGCCACCTACATCGGCCCGAACCCGTCGATCAACACGTTCATCCAGTCCGGTGGCGCCTCGGCCGTCGTCGTCGCCGGTGCCACCACCGGCGGTGCCGCGCTGGTCGTGCGCGACGGCATCGATTCGGCAGCCGAGCTCGGCGGCACCATCCTGGCGAGCCCCCAGCTGGGGAACACGCAGGATGTCGCGCTGCGCAGCTGGTTGCGCGACCAGGGGCATGAGACCGACGTCACCGGCGGCGGCGACGTGTCGATCACCCCGACCGAGAATGCACAGACGCTCGCGCTGTTCCAGCGGGGCGATCTCGACGGCGCGTGGCTGCCCGAGCCGTGGGTGTCGCGCCTGATCGTCGACGCCGGCGCACATGTCCTGGTCGACGAGGCCGAGCTGTGGCCCGATGGCGCGTTCCCGACGACGGTGCTGCTGGTGCGCGCCGCGTTCCTGGCCGAGCACCCCGAGACCGTCGAGGCGCTGCTGCGTGGACACCTCGATGCGCTCGATTGGCTCGCCGATCACCCCGGTCAGGCCGCCGAGGCGATCAACGCGAAGCTCGCCGCCGACACCGGAAAGCCTCTGTCTGACCCCGTGATCGACCGCGCCCTGCTGAACGTCTCCTTCTCACCCGACCCGCATGCCGAAGCGTTCGCGACCCTGGTCCGCAACGGACTGGATGCCGGGACGCAGAAGCGCGGGTCCATCGACGGACTGTTCGATCTGCGCCAGCTCAACACCCTGTTGACCGAACGCGGCCGGCCGGCCGTGTCCGCCGGCGGACTCGGCCTCGCCGACCCGTCGTGACGGGACGCATCATGACGACCCCGCACACCGCAGCCGATCCCGGCCGGGCGACCGTATCGGCGCCGGGCCCCGGCATCCCGCTCGCCCCCAGC
>JAEXHA010000082.1 GCA_023450335.1 Actinomycetes bacterium | reverse complement strand
GGTCGCGGAAGGGCGACGGGACCGTGTCGGTCGTCAGGCGGAACAGCCGCACGGTGCGCCCCGATTCCCGCTCGTAGCTGCGGTAGCCCGGCCATTGCGCCTCGATGCGCGCCCACGCCGCGTCGCTATCCGCATCAGGGATGCGCTCGGCGTGCACCCGGTGCCGTCGGCCGCGCACGACGACTTCGGCGTCCGGATGCGCGGCGAGGTTGACGGTCCAGCCGGGATGGCGTTCGCGGGCGAAGCTGGTTCCGGCGATGATCGCGCCGCCGTCGCCGTCGGGTGTGTACATGAGCTCGGTGGCCCGCGGCTGGCCGGTCTTGGCGCCGATGGTGTGGAGCACCAGCGAGGGCACGAGGATGCCGGAGACGACGAGGCGTCCCCCGCTCAGCCGGGTCGCGATGCGCTCGGCGACGGGAAGCGCCCGGGGCGCGATGGCACGGAAGGCCCGCGTGCGGGTCAGCGGCGCGATGACGCGACGCAGCACACGGCGGATGCCCATCGGTCCGGTCAGAACGGGAGGAGCGGGTCGATCGCGATCGCCAGGAACAGCAGCGTCAGGTACGTGATCGAGGCGTGGAACACCCGCATCGGCTTGGTCTGCACCCCACGGACCGCGCGGTTGTAGAGCACGTGCGACTCGTAGATGAACCAGCCGCCGAACACGAGCGACGAGACGGTGTAGACCAGCCCCATTCCGGCGACCGGCGTCAGCAGCAGCGAGCACGCCACGGTGGCCCAGGCGTAGAGGATCACCTGCAGGCCGACCTGTGCTCCGCCGCGCGTCGCGCCCAGCATCGGCACGTCGGCCTCTTCGTAGTCACCCTTGTACTTCATCGACAGCGGCCAGTAATGCGGCGGCGTCCACAGGAACACCAGCACGAACAGGATGAACGGCGCCCAATCCAGCGACGCGGTCACCGCGGACCAGCCGATGAGCACAGGGAAGCACCCGGCGATGCCACCCCACACGATGTTCTGCTCGGTGCGCCGCTTGAGGATCATCGTGTAGATGACGACGTAGAAGAAGATCGCGGCGACGCTGAGCGCGGCCGTCAGCCAGTTGGTGGTCAGCAGCAGCCAGAGGGTGGATGCCACGGCCAGCACCCACGAGAAGATCAGCGCCGCCCGCGGGGTCACCTCGCCGGTGACGATGGGGCGGCCCTGCGTGCGCTTCATGTGCACGTCGATGTCGCGGTCCAGGTACATGTTGAACGACGCGGCCGAACCGGCACTCATCGCACCGCCGAGCACGGTGGCCAGGACGAGCCACAGGTCGGGCATGCCACCCTCGGCCAGGATCATCACGGGGACGGTCGTGACCAGCAGGAGCTCCATGACCCGGGGTTTGGTCAGCTGCACGTAAGCGGTGACCGTGCGGCGGAAACTCTTCCGCGTGGTGTCGTCGGCGGCGACTGGTGCCGCTTCCCCGGCCGGTTTCGTGATGTCCATGACCCCCGCTATCGCTGTGCGCACAGTTCGTTTCAGTCTATGTCATCGCCTTCCGACCGCGGCTGTGCACCTCACAGCTCTGCGACGCCCGGGGTGAGAACAACGTCACCGTGCGGAAACGAAGCCGACACGACTGCCATCGCCGAGCCCGCAAGACTCAGGTCCACACAGTGCACATGGCCGGGGGGCCGAGCCCCTTCGCTATGCTGAAACCACACGCGCGCCCTTGCGCCGACTCCCCCTTTTCCGCCCGGACGAGGCCGCGGACGGGTCGGGTTCGGGGTGCACTCTCACTGAAAGGCTGCCCGAGTGTCGGAACTGGTTTGGGAAGAGATCGATCGGCGCGCGGTGGACACCGCTCGACTGCTCGCCGCAGATGCCGTGGAGAAGGTCGGCAACGGCCACCCCGGCACCGCGATGAGTCTGGCGCCCGCGGCGTATCTGCTCTATCAGCGCGTCCTGCGCCATGACCCGGCCGACACGCACTGGCTCGGGCGCGACCGCTTCATCCTGTCGGCGGGCCACTCCTCGCTGACGCAGTACGTGCAGCTGTACCTGGGCGGATTCGGCCTCGAGCTCGACGACCTGAAGTCGCTGCGCACGTGGGGCTCGCTGACGCCCGGTCACCCGGAGTACGGCCACACGAAGGGGGTCGAGATCACCACCGGCCCGCTCGGCCAGGGACTCGCATCGGCTGTCGGCTTCGCGTACGCCGCACGCTACGAGCGCGGGCTGTTCGACCCGGAGGCGGCCGCCGGAACCTCGCCGTTCGACCACTTCGTCTACGTCGTCGCCGGCGACGGCGACCTGCAGGAGGGTGTCACTTCGGAAGCCGGCAGCCTCGCGGGCCACCAGCAACTGGGCAACCTCATCGCGATCTACGACTCCAACCAGATCTCGATCGAGGACGACACCAATGTCGCCTTCTCGGAGGACGTCGCCGCGCGCTACGAGGCGTACGGCTGGCACGTGCAGACGGTCGACTGGAAGAAGACCGGCGAGTACGTCGAGGACGTCGCCGCGCTGCACGCCGCGGTCGAAGCGGCCCAGGGTGAGACCGACAAGCCGTCACTGATCATCCTGAAGACGATCATCGGCTGGCCGTCGCCGGGCAAGCAGAACACCGGAAAGATCCACGGTTCGGCGCTGGGCGCCGACGAACTGGCCGCCACCAAGAAGGTGCTCGGGTTCGACCCCGCGCAGCACTTCGTCGTCGCGGACGACGTCATCGCCCACACCCGCGCCCTGGCCGACCGCGCCGCCGAGGACCGCGCCGCGTGGCAGGAATCGTTCGACGCGTGGGCCACGGCCAACCCCGAGCGCAAGGCGCTGCTCGACCGTCTCGAGGCCGGCGCGCTTCCCGACGAGGTCACCGTGCCCACCTTCGAGTCGGGCAAGGACGTCTCCACGCGTGCCGCATCGGGTCAGGTCATCAACGCGCTCGCCGAGCAGCTGCCCGAACTGTGGGGCGGCTCGGCCGACCTCGCCGAGTCGAACCTGACCACGATCAAGTCCGCGAAGAGCTTCATCCCGGCCGAGTGGTCGACGCACGAGTGGTCGGGCGACCCGTACGGCCGCGTGCTGCACTTCGGCATCCGCGAGCACGCGATGGGCGCCATCGTCAACGGCATCAAGCTGCACGGTCCGACGCGGCCGTTCGGCGGCACGTTCCTCATCTTCAGCGACTACATGCGTCCCGCGGTGCGCCTGGCGGCACTGATGGACATCCCCTCGGTGTTCGTGTGGACCCACGACTCGGTCGCGCTGGGCGAGGACGGGCCGACGCACCAGCCGATCGAGCAGCTCGCCACGTTGCGCCTCATCCCCAACTTCACGGTCGTGCGCCCCGCCGACGCGAACGAGACCGCCGCGGCGTGGCTCGAGATCGTCAAGCGCCAGGACGGACCGGTGGGCATCGCGCTGACCCGTCAGAACATCCCGACCTTCCCGCGCGGTGAAGACGGCTTCGCCTCGGCCGACGGCGTCGCCAAGGGCGCCTACGTGCTGCTGGAGGCACCGGGCGGCACGCCCGACGTGATCCTCATCGCCACCGGATCCGAAGTGCAGCTGGCCGTCACCGCCCGTGAGACGCTGGCCGCGGAGGGCATCAACGCCCGCGTCGTGTCGGCGCCGTCCCTGGAGTGGTTCGCCGCGCAGGACGAGGCCTACCGCGAGTCGGTCCTGCCGGCATCCATCCGCGCCCGCGTGTCGGTCGAAGCCGGCGCGACCGGTCTGTGGCGGGGTCTGGTCGGCGACACCGGCCGCACCGTCGGCATCGACCATTTCGGCGCCTCGGCCGACTACAAGACCCTGTTCGAGAAGTTCGGTGTCACCGCCGACGCGGTCGCCGACGCGGCCCGCGCAACCGTCAAGGAGAACGCATGAGCACCCCCACCCAGGACCTGTCCGACGCCGGCGTGAGCATCTGGCTCGACGACCTGTCCCGCAGCCGCATCACCACCGGCAACCTGGCCGAGCTGATCCGCACGCGCAACGTCAGCGGGGTCACCACGAACCCGACGATCTTCCAGGGCGCCATCGGCAACTCCGCCGACAACTCGTACGACGCGTCGATCGCGGCGCTGGCACAGCGCGGCGCGTCGGCCGACGAGGCGATCTTCGAGATCACCACCGACGACGTGCGCGACGCGGCCGACATCTTCCGCCCCGTGTTCGACGCGACCGGCGGAGAGGACGGTCGTGTGTCGATCGAGGTCTCCCCCGACCTCGCCCACGACACCGAGGCCACCGTCGCCGAGGCGAAGAAGCTGTGGGCCAAGGTCGACCGCCCCAACGCGCTCATCAAGATCCCCGCGACCAAAGCGGGCATCCCCGCCATCACCGTGACGCTGGCCGCGGGCATCCCCGTCAACGTGACGCTGATCTTCAGCCTCGACCGCTACGCGGACGTCATCGACGCCTACCTCGCCGGCATCGAGCAGGCGCAGAGCGCCGGGCATGACATCTCGAAGCTGCACTCGGTCGCATCGTTCTTCGTGTCGCGCGTCGACACCGAGGTGGACAAGCGCCTCGTCGCCGACGGCTCCGAGGACGCACTCGCGTTGAAGAGCCTCGCCGGGGTCGCCAACGCGCGACTGGCCTACGAGCTGTTCGAGCAGAAGTTCGCCGAGCCGCGCGCCACGGCGCTGCGGGATGCCGGCGCGAACCTGCAGCGGCCGCTGTGGGCCTCGACCGGCGTCAAGGACCCGTCGCTTCCCGACACCCTGTACGTGACCGAGCTGGTGGCCCCCGGCACCGTCAACACGATGCCGGAGAAGACCCTCGAGGCCACGTTCGACCACGGCCAGATCGGTGGCGACGCGGTGACCGGCACCTACGCCGCCGCCCACGACGTGTTCGCGAAGCTCTCGGCCATCGGCGTCGACTTCGACGATGTCACCCAGGTGCTCGAAGACGAGGGCGTCGAGAAGTTCATCGCCTCGTGGCACGATCTGCAGCAGACCGTCGTCGCCGCGCTCGAGGGGGCGCGGTGAGCTTTGAGATCCACGTCTCGGGGCGCGCCGAGCGCGCCGTCGAGCACTCGCTGACGGGGCTGGTCGACAGCCTCGTCGCGAGTGGGATCACCGCCGGCGACGCCGACCTGTGGGGGCCGGAGGCGGCCGCCGAGGCCGCCCGACGGCTGGGCTGGGTGCAGGCCGTGTCGGTCTCCCGTCCGCTGGTCGCCGAGATCGTCGCGCTGCGCGACGAACTGCGAGGCCGAGGCATCACGCGCGTCGTGCTGGCCGGCATGGGCGGCTCGTCGCTCGCACCGGAGGTCATCACCCGCACCGCGGGTGTGCCGCTGGTGATCCTCGACTCCACCTCCCCCGGCCAGGTCCTCGCCGCCATCGACGGTGACGCCGAGTCCGGCGGGCTCGCCGAGACGGTGCTGGTGGTCGCCTCGAAGTCGGGCTCGACGGTCGAGACCGACTCCGCGCGCCGGGCGTTCGAGGCCGCGTGGACCGATCTCGGCATCGATCCGGCCGATCGCATCGTCGTGGTGACCGACCCCGGCTCGCCGCTGGATGAAGCGTCACGCACCGCGGGGTACCGCGTCTTCACGGCCGATCCGACCGTGGGTGGCCGCTACTCCGCGCTGACGGCTTTCGGACTGGTGCCCGCCGGGCTGGCGGGCGCCGATATCGCGGGCCTCCTCGACGAAGCCGAGGCGACGCTGCTCGAGGTCGCCATCGACGACCCGAAGAACCCCGCGCTCGTGCTGGCCGCCGCGATCGCCGGCGGGCAGCCACGCCGCGACAAGCTCGGTCTTGTCACCGACGGCACGCACATCGAAGGCCTGCCCGACTGGATCGAGCAGCTGGTCGCCGAATCGACCGGCAAGCAGGGCACCGGCATCCTGCCTGTCGTACTGCTGCCGCTGTCACCCGAGGTCGACCAGACGCCGGACGACCTGCAGCTGGTGCGCATCGTCGACGACGCCGTGCACTTCCGGATCATCGAGCAGCACCCGGACGAGATCCTCATCAGCGGCTCGCTGGGGGCGCAATTCGTGATCTGGGAGTATGCCACCGCGATCGCCGGTCGCATGCTCGGCATCAATCCCTTCGACCAGCCCGACGTCGAGTCGGCCAAGCAGGCCACCCGCGGCCTGCTCGACCAGCGCCCCGAGATCCCCGCTCCCGCATTCGTGGAGCAGGGCGTCGAAGTGCGTGTGTCGGAGCCTGCACTGGCCGCGGCCGGCACGCTCGAAGGCGTACTCGACGCGCTGTGGCAGCGGCTGCCCGCCGACGGCTACGTCGCGATTCAGGCCTACGTCGACCGCAACGCGCTCGGGCACCTGTCCGGGCTGCGCGAGATGGTCGCCGCCGACTCCGGTCGGCCCACCACGTTCGGCTGGGGGCCGAGGTTCCTCCACTCGACCGGGCAGTACCACAAGGGAGGCCCCGCCCAGGGCGTCTTCCTGCAGATCCTCGAAGCGACCGACGTCGACCTGGAGATCCCCGGCCGGCCGTTCACCTTCGGTGAGCTGCTGCGCGCACAGGCCGCCGGTGACGCGCAGGTGCTCGCCGCCCACGGTCGTCCCGTGATCACCCTGACCTTGACCGACCCACAGGTCGAGGTCCTGACGCTGTTCGAAGCAGCACAGTAGGAGCACCCCGCCCCATGACTTCCGACTCCCCGCTCGGAGCCCCCGAGCCGGGCGGCGTCGAGATCGCGCGCGGCAACAACCCGTTGCGCGATCCCGATGACCGCCGACTGAGCCGCATCGCCGGCCCCAGCGCGCTGGTGATCTTCGGCGTGACCGGTGACCTGTCGCGCAAGAAGCTGATGCCGGCCGTCTACGACCTCGCCAACCGCGGCCTGCTGCCGCCCGGGTTCGCACTGGTGGGCTTCGCCCGCCGCGACTGGGCCGATCAGGACTTCGCCCAGGTCGTGTACGACGCGGTGCGTCAGCACGCCCGCACGCCGTTCCGCGAAGACACCTGGAAGCAGCTGCTGCAGGGCATCCGCTTCGTCTCGGGCGAGTTCGGCGATCCCACCGCGTTCGTGCGACTGCGCGAGACCGTCGAGCGGCTCGACGTGGAACGCGGCACCATGGGCAACCACGCGTACTACCTGTCGATCCCACCGAAGGACTTCCCCACGGTGGCGACGCAGCTGAAGAACTCGGGGCTGGTCGACGACACCGGTGACGACAGCTGGCGCCGAGTCGTGATCGAGAAGCCGTTCGGCCACGATCTGCCCAGCGCACGCGCGCTCAACGAGTCGCTCGAAGTGGCCTTCCCGGCCGACTCGATCTTCCGCATCGATCACTATCTGGGCAAGGAGACCGTCCAGAACATCCTGGCGCTGCGGTTCGCGAACGAGTTGTACGAGCCGATCTGGAATGCGAACTACGTCGACCACGTGCAGATCACGATGGCCGAGGATATCGGCGTGGGCGGCCGCGCCGGGTATTACGACGGCATCGGCGCCGCACGCGACGTCATCCAGAACCACCTGCTGCAGCTGCTGGCGCTCACGGCGATGGAAGAGCCCATCTCGCTGGACGCGGACCACCTGCGTGCCGAGAAGGAGAAGGTCCTCGAAGCGGTCACGCTCCCGGCCGACCTTGCCACCGCCACCGCCCGCGGTCAGTACGCCGGCGGATGGCAGGGCGGCGAGAAGGTCACCGGCTTCCTCGACGAGGACGGCATGAATCCGCAGTCCACGACCGAGACCTACGCGGCCGTGAAACTCGAGATCGCAACCCGCCGCTGGGCGGGCGTGCCGTTCTACCTGCGCACCGGTAAGCGACTGGGACGCCGGGTGACCGAGATCGCCGTCGTGTTCAAGCGTGCGCCGCAGCATCTCTTCCTGCGGAACCAGACCGCCGAGCTCGGCCAGAACGCACTGGTCATCCGCGTTCAGCCCGACGAGGGCGTGACGATCCGGTTCGGCTCGAAGGTGCCGGGCGCCGCCACCGAGGTGCGCGACGTCACGATGGACTTCGGGTACGGCCACGCGTTCACCGAGTCGAGCCCCGAGGCCTACGAGCGTCTCATCCTCGATGTGCTGCTGGGCGACCCGCCGCTGTTCCCACGGCACGAGGAGGTCGAGCTCTCGTGGAAGATCCTCGATCCGGTCGAGCAGTACTGGGCCGCGCAGGGTGGCCCGCTCGAGCAGTACTCCCCCGGCTCGTGGGGACCCCCATCCGCTGATGAGCTCCTGGCCCGCGACGGCCGCGTCTGGAGGCGCCCTTGATCGTCGACCTGCCCGACACCACCGTCTCGAAGATCGCGCGTGCGCTGGTCAGCGTACGCGAAGAGGGCGGCGCCGTGGCGCTGGGCCGCGTGCTGACCCTCGTGATCGTCGCCTCGAGTGGGCTCGAAGAGGACGTCATCGAGGCGGCCAATGACGCCTCACGTGAGCACCCGATGCGCGTGATCGTGCTGGTGGCCCGGCCTGAAGGTGAGGCGGGGCTCGACGCGCAGATCCGCGTGGGCGGCGACGCCGGGGCCAGCGAGGTGGTGGTGCTGCATGCGACCGGTGACGCCGCCGGCAATGAGGAGGCGCTCATCACGGGCCTCCTCCTCCCCGACGCGCCCGTAGTCGCCTGGTGGCCCGACCACCCGCCGCTGGAGCCGGCACGCTCCCCCATCGGCCGCATGGCACAGCGACGGATCACCGACGCCGCGACCCTGCCGCACTCGCCCGAACGACTGCCCCAGCTGGCGACGGCGTATGCCCCGGGCGACACCGACCTCGCCTGGACGCGACTCACGCACTGGCGCGAACAGCTGGCTGCCGTCCTCGATCAGCCGCCGTACGACCGGGTCACGGCCGTTGAGGTCGTCGGCGCCGCCGGCTCGCCGTCGACGGCGCTGCTGGCGGCCTGGCTGCGTCTCAAGCTCGCGGTGCCGGTCGCCTGGCGGTATGCCGACCCCGACCACTGGGAGCACGGTATCCAGCGCGTGCGGCTGACGCGCGCCTCCGGCGACATCCTGCTCGAGCGCAGCACGGCGGTCGACGCGACGCTCACCCAGCCCGGCCAGCCCGCACACGACATCGTGCTGCCGCGTCGCACAATGCGCGAGTGCCTCGCCGAAGAGCTCCGACGGCTGGATCCGGACGTCCTGTATGGTCGAGTCATCACCGAGGGGTGGGAGCTTCTGGAGCCCCCCGCTTCGGCGTGAGAGCCGCAGGAGGCACCGTCGCATGGCTGAGTTCTGGACCGAGAAACGCGTCGTCATCAGTCCGGATGCCGACAGTCTCGTCGCCTCGGTGTCGACGCGCTTCTTCGACCGTGTCAGCAAGCGCGTCGCCGGCGGCAAGACCGCACATGTGGCGCTGACCGGCGGTGTGATCGCCGGTGAAGGGCTGCGGGCATTGGGCACGCAGGCGGCGGCGCACCCCCTCGACTGGTCGCGCGTGCACCTGTGGTGGAGCGATGAGGTCTTCGCCCCTGCCGGTGATCCGACGCGACACGACGAGGCCGCTCGGGCACTGATCGACGCCATCGACATTCCCGCCGACCACGTGCACCGGATGCCGGGGCCCGATCGGGTCGGTGACCTCGACGAAGCCGCCGCGGCCTACGCCGCCGAACTCGCCCGGTTCGGCGAGGATGGGCGCGCCTGGCCGTCGTTCGACATCTGCTTTCTGGGCGTCGGCCCCGACGGGCACGTCGCGTCGCTGTTCCCCGACCGGCCCGAGATCCAGGTCATCGATCGCGCGGTGGTCGGCGTGCGCGACGCTCCCAAGCCCCCGGCGCTGCGCCTGACGCTCACCCGTCCGGTGCTGAACTCGTCACGGCGGGTGTGGATGGTCCTCTCCGGCGACGACAAAGCCGCCGCGCTGGGGCTCGCATTGGCCGGAGCCAGCTACGAGAGCGTCCCGGCGGCGGGCACCAAGGGTCGCAAGCGCACGATCTTCTTCGTCGACCGCGCGGCGGCCGCCCAGGTACCGGCCGATCTCATCGACCAGGAGTACTGAGTCGCAGCACGCCGCGGCGCACCGCGCCCGGTTACGGCCTCACGCGCCCGCTTACGGTCTCGGCCCGGTTGCGGTCTCAGGCCCGGTTACGGTCTCAGGCCTGGCCGCGGCGCTCGCGCAGCTGCTGCAGCGCGTCGTCGAGGAGCTGCTCGGCCTCTTCGTCCGAGCGACGCTCCTTCACGTACGCGAGGTGCGTCTTGTAGGGCTCGGTCTTGGCGACGGCCGGCGGGTTCGCCTTGTCACGACCGGCCGGAAGGCCGGAGTGCGGCGAGTCGATCACCTCGGGGATCTCCTCCTCGGCGATCCCGGCGGCGAAGTAGCGGACAGTCTCGTTGCCCAGCGCGTCCCAGTACGACACGGCGATGCGCTCAGCGTGATGACCGTGGTCCTGTTCGCCCATGGGGCCGGCGCCGACGCGGGTGCCGCGGATCGCGTTTCCTCCCGTAGCCATCAGATCGCCTGGAACTTCGTGATGAGACCGAGAGCCACGATCGTGACGAACCACGCGAGGGCGAGAACGATCGTGAACCGGTTGAGGTTGCGCTCAGCCAGTCCCGACGAGCCGAGCGAACTGGTCACGCCACCGCCGAACATGTCGGACAGGCCGCCGCCGCGTCCCTTGTGGAGGAGGATCAGGAGGGTCAGCAGGAGGCTGGTGATGCCCAGCATCACCTGCAGGACGAACTCGAGAATCTGCACAGTCTTAGAAAGCCTTTCGCAGCGACGGGGTCAGTCGCACATCGGTTGAGTATACCGGCTGCGGCGGCGGGCCCGCCGTCCGGAGCCGGCGGGCCGCGCCGCGCATTCAGACGCCGACGTGCTTCTGGTAGCGGATGATGGCGGCGAACTCGTCCGCGAGCAGGCTCGCGCCGCCGACGAGGGCGCCGTCGACATCGGGCTCGCGCATGAAGCTGGCGATGTTCGCGGACTTGACCGAGCCGCCGTACAGCACGCGCGTGCGCTGAGCGGCCTCTGCGCCCAGCGCCGTGCCGATCACCTCACGCAGCCGGGCGCATACGTCCTGCGCCTGCTGCGGGGTGGCCGCCTGTCCCGAGCCGATGGCCCATACCGGCTCGTACGCCACGACGATATCGGCGTCGGCGGGCACGCCCTTCAGCGCCGCCTCGAGCTGGCCGACCGGCACCGCCGACGCTCCGAACTCCTCGAGGTCGGCTGCGGTCTCGCCGACGCAGATGACCGGCACCAGACCGTGGCGCAGGGCCGCGCCGACCTTCGCGGCCACGACGTCGTCGCTCTCGTGGTGGTACTCGCGGCGCTCGGAGTGACCGATGATCACGTACTGGGCGTTGAGCTTGGCCAGGAACGCGCCCGACACCTCGCCCGTGTAGGCACCGGAATCCTTGGTCGACAGGTCCTGCGCGCCCAGCGCGAAGGGGATCTTGTCGGCGTCGAGCAGTGTCTGCACGGTGCGCAGGTCGGTGAACGGCGGGAAGACCGCCACTTCGACGCTGCCGTCCTCATGCGCGGCGTCCTTGAGGGTCCAGTGCAGCTTCTGGACGAAGGCGACCGCCTGGAGGTGGTCGAGGTTCATCTTCCAGTTGCCGGCGATCAGCGGCGTGCGCCCGCCTTCTGTCACTGCTGCCATCCGAGGACCTCCAGTCCGGGGAGTTTCTTGCCCTCGAGGAACTCGAGGCTGGCTCCACCACCGGTGGAGATGTGGCCGAACGCATGATCGGCGAAGCCGAGCTGGCGCACGGCGGCCGCAGAGTCGCCACCGCCCACGACAGACAGCCCTTCGACCTCGGTCAGAGCCTGCGCGACCGCCTGTGTGCCCGCGGCGAACGGGGCCATCTCGAACACGCCCATCGGGCCGTTCCAGAACACGGTCTTCGCGGTGCGGATCGCATCGGCGAACAGCTCGGCGGTGGCCGGTCCGATGTCGAGCCCCAGGCCATCGGCGCCGAACGCCGTGTCCTCCAACGCGTCGGCCGGAGCCACCACGTGCTCGGCGTCGGCAGCGAACGACGCCGCCATGACGGCATCCACCGGCACGACCACGTCGATGCCGCGTTCGGCGGCGGTGGCGAGGTAGCCCTTCACGGTGTCGATCTGGTCTGCCTCGAGCAGGCTCTTGCCGACCTTGTGGCCCTGCGCGGCGAGGAAGGTGAACATCATGCCGCCGCCGACCAGCAGCGTGTCCACGCGCGGCAGCAGGTGCTCGATGACGCCCAGCTTGTCGCTCACCTTGGAGCCGCCGAGCACGACCGCGTACGGGCGTTCCGGGTTCTCGGTCAGGCGGTCGAGCACGTCGACCTCCTTTTCGATGAGGAAGCCCGCCGCAGACGGCAGCAGCTCGGCCAGGTCGTACACCGACGCCTGCTTGCGGTGCACGACGCCGAAGCCGTCCGAGACCAGCACATCGCCCAGCTGGGCGAGCTGCTCGGCGAAGGCGCGGCGCTCGGCGGCGTCCTTCGCGGTCTCGCCGGGGTGGAAGCGCAGGTTCTCGATGACCGCGACCTCGCCGTCGGCCAGGGCCGCGACGGTCTCGGTGGCCGAGTCGCCGACCGTGTCGGTCGCGAACGCCACGGGTGCCTCGAGCAGTTCGGCGAGCCGATCGGCGACCGGCTTCAGGCTGTACTTCGCGTCGGGGGCGCCGTCAGGGCGACCCAGGTGCGAGCAGGCCACGATGCGGGCGCCCTGATCGCGCAGGTGCTTCAGGGTGGGCAGCGCCGCGCGCACGCGGCCATCGTCCGTGATGACACCGTCCTTCAGGGGGACGTTGAAGTCACAGCGGACGATGACCCGCGTGCCGGCGAGCTCACCCAGTGATTCCAGGGTGCGCAGAGCCATGGTCGTCAGAGCTTGTCGGCGACGAGCTCGGTGAGGTCGACGAGTCGGTTCGAGTAGCCCCACTCGTTGTCGTACCAGCCGACGACCTTCACCTGGTTGCCGATGACACGGGTCAGGCCGGCGTCGAAGATGCAGGAGTGGTCGTCGGTGACGATGTCGCTGGAGACGATCTCGTCCTCGGTGTACTTCAGGATGCCCTTGAGGGGGCCCTCGGCGGCAGCCTTGTACGCGACCTTGATCTCGTCGACGGTGACCTCACGGCTCAGCTCGACGGTCAGGTCGGTGGCGGAGCCCGTGGGCACGGGCACGCGCAGCGCGAAGCCGTCGAGCTTGCCCTTCAGCTCGGGCAGCACGAGGCCGATGGCCTTGGCGGCACCGGTCGAGGTGGGAACGATGTTCAGGGCAGCGGCACGGGCGCGGCGCAGGTCGCCGTGGGGGCCGTCCTGCAGGTTCTGGTCGGCCGTGTAGGCGTGGACCGTGGTCATGAGGCCCTTGACGATGCCGAACTCGTCGTTGAGCACCTTGGCCAGCGGCGCGAGGCAGTTGGTCGTGCACGAGGCGTTCGAGATGATGTTGTGCGCGGCCGGGTCGTACAGGTCCTCGTTCGCACCGATGACGAAGGTCGCGTCCTCGCCCTTGGCGGGCGCGGAGATCAGGACCTTCTTGGCCCCGCCGGCGATGTGCTTCTTGGCGTCCTCGGCGTTGGTGAACCGGCCGGTCGACTCGATGACGATGTCGACGCCCAGCTCGCCCCAGGGCAGGTTCGCGGGGTCACGCTCTTCGAAGACCTTGATGGTCTTGTCGCCCACGGTGATCGAGTCACCGGTGTACGAGACCTCCTGGTCGAGACGCCCGAGGATCGAGTCGTACTTGAGCAGGTGAGCGAGGGTCTTGTTGTCGGTGAGGTCGTTCACCGCGACGATGTCGAGGTCCGCGCCCTGCGCGAGAGCCG
This sequence comes from Actinomycetes bacterium, assembly GCA_023450335.1. GTDB lineage: Bacteria > Actinomycetota > Actinomycetes > Actinomycetales > Microbacteriaceae > Microbacterium. The sequence goes on along the minus strand of JAEXHA010000082.1, from coordinate 71,880 downwards.
CGCGAAGGTAGTTGCGTCCGATGCGGCCGAAGCCGTTGATGCCGATCTTGACAGACACGTTGTCTCCCGTTTCCTGTCGCGCCGGCAACGCCCCATCGGCGCACCTGGCACGCGATTCCTCTTCCTTACACACGAATGAGGATGCCGGTCCCGACACGAGGCCGGGAGGAACCCGGCATCCTCACCTTTCCTGCGACACTACTACGCGAGCAGGCCCGTCGTCTTCTCGCGGGCCGTGGCAAGTCGCTCTGCGACGTTCTGCCAGTTCGCGATGTTCCACACGGCCTTGACGTAGTCCGCCTTCACGTTCAGGTAGTCGAGGTAGAAGGCGTGCTCCCACATGTCGAGCTGGAAGATCGGGACGGTGCCCTGCGCGGTGTTGGACTGCTGGTCGAAAAGCTGCTGGATGATGAGCTGTTCGCCCAGGATGTCCCAGCTGAGAACGGCCCAGCCCGACCCCTGGATGCCGGTGGCGGCAGCCGTGAAGTGGGCCTGGAACTTGTCGAATCCGCCGAAGAACTCGTCGATGGCGGCACGCAGCTCACCCTCGGGCTCGCCGCCGCCTTCGGGCGACAGGTTGGTCCAGAAGATGGAGTGGTTGACGTGACCGCCCAGGTTGAAGGCGAGGTCCTTCTCGAGCTTGTTGACGCCCGCGAGGTTACCGGTCTCACGTGCCTCGGCGAGCTGCTCGAGGGCGGTGTTGGCGCCGGTGACGTAGGCCTGGTGGTGCTTGTCGTGGTGCAGCTGCATGATCTTGCCGCTGATGTGCGGCTCCAGCGCTGCGTAGTCGTACGGGAGGTCGGGCAGTGTGTACTTCGCCATGCTCTCTTCTTCCTGTCAGAGCCGCGCCGATCCACTCAGCGCGGCGAGGGGACTGTTTCCATCCTATTGACCGGCAACGCCGCCGGCACCGGGATACTTCCCCCGATGACAGTCGGTGTCAGTCGTCGAGCCCCGCGGGCACGGCTGATTCGGTGTCGGGGATGCCGTCGACGGCGGCCTTCTTGTCGGCCATCGCCAGCAGGCGCCGGATGCGGCCGGCGACCGCGTCCTTCGTCAGCGGCGGGTCGGCGTGATGGCCCAGTTCGTCCAGGCTCGCCTCACGGTGCGCCAGCCGGAGCGTGCCGGCCTCGCGCAGATGCTCGGGCACTTCGTCGCCGAGGATCTCGAGCGCACGCTCCACGCGGGCGCAGGCGGCCACGGCGGCCTGCGCCGAGCGGCGCAGGTTGGCGTCGTCGAAGTTGACGAGGCGGTTGACGCCGGCACGCACTTCGCGGCGCTGGCGGAGCTCTTCCCACGAGGCGGCGGTGCGGGCCGCTCCCATTTCGGCCAGCGCGATGCGGATGGCCTCGCCATCGCGGACGACCACGCGCGGCACGCCGCGCACCTCGCGGGCCTTGGCGGCGATGCCGATGCGGTGACCTGCGCCGACGAGCGCCATGGCCGCCTCGCCCGAAGGGCAGGTGATCTCGAGCGCGGCCGAGCGGCCGGGCTCGGACAAGGAGCCGGCGGCCAGGAAGCAGCCGCGCCACACGGCGGCCAGGTCGGGCCGCGACCCGGTGGTGAGCTTGTTGGGCAGGCCGCGTACGGGACGACGGCGCTGGTCGAGCAGCCCGGTCTGGCGGGCGAGGGTCTCGCCGCCCTCGATGACGCGGACGGCGATGTGTCCGCCGCCTCGGCCACCGGAGCCCTGCACGCGGTGCAGCTCGGGGCGCACGCCGTACAGCTCGACGAGGTCGCGCGCGACGCGACGCGCCAGCTGCTCGGTCTCGACCTCGGCTTCGACCGCGACGCGGCCGGCGATGGCGTGCAGTCCGCCGGAGAAGCGCAGCAGAGCGGTCAGCTCTGCCACCCGGGCCGTGGGACGAGGGTCGCGGACGGCGACCAACTCCATCTTCACGTCAGCGGTCAGCGGCACGGCGATCCTTCGTTCGAGGGGCGGGTTGCGACGCGGCGGCGGAACGCCACGACGAACGTCAAGCCTACTCGCGGCCGAGGTCGCGGTGTTTCACGCGGACCGCGACGCCGGGCACCGACGACAGGCGGTCGGCCAGTTCGATCGCGGTGACCACCGAGCGGTGCTTGCCGCCGGTGCAGCCGATCGCGACGACCGAATGGCGCTTGTTCTCGCGCTGATACCCCTCGAGCACCGGCCGCAGTGCTGCCGCGTACGCGTCGATGAACTCCGTCGCACCGGTCTGACCGAGCACGTAGTCGCGGACTTTCTCGTCCTCGCCCGTGAACGCCTTCAGCTCGGGCTCCCAGAACGGGTTCGGCAGGAACCGCATGTCGGCGACGAGATCGACGTCGGGTGGCAGGCCGTACTTGAAGCCGAAACTCATGACGGTGACGGTGTGACGCGCCTGCCCGTCGTCACGGAACATGTCGACGACCCGTGTGGCGAGCTGGTGCACGTTGTTGTGCGAGGTGTCGATGATGATGTCAGCCGACTCGCGGATCGACGCGAGCTGCGCGCGCTCACGACGGATGCCGTCGACGATCGTGTCGTCGCCCTGCAGCGGGTGTGGGCGGCGCACCGCCTCGAACCGGCGTACCAGCACGTCGTCGGAGGCGTCGAGGAACATCACCCGCACCGGCCGCCCGTCGCGCAGGGCGCGGGTGACCTCGGGCAGCTCGCCCAGCAGGCCGCCACCGCGCACGTCGACGACGGCGGCGATCTTCGGCAGCGCACCTGCGGCGAGGCCGGTGACCTCGAGCAGCGGCTTGAGCATCTGCGGAGGCAGGTTGTCCACGACGTACCAGCCGAGGTCTTCGAGGGCGTTGGCGGCGGTTGTACGCCCGGCGCCCGACATGCCGGTGACGATGAGAACCTCGCCCACCGGCTGCTCGTCCGTCACCGCTTCCTCCCCAGTCGTCACCACCAGCCTACCGACTGGCGAGGTGCTGATGGATCGTTGCCGCGAGCTTGGGCCCGATGCCGGGCAGTTCGGTGATCTGCTCGGGCGTGGCACCGGTGAGTTTGGCGACCGATCCGAAATGCTTCAGCAGCGCCTTGATGCGGTTGGGGCCGAGCCCCGGAATCTCGCTGAGCACCGAGGTGATGTCGCGTTTGCGTCGTTTCCGCTGGTGGGTGATGGCGAAGCGGTGCGCCTCGTCCCGGAGCCGTTGCAGCAGATACAGGGCCTCGGAGGTGCGCGGCAGGATGACCGGATACTCCGCCCCCGGCAGCCAGACCTCCTCGAGTCGCTTCGCGATGCCGCACAGGGCGATCTCGGGGTGCCCGGCATCGCGCAGCGCCCGCGCGGCCGCCTCCACCTGGGGCTGCCCGCCGTCGACCACGAGCAGCTGCGGCCGGTAGGCGAACCGGGGCTTCTTGCGGGTGGTGACCACGTCGCCTTCGGCCAGCGGATCGGTCGACACCTCGGCATCCACCTCAGCCTCTTCGGGGCGATCGAGGTAGGCGAGCCGGCGCATGAGCACCTGGTGCATCGAGGCAGTGTCGTCGGTGGTGCCGGTGACGCCGAACGAACGATACTGATCCTTGCGGGGCAGCCCGTCTTCGAACACGACCATCGACGCCACGACGTTGGTGCCCGACAGGTGCGACACGTCGTAGCACTCGATACGCAGCGGCGCCTCGTCCAGTCCCAGCGCCTCCTGCAGGTCGGTGAGGGCCTGCGACCGGGCCGTGTAGTCGCTCGTCCGGCGGGTCTTGTGCAGCAGGAGCGCCTGCTGCGCGTTGCGGTTCGCCGTCTGCATCAACTCGGCCTTGCGCCCGCGCTGGGCGATCTGCACGCTGACCTGCTTGCCGCGACGCTCGCGCAGCCACTGCTCGAGTTCGGCGGCGTCGTCGGGCATCGACGGCACGAGGACCTGGCGCGGGATGTCGGCGGCCGCCGCGTCGCCGTACGTGCGCTGGAGCACCTGATCGACCAGGTCTGCCCCCGAGATGTCGAGCTCCTTGTCGATCGTGGTGGCGCGCACACCGCGGATGCGGCCGCCCCGGACGACGAAATGCTGCACCGCGGCCGACAGCTCATCCTCGGCGATGCCGAACAGATCGGCGTCGGTGTCGGATGCCAGGACCAGGGCGCTGCGGGTCAGCACGGCGTCGATCGACTGCAGCTTGTCGCGGTAGACCGCCGCGGATTCGTAGTCCATGGCGGCGGCGGCTTCGTTCATGCGCGCGGTCAAGGCCCGGGTGAAGCGCTGGTCGCTGCCCGACATGAACGCGATGAAGTCCTCGACGATCGCACGGTGCTCCTCGACTGTGACCTTCATCGAACACGGCCCGCCGCAGCGGCCGATCTGGCCGGGAAAGCACGGCCGGCCCGTGGCCATGGCCCGCTTGTACGATGCGTCGCTGCAGGTGCGGATCGGAAAGACCTTGATCATCAGGTCGATCGTGTCGTGTACCGCCCAGACCTTCGGGTACGGGCCGAAGTACTTGGCGCCGCGTATCTTGCGGTTGCGCGTGACGATGACCCGGGGCGCTTCGTCGCCGAGGGTCACCGCCATGTAGGGGTAGGACTTGTCGTCCTTGTACCGCACGTTGAACGGCGGCGAGTACTCCTGGATCCACATGTACTCCAGCTGCAGGGAGTCCACGTCGGTGTCCACGACGGTCCACTCGACAGACGACGCCGTCGTGACCATGCGACGGGTGCGCTCATGGAGCGTGTGCAGCGGCGCGAAGTAGTTCGACAGCCGGGAGCGGAGGTTCTTCGCCTTGCCGACGTAGAGCACCCGACCGTCGGCGTCGCGAAACCGGTAGACGCCCGGCTCGGTCGGGATCTCGCCCGGCCGGGGCTTGTACGGCAGCTGCGCAGCCATGTCAGCCGGCCTTGCGCGCGGACGCCGTCCCCAGGATCTCGCTGAGGAAGGCGCCGGTGTGGCTGCCCGGCACCGTCGCGACCTGCTCGGGTGTACCCGTCGCGACGATCTGGCCGCCGCCGGCCCCGCCCTCGGGACCCAGGTCGATGACCCAGTCGGCCGACTTGATCACATCGAGGTTGTGCTCGATGACGATGACGGTGTTGCCCTTGTCGACGAGGCCGTTGAGCACCTCGAGCAGGTGCGACACGTCTTCGAAATGGAGGCCCGTGGTCGGCTCGTCGAGCACGTAGATGCTGCGACCGTTCGAGCGGCGCTGCAGCTCGGTGGCGAGTTTGACGCGCTGCGCCTCGCCGCCGGACAGTGTCGTGGCCGACTGACCCAGGCGCACATAGCCGAGGCCGACGTCGACGAGCGTCTTCATGTAGCGGTGGATGGCCTGGATGGGCTCGAAGAACTCGGCGGCCTCGCTGATGGGCATCTCGAGCACTTCGGCGATGTTCTTGCCCTTGTAGTGCACCGACAGCGTGTCGCGGTTGTACCGCTGCCCGTGGCACACCTCACAGTCGACGTACACGTCGGGCAGGAAGTTCATCTCGATCTTGATCGTGCCGTCGCCCGAGCAGGCCTCGCAGCGCCCGCCCTTGACGTTGAAGCTGAAGCGACCGGGCTGGTAGCCGCGGGCCTTGGCCTCGGGGGTCTCGCTGAACAGGGTGCGGATGCGGTCGAACACCCCCGTGTAGGTCGCCGGGTTCGATCGCGGGGTGCGGCCGATGGGCGCCTGGTCGACGTGGACGACCTTGTCGAGATTCTCGAGGCCCGTGACCCGGGTGTGCTTGCCGGCAACGCGGCGGGCGCCGTTGAGGCGGGTGGCGAGCACCTCGTAGAGGATGCCGTTGACCAGGGACGACTTGCCCGATCCGCTCACGCCGGTCACGGCCGTCAGCACGCCCAGCGGGAAGTCGGCGGTCACGTTCTTGAGGTTGTTCTCGCGGGCGCCCACGACGGTCACCATGCGCTTCTTGTCGACCTTGCGACGCTTGGTCGGCGTCTCGATCGCGCGCCGTCCGCTGAGGTAGGCGCCCGTGATCGAAGCGTCATCCTCGATCATCGGCGCGAGGGGACCGGAGTGGACCACCTCACCGCCGTGCACGCCGGCGCGCGGCCCGATGTCGACGACCCAGTCGGCCGCGTGGATGGTCTCTTCGTCGTGCTCGACCACGATGAGCGTGTTGCCGAGGTTCTTCAGGCGGACGAGCGTCTCGATGAGGCGCCGGTTGTCGCGCTGATGAAGGCCGATCGACGGCTCGTCGAGGACGTACAGCACTCCGGTCAGCCCCGAGCCGATCTGCGTCGCGAGCCGGATGCGCTGCGCTTCGCCGCCCGAGAGCGATCCGGCCGAACGGCTGAGGCTCAGGTAGCTGAGCCCGACCTGGATGAGAAAGTCGAGGCGCGCGCGGATCTCGCGCAGCACCGCCGCGGCGATCTGCGCTTCGCGGTCGGTGAGACGCAGGTCGGCGAAGTACTTCTGCGCGTCGCCGAGACTCAGGTGCGAGGCATCGGCGATGGAGTGTCCGTGCACCTTGACGGCGAGCACTTCGGGCTTGAGGCGGGCGCCGTTGCAGACCGGGCACGGCACCTCGCGCAGGTACTCGCCCCAGCGCTGCCGCTGGGTGTCTGACTCGGCACCGGCGTACTGGCGTTCGATGTAGGGAATGACGCCCTCGAAGCCGGAGGAGTAGCGCATCTCTCGCCCGTAGCGGTTGCGCCACTTGACGGTGACCTTGAAGTTCTCGCCGCGCAGCACCGCGTCCTGCACCCGTTGCGGCAGGTCCTTCCACGGCGTGTCGAGGGAGAAATCGAGGTCATCGGCCAGGCCGACGAGCAGACGCTCGTAGTACTGGAACAGCCCCTTGCCCTGCGTCGTCCATGGGATGACGACGCCCTCGTTGATCGAGAGCTCCTCGTCACCGAGCATGAGGTCGACGTCGACCGACATCCGGGTGCCCAGGCCCGAGCAGGCGGGGCACGCGCCGAACGGAGCGTTGAACGAGAAGGTGCGCGGCTCGATCTCGGTCAGCTGGATGGGGTGGCCGTTCGGGCAGGCGAGCTTCTCGCTGAAGCTCTGCCACGCGGCGTCGCCCTCCTCGTCGACGAAGTTCACCTGCATGATGCCGCCGGCGAGATTCAGCGCCGTCTCGACGGAGTCGGTGATGCGGCTGAGGATGTCGGGGCTGGCCACCAGGCGGTCGACGACCACGGCGATGTCGTGCTTGTAGCTCTTCTTGAGCTTGGGCGGCTCGGCCAGCTGCACCATCTCGCCGTCCACGACCGCGCGGGCGTACCCCTTGGCGCTCAGCTCCTTGAAGAGGTCGACGAACTCCCCCTTCTTCTGCGAGACGACGGGCGCCACGATCTGGTAGCGGGTGCGCTCGGGCAGCTCCATGAGCTGGTCGGCGATCTGCTGCACGGTCTGTCGCTGGATCTGCGCGCCGCACTCCGGACAGTGCGGGATGCCGATGCGCGCCCACAGCAGACGCATGTAGTCGTGGATCTCGGTGATCGTACCCACGGTCGACCGCGGGTTGCGGTTGGTGGACTTCTGGTCGATCGACACGGCGGGGCTGAGCCCCTCGATGAAGTCGACGTCCGGGCGGTCGACCTGACCGAGGAACTGACGCGCGTATGAGCTGAGCGATTCGACGTAGCGACGCTGCCCCTCGGCGAAGATCGTGTCGAACGCGAGGCTCGACTTGCCCGACCCCGACAGCCCGGTGAACACGACGAGAGCGTCACGCGGAATGTCGAGATCGACGTCCTTCAGATTGTGGACGCGAGCACCGCGGACGCTGAGTTTCGAGGGGGTGACGACGGGGACGATGGGCACCAGTCAAGTGTAGATGGGGGCTCCGACACCGGCTCCGAGAGGCCTGGATGCCAGGGGCGTTCTGGGCGAATCGGCAGGTTCAGCGCAGGGGCCGGCGTCAGGCGCGGGGGCCGGCGAACGGGGCGAGGCCGTCGCGCAGCGCCTGCAGTGCCCCGGCATCCACCCCCACCTTCGCCATGACCTTCTCGGGAACGGACAGGGCCTCGGTGCGCACGGCGCGGCCGGCCGGGGTCAGGTCGATGTCGAGCACGCGTTCGTCGTCGGCGCGGCGTCGGCGCACGACGCGGCCCTGCGACTCGAGCCGCTTGACCAGCGGCGAGAGTGTCGCCGGCTCCATCGCGAGTTCGGCGGCCAGCTCCCCCAGTGAGCGCGGCGACTGCTCCCACAGCGCGAGCATGACGAGGTACTGCGGATGGGTGAGGCCGAGCGGCTCGAGGATCGGCCGGTAGATGGCCACCACGTTGCGAGCCGCCGTCACGAGGGCGAAGCAGAGCTGGTTGTCGAGCTTCAGCAGGTCGTCGCGATTCCGGGTCACCGCTTCAGCCTACCCATTTCTTTTGTACACTAAGCATCATGGCGCGAAACAATCCCGAGCGGCCCCCACTGCGTGAGCGGATCCGTGAGGCGGGCGGATGGTATGCCTTCTGGAACTCGCGCCTGATCCGCTTCGCGGGCCCGGCGTCGGTCGGTCCGTACGACACCGAGCCCGAGCCGGTGCGCACCGAGCGCGCGTGCCCGCTGTGCGGCCACCCCATGTCGTCGCACACGTTCGACCGGTCCGGCCCGAAGCCGCTCATGACGTGCCCGTGAGGCGGACATCGCGGCCTGCGGCTCATTCGAGCGTGACGGTGACGCCGCGGTCGTCGATGGCGATGTCACCGTTGAACCACAGGCTGGTCTCGCTCTCGTCGCGTTCCCACACGTCGTCCCAGTTCTGTCGCTCGTAGGACGCGACGGCGCGGCCGCCGGACGCCCAGAACGAACCCAGCGAAACCACCTCGACGTCCGGGTAGGCGGTGATCGTCCAGCTGACGTCGCGCACGTCGCCCCACACGAAAGCGGACATCGGGCAGCCGTCCGGCGAGAGGTCGGCGGACGCAGCGCATGCGTCCAGCGCGGCGTCGACTTGCCGCTGCACCTCCGCCGTGAGCGCCGCGCTGGGAGCTGTCTGGGCGATCAGATGGCCCCCGGCATCCGTCACAGTGAGCGCGTCGGCGGTGACGGTCTCCCATTCCGAGATGCGCGGCTCGACCGGGTACACGCCGGGGTACGCGATCAGCTCGACGCCGTCGCGCGCTTCGACGGCGACTCCCCCGACGGTCGCATCAATGCCGCTCACCTGTGCCCGCACCTCGAGTCCGCTGGCGACGCGCCAGTCGTCGAAGAACAGGAATCGGCTGCCCACGGATTCGAGCGTGACCATCCCGCTGAGCCGTTCGCCGGCGACCTCGAAGCTGACGGGGACGACCTGGTAGTCCTCGATCTGCTCGGGGTCGGAGATCCGCACGGCGTCGACGGCGCTGGTCAGCACGACGTCGTCGGCCGAGACCAGCGCGGTGTTGCCCGGGAAGTCTCCGGCGCTCGCGGCGAATGCCGACGCGAAGCGCCCTGCGGCGATGTCGTCCACGTAGCCCTGCACAGCGTTCTGGGGCGAGAACACGGTGGTGCGCAGCACGCTGACGACCACAGCGCCGCCGATGGCCAGCACGAGGATCCCTGCCCCGACCACGACGCCGACGATCACGCGCCGCCTGCGCACCGGGTCCAACGGGGGCGGCGAGGTCGCCGCCGAGGCCGTGGACGGCGGTGATGCCGACGGGGGCCTTGAATCGATAGCGTCTCCTGGCGGCGTGGATGCCGGTAGTGCGGCGGCAGTGGACCTCGAGGCCGCCTCGGTGGCCGAGATGGTAGGCACGGGCGGCACGGGGGTCGCGGCCGAGGCGGCCGGAACTCGAACCGGCTCCGGCTCCGGCTCCGCGGCCATCGTCGGACGCATCCCGAGCGAGACGCGCGCGAGCCCGGGCCAGACGGCGAGCAACAGCGGGCCGAGAGTACGGGCGGTCAGCTCGACGACGCCGCCCCAGACGAGGGCGAGCAGATACGACCACGGTGCGGGCGTGGCTACCAGAGTGATCGGGGTGGAGAGGCCGAGGGCGTCGATGGCCCCGGTCAGGTAGCCGCTGCCCACGGCCAGGCCAGCGACGACCGCCGCCGCCGCGGTCGCGACCGGCAACACCCAGAACCGATCCGTCGCGATGGGTCGCGTGACGCGCCGCCCCGCGATGAGCACGGCCGCAGCGACGGCGGCCAGCAGTGCCAGGAGCAGGAGCAGCCACGGCAAGGGCGCACCGAGCCCGATGAGGGTGTAGGTGTCCCCTGCCGAGCCCGTGAGCTGTCCGCCGCTCACGACGTATCCGCCGAGGTGACCCAGCGTCAGCACTGCCGCGGTGATCTGCCCGAACCCGGAGGGCCAGCCGGCCACCGCACCGTTGCCTGCGAGCAGCATGACGAGCAGCGCGACGGGGAGGAAGAGCACGGTCAGCACGGCGGCATAGTCGTAGAGCTCGCCCAGCCAGGCGGGCATCCCGTGCCAGCCGTGACGACTGCGGACGGTTCGCGCCGAGAGCCTGCCGACCGCTGCGCTGACCGCGACGGTCACCAGCGGGCCGAAGAACGACATGACACTGATCGTCGACATCTCGAATCCACTGAGGGTGATCATGTCTGCGAAGGTGAAATCCGGCGCGACGCGGCCGAACAGCGACGCCACGGTCGCGAGACCCCCGGCCACCGCACCGGCGCCGGCCGCGGCGACCCAGATCATCGGCGCGGACAGCTGCGTGCGGCGCTCGGCGCGGAAGGCCCACCAGCCCGACGCGAGCACGGTCGACAGCAGCACGAGCGCCGGCGCGACCTGGCCTACCAGCCGGCTGGTGACCCCGAACAGGCCGTCCGCTTCGATCACGAACTGGCCACCCATTCCTGCGACGGTCAGCCAGAGGATCTCGATAGGTGGCGCGATCTGGCCGAGCATGTCACCGACTCCCGTCAGATCCGTCCCGGACGGACGTGGAGCGGTGATCGCCGCGAGGAGCGCGGTCATCAACTGGACGAGGATCGCCGCCACGAGGGCCGCAGCGAACGCCATGACACCGCCGAGAGTGGCGAACGCCAGCACGCGCCAGCCGATCCCGGTGGGTCGTGCGGGTTCGGCGGGTCGGGTGGGTCGGGTGGGTCGGGTGGGCGGGTCCGCAGGCGCAAGCACAGGGTCGGTCATGGTGATGGGCTCCCTCGGTGGATTGCGAGAAACGGTAACGGGCGAGTGCCCCGCGCCGTCGCGCTTATCCACAGGATCGATCGGCGCCGGTCACCTCGTCCGGGCCGGAGGCGGTCACCTCGCCCGGGCGTGGCGGATCACCTCGTCCGACCACTCACATCAGCCGAGTGAGACGGCACCGCTCTCGTCGAGGGGCCATGCGGGGTTCACCGCGACCTCCCACGGGTGCCCGTCGGGGTCGAGGAACACGCCGGAGTAACCGCCCCAGGGTGTCGGCGCACCGGGGCGGGCGACGGCGCCGCCTGCGGCCCGCGCCGCGTCGAGGATCGCGTCGACTTCGGCATCGCTGGTCACGTTGTGCGCGAGAGTCACCCCGCCCCAGCCACCGGCATCCACGACGCGGGAGTCCGCCGCGAGTTCGACGCGTGACCAGAGTGCGACCACCATGCCGCCGGCCTGATAGAAGGCGACCTCACCCGGGACGGACGCGGTATGGGGCTCCCACCCCAAGGCTCGGTAGAACGCGATGGCGTGCGCCAGGTCGGCGACACCCAGCGTGATCAGGCTCACGCGCTGCTGCATCCCGTGCTCCTCCCCTCGGCGGGCTCCGGCCGTCGTTGTCTTGTCGGACGCCTCCGCGGCGTGCGCTCAGGCATGACCGGCGCGTTCCATGGCACGCAGTTCCTTCTTGAGGTCCTGCACCTCGTCGCGCAGCCGCGCTGCCAGCTCGAACTTGAGCTCAGCGGCCGCCGCGAGCATCTGGCCCGACAGGTCTTCGATGGTGGCTTCGAGCTGGTTCGCCCCTTCGGCGGCGATGCCCTCGCGCCGCAGCTGGGGGGTCGGCGACTTGCCCTTGCCCGACTTGTTCTTGCGCGCCAGCATGTCGGCGGTGTCGGAGGCTTCGCGGGCGAGCACCTCGGTGATGTCGGCGATCTTCTTGCGCAGCGGCTGCGGGTCGATGCCCTTCTCGAGGTTGTAGGCGATCTGCTTCTCGCGGCGGCGCTCGGTCTCGTCGATGGCCGATCGCATGGAGTCGGTCATGTTGTCGGCGTACATGTGCACCTCGCCCGACACGTTTCGCGCGGCACGGCCGATCGTCTGGATGAGGGAGGTGCCTGACCGCAGGAATCCCTCCTTGTCGGCGTCGAGGATGGCGACGAGCGACACCTCGGGCAGGTCGAGCCCCTCGCGCAGAAGATTGATGCCGACGAGCACGTCGTAGACGCCGGAGCGCAGTTCGGTGAGCAGCTCGACGCGGCGCAGGGTGTCGACGTCGGAGTGAAGGTAGCGCACCCGCACGCCGTGCTCGCCGAGGAAGTCGGTGAGCTCCTCGGCCATCTTCTTTGTGAGGGTCGTGACGAGCACGCGCTCATCACGCTCGACGCGCACGCGGATCTCTTCGAGCAGATCGTCGATCTGGCCCTTCGACGGCTTGACGATGATCTGCGGGTCGACCAGGCCCGTCGGACGGATGATCTGCTCGACGACCCCGTCGGCGATGCCCATCTCGTACCGGCCGGGTGTGGCCGACAGGTAGACCGTCTGGCCGATGCGCTGCTTGAACTCGTCGAACCGAAGTGGCCGGTTGTCGAGCGCGCTGGGCAGCCGGAAGCCGTGGTCGACGAGCGTGCGCTTGCGCGACGCGTCCCCCTCGTACATGGCACCGATCTGCGGCACGGTCACGTGCGATTCGTCGATGACCAGCAGGAAGTCGTCGGGGAAGAAGTCGAGCAGGGTGTGCGGCGGCTCGCCGGGCTGGCGGCCGTCGAGGTGACGCGAGTAGTTCTCGATGCCCGAGCAGAAGCCGAGCTGCTGCAGCATCTCGAGATCGAATGTGGTGCGCATGCGCAGGCGCTGCGCCTCGAGCAGCTTGCCCTGACTCTCGAGTTCTTTGAGCCGCTCAGCCAACTCGTGCTCGATCGTCCCGATCGCTCGCTGCACGGTGTCGGTGCCGGCGACGTAGTGCGATGCCGGGAAGATCGGCACGCTGTCGAGCTTCTGCACGACATCCCCGGTGAGCGGGTGGAGCATGTAGAGCGCTTCGATCTCGTCGCCGAACAACTCGATGCGCACCGCGTACTCCTCGTACACGGGGATGATCTCGATCGTGTCGCCGCGGACGCGGAAGTTGCCGCGCGAGAAGTCGACGTCGTTGCGGTTGTACTGCATGGCGATGAACTTGCGGATGAGCGCGTCGCGGTCGTAGCGCTCGCCCACCTGCAGAGCGACCATTGCACGCAGATACTCTTCGGGCGCACCCAGACCGTAGATGCACGACACCGTCGAGACCACGACGACATCGCGTCGGCTGAGCAGCGAGTTGGTGGTCGAGTGCCGCAGCCGCTCGACCTCGGCGTTGATCGACGAGTCCTTCTCGATGAAGGTGTCGGTCTGGGGCACGTACGCCTCTGGCTGGTAGTAGTCGTAGTAGCTGACGAAGTACTCGACCGCGTTGTGCGGCATGAGTTCGCGGAACTCGTTGGCCAGCTGCGCCGCGAGCGTCTTGTTGTGCGCGAGCACGAGGGTGGGCCGCTGCACCTGCTCGACGAGCCAGGCTGTCGTGGCCGACTTGCCGGTACCGGTCGCACCGAGCAGCACCACGTCCGTCTCACCCGCGTTGATGCGCGCTGCGAGGTCGGCGATGGCCTGCGGCTGGTCACCGCTGGGCTCGTACTCGCTCACGACTTCGAAGGGCCGAACCGATCGCGTGGTCTGCATCCTTCAAGCGTATGCGCGACGTCCGACATGCGGGCGGCGCAGACGACCGTCCGAGGCGGCGGACACGCACCGCCCAGGCCGGACGGCGGATCAGAAAGGTGGCGGATCCCCGCTGTCGTGCTGGTAGAGACCGGCCCGGCGCTGTCGCGCTTCGAAGAACGAGTCGGGAAGGAAGCCGACAGTCGGCGCCGGTCTGTCGAGATAGCGGCGACCGTCAGGGTCGATCCATTCGAATACGCCGTCCGCATGCGGGATCACGTTCCACCTGCTGTGATGGCGCAGCGGATGGTGCCGCCTGCACTCGTCAGCGAGATATCGCACGTCGGTGGGCCCGCCGCCGGAGTACTCGATGGTGTGATCGTGGTCGCAATCGTGCGCCGGTGCGGTGCAGCCGAAGAACCGGCACTGGATGTCGCGTGCGTCGAGGTAACGACGTTGCGCGGTGGTGGGCCGGTACCGATCGACGGCGAGCACCATGCCCGTGATCGGGTGCGTGAGCACGCGGTCCCACCCCGGGGCGGTGGCGACCAGACGACGCGCGGTCGCGGGATCGATGGGGACGCGCCCCGCGAGTTCGGCCGGAGCGCGGCCAGGCTGGGTGTCGTCGCCGGTGAGGGTGAGCACGGGCACAGTGAGCCGCACGGTCGCCGTGATGTTGAGCGCCACCTCGGGGTCGATGCCCACGGGCACGCCGGCCAGCAGCAGTTCGGCAGCGATGTCGGCCCGACGCTGATCGAGCGTCCGCGTGTCTTCGGGCTGCGTCCGTGCGTCTTCGGGCGGAGCGGGTGCACCGGCATCCCACACGAAGTCCGTCCCGCTCAATTCAGCGGATGCGACGACGGCTCGTAGCCGCAGCGTCAGGGCGACCTCCAGCCCCGATGGGCAGTCAGCGATCGCCGCTACGACTGCCGCGGTATGCCGGACCGACCCGGACGCCACCTCGGACGCGGCCGCTGTGTCCGCCGCCGCTGCACTCGGCGCCGTTCGCTCGACCTGGGCGAGTTGTGTCGCGCGCTCGAAGATTCCCCGTCCGAGCACAGCCGGCAGGTCGAGGATGAGCCGTGCCATCGCGTCGGGCAGGGAGCGCAGCTGCATCTTGCGCCGCTCGCGAGCATGCGCATGACGCTCAGCCAGCGGCACCGGATTCAGCCGTTCGGCGGTGAGCTGCGCCACCGGGCGAGTGCGGGCGACGCTTTCCTCTTCGGCGACGCGTACCAGGTGCTGTTCGTAGTCGGAGCGGATCTCAGGATCGCGCAGGTGCTCACCGGCGTCGACGATCGCACGCACGTGGCCACGCGTGATGCGGGCCTCAGCCCACGACTCGATCAGGAGGGGGTATTCCGCCATCAGGGTCTGCGCTTCGAGCAGGCGCCCCTGAACGGTGCGATCGGAGATCCGCAGGCGCGCCGCGATGCGGGCCGAGACGTCGCGCAGCGGGATCTGGGAGGACCGACGGTCGGCCGGGAGCGCCCGGATGGCGTCGTCGGCGAGATCGCCGAGCCGCGCCATCGCCTTCTCGATCGCGGCATCAACCGTCGCCTTCTGCTGCTCAAGCGCGACGATCTCGTCCACGAGCGCGTGGAGGCTCGCGGTGCTCACCGTGGCGCCGGCTCCCATCACTCCCCCTCCGTTGCGTACATCCAGAGTCGCATCGACCTCAGACATCACTTCTATCCTTGCTGGCCTCCGCTGTTTCTATAGTCGCTTATATCTCCGACGTCGGCGTCGCCTCCGGCGCGCTTCGACACTCGCCGCCGGACCCTTCGATCGTCGCTCCGGCCACCGACACCGAGAGATGCCCGGCACCGCGCACATAGGCTGTCACCGTGGAGTTCCTCGTGGGCACGGGTCTGGCAGCGGCCGCCGGTCTGAACGCGTGGATGCCCCTGTTCGTCCTCGGCCTCGTCGACAGATTCGCGCCGGCGTTCGATCTGCCCGCCGGCTGGGCGTGGCTCTCGAGCGATGTCGCGCTGTGGATCACCGGCATCCTGCTCGTCGTCGAGATCGTCGCCGACAAGGTGCCCGCAGTCGACACGGTCAACGACGTGCTGCAGACAGCGGTCCGCCCGGCGGCGGGCGGCATCGTGTTCGGCGCGGGCTCGAGCGCCGAGTCGCTGACACTGGACGACCCGGCCTCGCTGCTCGCAGACAACGCATGGGTGCCGATCGTCATCGGCATCGTCATCGCCCTCGGCGTGCATCTGCTGAAGTCGCTCGTGCGTCCGGTCGCCAACGCGGCGACGGCGGGTCTGGCCGCGCCTCTGGTGTCGACCGCCGAAGATGTGTCGGCTCTCGGCCTGGCGCTGGCCGCGATCTTCGTGCCCGTCATCGCGGCCGTGCTGCTGGCCGGCCTCGTCGTCACCGCCGTGGTGCTGCTGCGACGGCGAGCGCGACGCCGCGCCGCACCCGCGCCGCCGGCGGGCTGATCGACCGACCGCCCCGCCCGGCACTCACCGCGAGGCGAGAACGACCTCGCGGAAGGCTCGGGCCTGGCGGCTCAAGGCCGCTCGTCGGCGCCACGCCAGCACCACGTCGACGGGGTCGACTCCCGGCACGTCGCGCACCACCACCTCGAGCCCTTCATGAGTGAGATTGCGCGGGCGCTGCAGGGTGATCGACCAGCCCAGACCGCGCCCCACGAACGAGCGGACAGTCTCGAAGTTCTCGGACGGTATCCGCTCGTCGGGCGCACCGCCCCCGAGGGCGAAGACCCGCTCGGCATCCGACCGGCTGGCGGGTGAGGCCAGTTCGATGAAGGGCTCGCGGACGAGACGGGCAAGATCCAGCGCCTGGGATTCATCAGCGGCCCAGTGGTCCACCGGCAGCATGATGCCCAAACGTCGCGTGGAGACCGTTGTCTTCTCGACGTCGTCCCCCAGCCCGAGGTCGTACGCGAGCATGAGATCGAGGGCGCCGGACTGCAACTCGGCCGTCAGCCGGTCGAGCTGGTCTTCGCGGAAGCGCACTCTGACCTGGGGATGCCGGGAGGAGAACGCTCGCACGAATCCCGGCAGCATCGAGGGACCCAGACTGGGGAAGCAGCCGACATCCACGGCGCCGCGCAGGACGTCGTCGGTGGCGATCTCGTGGGTGAGCCGGGTCGCCGAGGAGAGCACGTCTTTGGCGTGGGGCAGGAGCGTGCGGCCCATGGGAGTGAGCTGTGCCCCCTGTGCGCGCTTGCGCACGAGCAGCTCGGTCTGCAGCGTGCGCTCGAGCTGACGGACCGAGAGCGACACCGCCGTCGGCGACATGTACAGACGTTCCGCTGCGGTCGCGATCGACCCGCACTCCGCGACCGCGATGAAGTGCTCGAGCTGGCGGAGGGTGAAGTCGTGGCGTTCAGCGAAGTGCGCGACGACGTCGGAGTCGGGCGAATCGTCGGCGGAGGACACGACTCCACGGTAGGGCACTGCGGACCCGGGCGGGATGCCGGCGTGGGAGTCGATCACGCCGGCATCCCGTGGGCTCAGAACGGGTAGCGGGCGATGTCCGACTGCACCGTCACCCATTGCTGGCGTGTGAACGTCTCGAGATTCGCCGCCGCGCCGCCGAAGCGGCCACCCGTCCCCGAGGCCTTCACTCCCCCGAAGGGAATGACGGCCTCGTCGTCGACGGTCTGGTCGTTGACATGCACGATGCCGCTGACGATCCGGTCGGCGAGTTCGAAGCCGGCGTACGCGTTCGAGGTGAGCACGCCCACCGACAGTCCGTACTCGGACGCGTTGATGATCTGCACCGCCTCGTCGACGGACTCGAAGGTCATGATGGGCGCGACGGGACCGAAGATCTCCTCGCGCCACGCCGCCATGTCGATGCGCACGTCGGTGAGCACGGTCGGCCGGAAGCACCGGCCGTCGGCGCTCCCGCCGGCACGTACCGTCGCTCCGCCGGACACGGCGTCGTCGACGATCGACTGCACGCGGTCGCGCTGCGCGTCGTCGATGAGGGGACCGAGTGCGTTCTGCGGATCGCGAGGGTCGCCGACTGTGAGGCGCTCGGCCTTCTCTGCGAGCAGCCGCGCGTACTCTTCTGCGATGGACGCGTGCACGAGGTGCCGGCCGGCGGTCATGCAGATCTGTCCCTGGTGGAGGAACGCTCCCCACGCAGCCGCGGATGCCGCCGCCTCGACGTCGGCATCTTCGAGCACGAGCAGCGCATTGTTGCCGCCGAGTTCCAGATGCACGCGTTTGAGCAGCGGCGCGGCAGCTGCCGCGATGCGCCGCCCGGCCGCGGTCGATCCCGTGAACGAGATGCAGGGCACGTCGGGGTGCTCGACCAGCGCGGCGCCCACCTCGGCGTCGCCGGGCAGGACGTGCAGGACGCCCTCGGGCAGCCCCGCCTCGCGCAGCAGTTCGGCCAGGGCGAGGCCGCCGGAGATGGGCGTGCGGGGGTCGGGCTTGAGCACGACGGCGTTGCCCACGGCGAGTGCCGGCGCCACCGACCGCATCGCCAGGATCGCCGGGAAGTTGAACGGCGAGATGACGCCGACCACGCCCAGCGGCACGCGGCGTGCCATCGACAGCCGGGGCTGGGTCGAGCGGAGCAGCTCACCGTGCGGCGCGGAGGCGAGCCCGGCGCACTCGTAGAGCTCGGAGACGACGAGTCCGACCTCGAAGGCGGCCTTGCCCTGCGCCGAGCCCGATTCCTCGACGATCCAGCGCCCCAGTCGATCGGGGTCGGCCTCCAGCAGCTGCGCGGCACGGCGCATCACGGTCGCCCGTACGTCGTAGGTGGCACCAGCCCACGCGCTCTGTGCGACGGCGGCCCCGGCGACCGATGCGCTCAGGTCGTCGGCGGTCGCGCGCCCGACCGTGGCGATCACCTCGCCGGTCGCCGGCGCCGTCACCGGCAGCGTGCCACCGGCGGCCTCCCGCCATTCACCGGTGAACACTCGGCCGTGCCACGGTTCTGCAGTCATGGTCATGCTCATCGTCATGCCCCTTTCTTGTGTCGTATTCAGGCCGCGACCGCGGGGGTCGCGGGGGTCGACGCGTCGTCGGCAGCCTCGTCGATGACGACGTGGCGGCTCTCCCGCGCGAACACGGCGAGGACCACGAGGCTGACGGCGCACATGCCGATCAGGAACCAGACCACCCCGCCGATGGCCCCGCCGCCCGCGGCGAAGATCGTCGATGCGAGCGCGGGAGTGAAGCCGGCGCCCAGCAGCGCCGCGATCTGGTACCCCAACGACGCACCCGTGTATCGGGACGAGGTCGCGAAGTTCTCGGCGAGGAATGCGGCCATCGGTCCGAACATCAGGCTCTGGCACAGCGGCAGCGCGAGAAGGAAGGCGGCGTAGACGCCCCACGACTGACCGGTGGCCACGAGCCCGAACAGCGGGAAGGCGAGGACGCCGATGAGCACCAGGCCGCTCATCATCACCGGCTTGCGACCGAGCCGATCGGACAGTGCCGCTGCGGCGGGGATCGTGAAGGCAGCGACGAGCTGCGACACCGCGAACGCCCACAGCGCCACCGACCGATCGGTGCCGGTCTGCACCGCGTAGCCGATCACGAAGGTCGAGAACATCGCCTGCACGACGAAGGCCGCCATTCCGACCAGCCCGATGGTGATCAGAGTGCCCGGTCGGCGCAGCACCTGCATGACGGGGATCTGCGGCCGCTTCCGCCGAGCGACGGCGGCGAGGTCGAGCGCGGCGGTGAACACCGGGCTCTCGGCGACGCGGGAACGGATGTACAGCCCCACGATCAGCAGCACGCCGGACAGCAGGAACGGGATGCGCCATCCCCAGGCGAGGAACTGCTCGGACGGCAGCAGCGCGAACAGCGCGAGCGCGGCCGTGCCGAGGAAGGCGCCCGCGGGCCCGCCGGCGTTGGCGAACGATGCGGCGAAGCCCCGCTTCGAGGTCGACGAGTGTTCGAGAGCCATGAGCGTGGCCCCGCCCCACTCGCCGCCGATGGCGATGCCCTGCACCAGGCGAAGCAGGAGCAGCATGAACGCACCCCAGACCTCGATCGGCGGGACGAGGCCGATCAGCATGCTCGCGACGCCCATCACCGTGAGCGACACCATGAGCATGCGCTTGCGGCCCAGCCGGTCACCGAAGTGTCCGAAGATGATGCCGCCGATGGGACGCGCGAGATATCCGGCCGCAAAGGTCAGGTACGACGCGATCGTGCCCATCATCGGGTCGAGCGTCGAGAAGAAGACCGGGCCGAAGACGATGGATGCCGCGGTCGCGTACAGGATGAAGTCGTAGAACTCGATCGTCGAGCCGATGAAGCTCGAGGTGATGACGCGGCGGATCTCCTTCGGGTCCTTCGCGGTGTCAGCAGCATTGGTGACGGTTGCCATGATTCCTCTCCTAAGAGACGGGAGTCGCCCGGGCGTTCCGGGACGAGGTTATGTCGGTATCGGCCGATCCGGTACCGGTGGGCTCGATGCCGAGGTCTCCGGCGACGCGCACGGCATCGCGGACACCCCAGTTCTCGAGCGCTTCCGCGACGGGCTGAGCACCCGGCGCGAGAGGTCGGGACGGCCGCGGCGCCGCCTTCTTGCTGAAGCGCGGAGCGGGGGCGGGCTCCCACGCCCCGTCGCGCTCGAAGAAGGTTCCGCGGTCGCTCAGGTGGGGGGATGCCGGGGCCTCCGTCATGCTCAGGACGGGGGCCACGCAGGCATCGGTGTCGCCGAAGACCTCGACCCACTCGTCGCGCGTGCGACGGCGGAATCGCGCGGCGAGTTCTGCACGGAGTTCGTCCCAGCGATGCCGGTGCCACTGTGCGGCCGGCCATCCGGCATCCATACCGAGACCGGCGACGAGCTGGGCGAAGAACGGCGCCTCCAGGGCCGCGACGGCGACATGGCGATCGTCCGCCGTCTCGTACACGTCGACGAAGGGGGCCCCGCCGTCGATGAGGTTGCTGCCGCGGCGGTCCTGCCACGCCCCGCCCGCCAGCAGCGAGTACGGCGAGGCCATGAGGTGCGAGACGCCGTCGACGATCGCGGCGTCGACGACCTGGCCCTCTCCGGTGCGCTCGGCATCCCACAGGGCGGCCAATACGCCGGCGATCAGATACATCGCGCCGCCGCCGAAGTCGCCCACGAGGCTGAGGGGCAGCCGGGGTGCGCCGTCGCGGTCACCGATGGCGTGGAGCGCGCCGGTGTGAGCGATGTAGGTGGGGTCGTGGCCGGCGCGCTGTGCGAGCGGACCGCTCTGCCCCCACCCCGTCATCCGCCCCACGACCAGACGCGGGTTGCGTGCGCGCAACTCGTCGGGACCGAGACCCAGCCGCTCGAGCACACCGGGCCGATAGGAGTCGAGCAGCACATCCGCATCCTGCGCGAGCCTGCGCACAGCCGCCGCACCGGTCGCGGACTTCAGGTCGACGGTGATGCGGTCCTTGCCACGGTGCAGCGTGTCACGGGTGGGGTCGATCGGCATCTCGAACGCGCCCTGGGCACGATCGACCCGCAGCACGCTGGCGCCCTGGTCCGCGAGGAACATGCCGGCGAACGGGACGGGCCCGATCCCGCCCAGTTCGAGGACCCGCAGCCCTCGGAGCGGGCCGCTGCGGTCTGCGGCGGACATCAGACCAGCACCAGACGGCTCTCGTCGCGCACGTGCCGCACCTCGCGACCGGGCGTGCGGTTGGCGGCGATGAAGTCCTCGTTCAGGTCGATTCCATAGCCGGGACCGTCGTTGGGGTAGAGCACACCGTCGCGGAAGATCGGCACCTGCAGCGCGATGTCCTGCGTGATGGCCTGCTCGGCGTTCTCGAACTGGTTGTTGATGATGAGCGGACCGAGGTTCTCGTGCGTGAACTGCGAGGCCCACTGGTTCGACATCATCAGGTGCGCCGACGGGCTGGCCTCCAGCCCCGAGCCGATCATGCACCCGCTCATGACGGGCAGGTCGGCCAGTCGCGCGAGCGTCAGCCACCGCTGTGCTTTGACGAGGCCGCCGGCCTTCTGCAGCTTGATGAACAGGCCGTCGGCGGCCCGGCGGTCGATGATCTCCTTGAGATGGTGCAGCTCCTGCGCCGACTCGTCCGCGAAGATCGGCGTGCCGACGCGATCACGCAGCCGCGCGAGGCCCTCGATGTCCCAGTGCGGCAGCGGCTGCTCGACGCAGTAAAGGTTGTACCTGTCCATGCGACGAATGGTGTGCAGCGCCTGGTCGTAGTTCCAGAAGCCGTTGATGTCGATCACCAGGCGCATGTCGTCACCGATCGCCTCGCGCACTGCGGCGACATTGCGCACATCCTGGTCGCCGTCGCCGCCGCTCTTGATCTTGATGAGCGAGAAGCCCGCGGCGATGGCTGCCTGCGACTGCGCCACGAGATCCTCGGGCGACCCGGCGCCGGCGACCCAGCCCTGCCGTGAGCCCTCGGTCGTCTTGCCGCCGAGCAGCTCGTACACCGGCAGCCCTGCGACTTTGCCCTTGAGATCGTGCAGGGCGAAATCGACGAGCGCCTTGGCCTGGTTGTTGTCGCGGACGAAGGTGTCCATCTGGCCGACGATCTTCTCGATCGCGAGTGGATCCTGCCCGATGAGGAAACGCGGCGCGATGTGGTTCTCGATCATCGCGGTGATCGACTCGGGGGTCTCACCGCGGTACCACGTGGACGTGTCGCCGCTGTCGCCCAGGCCGATGTGGCCGGAGTCGGTCGTGAGTCGCAGCACGATGCTGTGGATGTGCGTGATCTCGGTGCCCGGCATGTGGAATGCCTTCACGAGCGGGGTCGAGACAGGGATCAGTTCAACGTCGGTGATCTTCATGGGGCCTCCTTCGGCCGGATGCTGGCGTACAGCGGTACGGGTTGAGTTCAGACGGGAACGGGTGCCTCGCCGATGACGCCGGCGTCCACCAGATCGGCGATGGCGTCGTCGTCGAGGCCCGCTTCGCGCAGGATTTCGAGCGTGTGCTCGCCGAGCAGCGGAGCGCGACGGCGAATCGTCGCGGGTGTGCGCGTCAGCTTGGCGACCGGTCCCGTGATGCGGGTGGGCCGCCCCGTGCGAGGGTTTTCGACCTCGGGAAGCATGCCTCGAACGGCGAAGTGCGGGTCGGCGAAGATCGCGGCCGAATCGAGAACCGGTCCGAGCGGCACCGTGCCGCCGAGCAGGTCGACGAGCTCGGCGACGGTGTGCTGCGCCACCCACTCGCCGACGATTCCGTACACCGCGTCACGATTGATCCATCGCGCGTCGTCCGAGTCGAAGCGCGGGTCGACGATGAGGTCGGGCCGGCCCATGACCGTGCACAGCTTGGCCCATTGCGGGTTGTGGGGAGCGCCGAGGGCGACCTCACCGTCTTTCGCCTGCAGCGTGTTGAAGGGGGCGAACCCCTGCAGCTGATTGCCCATGGGGCGCGGCGACTGCCCGGTCGCGGCGTACACATTGACGACGATCTCCGACACTGCGAGCACGCTGTCGACCATCGCGGTGTCGACGTACTGTCCGCGTCCGGAGCGCTGCGCTTCGAACAGAGCGGTCACCGTGCCGAGTGCTGCGAACAGGGCGGGGACGGTGTCGCCCACACCTGCACCGACGCGCACCGGGGGCCCACCGTCCGGGCCGGTGATGCTCATGAGTCCGCCCATGGCCTGGGCGACCACGTCGAACGCCGGCCACTGCGCATACGGGCTCTCGCCCCCACGCCGGTCGCCGAACCCACGGATCGAGGTGTAGACCAGGCGGGGGTTGATCGCCGCCAACGACTCGTAACCGAGACCGAGTCGGTCCATCACGCCCGCGCTGAAGTTCTCCACGAGAGCGTCCGCCTCGCGTACGAGGTCCAGCAGCACATCGCGGCCCTCACTCGACTTGAGGTCGAGCACGATCGACCGCTTGTTGCGATTCGCGTTCTGGAACACGTTCCCGTGATCGCGGTGCTCGTCGTCGGCGGCGAACGGTCCGGTCCGGCGGATCATGTCGCCGCGGGGCGGCTCGACCTTCACGACATCGGCGCCGTAGTCGGCCAGCAGCGCCGTGCAGAAGGGGCCCGCGAGCGCCTGCGTCAGGTCGATGACGCGGATGCCATCGAGTGCGCCGTTCATCCCGTGAACTCCCTGCCGATGGTCGCCCGAGCGACGATGAGCTTCTGGATCTGCGGTGTGCCCTCGCCGATCTCGAGGCCGGCGACGTCGCGCAGCATCGACTGGAGGGGCATCTCCTCGGAGTAGCCGGTGTGGCCGTGCGTGATGATGCAGTCGCGGATCGTCTGCAATGAAACGTCAAGGGTCCACCACTTCACCATGGCGGCCTCCTTCGTATACGGCAGACCGGCGTCGGCGAGCGAGAGCGCGCGATAGGTCAGCCAGCGCGCAGCCTCGAGCTTGGTCGCCGCCTCGGCGAGCGGAAAGCTCACGCCCTGGTACGCCGCGATGGGCTGGCCGAAGGCTTCACGGTCACGGGCGTACTGGACGGTCATGTCGAGCGCCGCGCGTGCCACGCCGGTGCACATGAAGCCGATCACCGAGCGGGTGTAGTCGAACTCGCTCATCACCATGCGGAAGGCAGCGCCGACGTCGCCGAGCACCTGGGCATCGGGAACGAAGACGTCGTCGAGGAACACCGCCGACCGGCCCAGCGGCTTCCAGCCCGGGTCGTCGAACTTCTGGATCATGACGCCGGCGCTGTCCAGCGGGACGAGGAAGCAGGTGATACCGCCCTTGCGTGCGTTGCCGGCGGCGTCGACATGATCGTCGGCGCGTGCGAAGGTGATCATGCCCTTGGCGTGCGGTGCGAAGGTGATCGACGTCTTCTCACCGCTGAGCTGCCAACCGCCGTCTACACGACGCGCGCGCATGCGCATCGCCGCGGCATCGGAACCACTGCCGGGTTCGGTCAGTCCCAGCGCGACGATGTGCTCGCCCTGGACGATGCCGGGCACCCACTGCCGGGCCAGCTCGGCGGGCAGGAAGCGCGCCAGCAGCGGAGCGGTGAGGTTGCAGGTGTAGGCGAGCTGTGCGAGGTAGAAGTTCGCGTAGGCGAGTTCCTCATGCACGATCCCCAGATGCACCTTTGTGAGCTCGTCGCCGAGCACTCCCATCCCGCCGTACTGCTCCGACGTGCCGATGCCCAGCAGCCCCTGCTCGGCCATCGCGCGTGCCAGTTCCCAGGGGAACTCCTCACTGCGCGCGGTCGGGAGATAGGTGTCGGCGAACGGCGCAGCGAACGCGCGCACCCAGGCGGCGAACTCTTCGTGCTCCTCGCCGAACAGGACCGGCGGACGCGGGGCGGCTGTGGCCGTGGTGCTCATGGCGCCTCCTCTTCGAGACTTCGATGGGTGCACCCACTTCGGTGCGACTCATCCCATGCTCACCGGACGCGCTTGCGCTGGCAAACAGGGATTTCAGCTCTGAAAGAGAAGTAGAACTGCGTTATGAGCGGCGCCCGTGACACTGCCCCTTGTCGTGCCGTCACTCAGTCGGTGGCGGCGAGACGTTCCCACAGCGCGTCGACCTGCGAGCGGGTGTGCTCGAGCGTGCCGGCGGTGTCGATGACGACATCGGCGACCGCCCGGCGCTGCTCGTCGGAGACCTGTGCGGCAATGCGCCCGGCTGCCTCCTCGTCGCTCATGCCGCGCAGTTCGACCAGCCGTCGGTGCCTCACATCAGCAGGCGCGTCGGCGACCACGATGAGGTCCCACGGGTCGTCGACGCGTGCCTCGACCAGCAACGGCACGTCATAGACGACGACGGCCTGTGGATGCCGATGGAAGGCATCGTCGAACCGGCGCTGCGACTCGCTGCGCACGGCCGGATGGACGATCGCGTTCAGACGCGCGAGGGCTTCTGCGTCGCCGAAGACGATGTTGCCGAGGACGGCACGGTCCAGACCGCCGTCGGCGGTGAGGACCCCGTCACCGAAAGCCGCGGCGATCTCGGTCAGCACGCCTGAGCCGGGGGCCTGCACCTCGCGGACGATCTGATCGGCGTCGACGATGACGGCGCCGTGCTCGGCGAGCCGTCGCGAGATCGTGGATTTGCCGGACGCGATTCCCCCGGTCAGGGCGATGAGAGGCATGGGTTCATCGTGCCACGCGGGCAATCATGAGCCGAACCTGAGGCGGCCTTGAGGATCGCTTGGGGAGGGGCTGAGGGCCCGCTCGTACCTTCGAAGTGTCACCGAAATCGGTGACCGGATCGGGGCCAACACCCCGGCGTAACCCCGAGTTTCAGAGGTCACATCATGATCGACAACAACACCACCCCCGACGTCACAGCTGAGGAGCCGCGCAAGGACAAGAAGCGCCCCATCATCGCGTTCACGCTCGCCGCGCTCGCCGTCGGCGGCATCGGCGCGGCGGCCACCAGCGCCGCGTGGACCGACAACGTCTTCTTCTCGGCCGACGCCCAGGCTGCCACGTTCAACCTGCAGGGCGCCATCGGCGCCGACCCCAGCGACACCGACTGGAAGGAGAGCGACAACAAGGACGCCATTGAGCTGGTCATCCCGGCGTCCAAACTCGCCAACCTCCTCCCCGGCGAGACCCGGACCATCGATCTGTCCATCTTGAACGACAGCACCGTCAGCGCGAACCTCAACTACTCCTACGAATTGGTCAACGAGGCCGTCAACGGGTTCGAGACCGTGCCAGGCGTGGCATTCACCGACACCACTCCGACCCTGGCCGGTGGAGCAAGTGATGCATTCAAGCTGACCGTGACGACTCCGGCCGACTGGGATGCCGCCAACCAGGGTGCGAAGGCGACCATCATCGTCACCGTCGCCGGCACCGCAACCGCCGGCTGACCATCTCCGACGGCAGGACGCTCCCCCCGCGTCCTGCCGTCGGTCCACATCCACCGCCCCAATCCCTCCATCCCAGACAAGGAATCGCCATGCAGCTCCTCCGCCGCCTCTCCGTCGGCCTGCTGTGGGCGCTCGCCGCCATCGGCATCGTCTGCGGCGCCGTCTGGGGTGCGACCACCGCCGGCCTCATCAAGCCGCTCGTGGTCGTCTCGGGCTCGATGGAGCCCGGCATCATGACCGGCGACCTTCTCGTCGCGACAAAGGCCGACTCCGCTGACCTCGAGGTCGGCGATGTCGTCAGCCTCCCGTCAGAATTCACCGACGCGCTGGTCACCCACCGCATCGAGACGATCACCGAGACCACGCCTGGTCAGTTCCAGATCGCGATGAAGGGCGACAACAACGAGTTCTCCGACGCCCTCGACTACACCGTCGGCGCATCCGTCTGGAAGCCCACCTGGCAGCTGGCCGGCATGGGCACGGTCGTCACCCAGATGACCACGCCCGCCGTGGCCGTCCCCCTTCTCATCGGGCTCGGCTCACTGCTCGGCCTGTCCCTTCTGATCCCTGCCGCGCCCCGCCCGCGGGCGCCCCGCGCCGCGGCGGTGCACTGATGAGCACACGCATTCGTCAGACGCTGGCCGCCGTGGTGCCGGCGATGATCGTCGGCACCGTTCTCGCCGTCGGCCTGGCCATGCCGGCCCCCACCACCGTCGCGCTGCCGGTCGAGGTCAGCCACCAGCAGATGCTGCCCGGCGAGACCCGCTCGTCGACCCAGCCGTTCACCATCCCGGTGCGCGCGCGTGTGGCTGCGACCGACTGGTCGACGACCGGGGCCGATGCCGACTGGACCGTCGCACTGTGCACCGGCAACGAGTGCACCGAGTGGGATGACCTGACCGGCAGCACCCTGGCATCCGGTACCCACACCCTGGTGACCACCACCCGCATGCCGGATGACCTCGCTCAGGGAGCCGCCGCAGCTGCGAGCGGCACCCTGACATTCGTCGAGGCGGACGCCACACTGCCGTCCACCGGCGGCACCCTGGCCGCAGGTGCGATCGGCGCAGCCATCGCCGCCATCATCGGCGGCTTCATCATCATTCTGATCGCACGACGTCGCAAAGAACAGGAAGAGGAGGCGACATCATGATCCGCTCACGCATCGCCGCGCTCATCCTGGCTGCCTTGGCCGTCGTCGGCATCGGCGTCAGCGCCGGCGCCGCCTCACAGACGCAAGCCGCCTGGACCGACCAGGTACACGTCTCCGCGACCGCCACGGCAGGCACGTGGAGCACGGGTCATGGAACTTGCACATGGCGGAACGCCGCCACCGGCGACGAAATCGAAGGATGCACGATCGTGGGGCTCGCGTATAGGCACAGCTGGGGCAACCACGGCGCGCGCTACGTGCAATACGACCTCGTGACGTCGAGTGGCCCGGGAGTCGCCCATTACGTCACCTTCGAGCTGGACCTCACGACTGCGGACGGCACGCCCGACCCCGACAGCTTCGACTGGAAGGGATCGGTCCTCACCCAGCTGACCAGCGCGGCGCCGAGTGCCGGATGGAGCTGCACGCAATTGCCCATCCTGCGTGGCGTCGGTGGTGTCTGGCAGATGCAGTTTTCGATCACGGTCGCCGAGCGCGGCGCGAACAGCAACAACATCTGCGGTTCGTGACCATGGGACGCGCGTTCCAAAGTGTGTTCTGGGATATCATCACCGAGATCACGTGGCCCACGACGGGCGGCGGGGCGACGGAGGTTGAGCCAGTGGAGCAGCGGGTCGCGGTGGTCATCGAGGATGACCCGGACATCCGCGCTCTGCTGGCCGAGGTCCTGGAGAACGCCGGTTTCACGGCGTTCTCCGCAGGCAACGGCGAGGCGGGCCTGGAGCTCGTGCGCGAGCACGATCCGGTCGTGACGACGCTCGACGTCAGTATGCCGGGCATGGACGGCTTCGAAACCGCGAAGCGCATCCGCACGCTCAGCTCGACGTACATCGTCATGCTCACTGCGCGCGCCGAAGAGATCGACATCCTGCAGGGCCTTCAGGCCGGTGCCGACGACTACATCACCAAGCCCTTCCGCCCCCGCGAGCTGCGCGCGCGCATCGAGGCGATGCTGCGACGCCCGCGCAACCTCGTGGCCGCTGACGCTCCGCCGGCGGCTCCCGCGGCATCGGAGGACGACGACTGGCTCGAATATGAGGGGCTGCGCGTGAACGGTCCTCGACGCCTGGTCCTCGTCGACGGCGCCGAGGTCGAGTTGACCCGCAGCGAGTTCGACATCCTGTTCGACCTGCTCGAGCAGAAGGGCCGCGTCGTCTCGAAGGGGTCGCTCGCGCTGCTGCTGCGCGGCGACCGCGCGAGCGGTGCGGGCTTCGTCACCGAGCACGACGAGCGCGCCATCGAGGTGCATGTCGCGAACCTGCGCCGCAAGCTCGGCGAATCGCCCGCCCAGCCGCGATGGATCGAGACCGTGCGCGGGGTCGGCTACCGGTCGACGTGCTCCTGACGGGTCGTCCAGGTGACCGCCACGCCGAGCTGATCGTCTGCGGTCGACGCCGCCCGCCGCGCGGCGCCGATCAGCTCCTCCGCCGAGCTGTCGGCACCGGATGCCACCGCCACGCCGACCGTCACCATCGGCGCAACGGTGACTCGCGCCCCCTCCGCAGCCGCTGAGGCGCCGCGCTGCAGCGCGCTCGCGAGATCTCGCGCCTCGTCCTCTGCTGCCGGCGTGAGTGCGACCAGCAGCTCTCCTTCGGCGCCTTCGCCGATGATCGTCTGCAGCGGCGCCGCATCGCGCGTCGCGCGCCGGAACGCCGATGACACGCGGAAGGCCTCGTCCGCTCCGAACGCCGTGGCGATCTGTCCCAGTTCTTCGACCACAACCGCCGCCACGCCCACGACTTCACCGCGCGCCGCCGCCCGCCGCACGAGTTCCCCGAACGTCAGCGCGAACGATTCCGAGCGCAGGATGCCGTCGTCGCCACGCTGCAGGGCGGTCGCAGCCGTCACTCCCCGCACCCGCGCGCGCTCCGCCCGCAGTACAGACGTGGTGAGCAGGGCGACCACGGTGAGCACCAGCGTCACCGCGCTCGTGGTCACGGTGCCGAACCAGGAGATGAACAGCGGTGACTCCGGCCCTGGGCCGACGAACACGATGATCCGCGCCACGTAGAACACGCTCACCAGCACGAGCACGATCGCCAGGCCGAGCGCGGTGCCGTGGCGCCTCATCTCCCCTCGGAACGCTTCGAATGACCCCAGCCCGGTGAACACCGCGATGAGGGCGAACATCGGCAGGGCGCCCGCCCAGACGCCCTCCGCGGCGGCCAGCGCCGTCGCGCCGTAGACGAGGAACGAGCCGGCGACGACGACCGCCCCCATCACCAGCGTCGAGCGGCGGTTGAAGGCCCGGCATCCGATCCACATGAACCCCGCCGAGGCGACGAGCGCACCATTGCCCACCGCCGCCGGCCACACCGACTCGTTGTCGAGCGCCGCGACCACGTAGGCGACCGTTGTCAGCATGCCGGCGAGGAACGACAGCCCCCATATCCGACCCACACGCTCCTCACGGCGCAGGATCATCTCGAGCAGGAACAGCACACCCGAAACATTCACGACGATCGCGGTCATCACAGACACCGACAGGATGTCCAGTTGCATCAGTCTTCCTCTCCGGAACGCAACGGCACCCGCACCACGAAGGTGCTGCCCTTGCCCTCCTCGGTGCGCACAGTGATATCGCCGCCCTGCGCCCTCATCATCTCGAGGCTGATCGCGAGCCCCAGTCCGCTGCCGTGTGTGGACGTGTGCCGCACGGCATCCGCACGGTAGAACCGGTCGAACAGCAGCGGCACCTCCTCCGCTCGGATTCCAGGCCCATCGTCTCGCACCACGATCCAGGCGTGGTCGACATCGGTGGTCACGCCCACCTCGATGTGGCCGCGCTCGTGGTGATACTTGACGGCGTTGCTGAGCAGGTTGTCGACCACCTGGCGCAGCCGCAGTGGGTCGGTCCACGCCGACGCAGGTTCGATGCCGGTGGTGTCGATCGTGATCGCGCGGGCGCGCGCCTGCGCGGTGATCGCGTCGACGGCCGCTTCGACGAGCTCGGTCACGTCTGTCTGCTCGGGGTGGAATGTCAACGCGGTGCCGCCGCGGGCATCGGCCGCCGCGGCCAGAAGATCCGACACGATGCGCAGCAGGCGCTCGGCATTGCGCTCGACCACCTCGAGATTCGACCGCGCCGGCGCCGGCAGCCCATCGGTTTCCATGGCCAGGTCGACGTACCCCAGGATCGACGTCAATGGTGTCCGCAGTTCGTGCGACACCGACGCGATGAGATCTTCGCGAGCCCGCAGCGCCATGACCTCGCTGGTCACGTCGCGCGAGACGACGAGCCCGCCCGCCGACGCTCCGTCGGCGCCCTGCAGCCTGCGGGCCGTGACGCTCAGCGCATGCCGCGAGGTGCCAGGGGCGCCGTACCAGACGAGGGTCGATTCGAACGTCTCACCGCGTTCCGCACGCGCCACGGGCTCATCATCGCGAGCGAGTCGCGTGATGCCGTCGGCGGCGTAGACGCCCCGATCGTCGCCGTGCGACGAGGTGAGCAGTCGCGCGTGCGCCTCGTTGGCCAGCGTCGTCGCCCCGGTCGGGTCGAGTCGCACCACGCCGAAGTCGACGGCATCCAGCACCTCGGTGAGGAATGTCTCTTGCCGGTGTGCACGGTCCGCGGCGCGTCTGAGCGAGGTGCTCTGCCGGCTCAGCAGCATGCGCTGCGCCGCCGCCCGGCGCGCGTAGAGGAACGCGATGGCCGATACCACCGCCATCGTGACGGGGATGAGCAGGAACGAGGCCTCGAACGTCTCGAAGCCGGCAGCGACGATGGTGCTCCACATCGCGGCCGACACTGTGACGATGCTCGCCACCAGGCCTCGCACACCGAACGAGGACGACAGCCACAGGCACGGGAAGACCCAGAGGAGCGCAAGCCCAACGGTGGGGGTGGAGGACTCGAGCATCGTGATGGCCAGGAAGTCGGCCAGCGGCACGACCGCGATGGCCAGCGGCGGCAACCGGTTCCACAGCACGATGATCGCGAGTCCGGTGACCACGAACATGAGAGCGACACCGGCGACGAACAGAGACGTATCGCCGACAGCGCCGATGGCGAGCACGACCATGCACGAGACGAGGGTGACGAACCCGGTCAGCAGCTGGTTGACCGCCGCCGCCCGCTCACGGGTGCGATCGGCCGCGACGTCGGGCAGCCGTGTCGCGCGCGCACTCATGACACGACGCTATCGTGCCGCGCGGGCCCGCGCCGGGCGCCCCGGCATCCACCTGCCGAGCCGAAACGCAGAACGGCCGGAACCCGAAGGTCCCGGCCGTTCTGACCGATCTGTGTGGGATCAGCGACCCGACAGCTTCTCGCGCAGAGCCGCGAGAGCCTCGTCGTCGGCCAGCGTGCCGGCCGACGCGGAGTCGCTCGAGAACGACGATCCACCGGTCTCGGCGGGGGCAGCGGCCTCGGCCTCGGCGGCCTTGACCACCTGAGCCTTGTGGGCCTCCCAGCGTGCCTGTGCGGCGGCGTACTCGGCCTCCCAGGCCAGACGCTGCTCGTCGAAGCCTTCCTTCCACTGGTTGGTCTCGGCGTCGAAGCCCTCGGGGTACTTATACTCCCCGTTCTCGTCGTACTCCGTGGCCATACCGTAGAGGGCCGGGTCGAACTCGGTGCCGTACGGGTCGACCGACTCGTTGGCCTGCTTCAGCGACAGCGAGATGCGGCGACGCTCGAGGTCGATGTCGATGATCTTGACGAAGACCTCTTCGCCGACCGACACGACCTGCTCGGCGAGCTCAACGTGCTTGCCCGACAGCTCCGAGATGTGCACGAGGCCCTCGATGCCGTCCGCGACGCGCACGAACGCACCGAACGGAACAAGCTTGGTGACCTTGCCCGGTGCGACCTGACCGATCGCGTGGGTGCGGGCGAAGACCTGCCACGGGTCCTCCTGGGTCGCCTTCAGCGACAGCGAGACGCGCTCGCGGTCCAGGTCGACCTCGAGGATCTCGACGGTGACCTCCTGGCCGACCTCGACGACCTCGCTGGCGTGCTCGATGTGCTTCCACGACAGCTCGGAGACGTGCACGAGGCCGTCCACGCCGCCCAGGTCGACGAACGCACCGAAGTTGACGATCGACGAGACCGTGCCCTTGCGGACCTGGCCCTTGTGCAGGTTGTTGAGGAAGTTCGACCGCGACTCCGACTGCGTCTGCTCGAGCAGGGCGCGGCGCGAAAGCACGACGTTGTTGCGGTTCTTGTCGAGTTCGAGGATCTTGGCCTCGAGCTCCTGGCCGAGGTACGGCGTGAGGTCACGGACGCGGCGCAGCTCGATCAGCGACGCGGGCAGGAAGCCGCGCAGGCCGATGTCGACGATGAGGCCGCCCTTGACGACCTCGATGACCTGACCGGTCACGACGCCGTCGTTCTCCTTGATCTTCTCGACGTCGCCCCAGGCGCGCTCGTACTGCGCACGCTTCTTGGAGAGGATGAGGCGACCTTCCTTGTCCTCCTTCTGGAGAACGAGGGCTTCGACCTCGTCGCCGACCTTGACGACCTCGTTGGGGTCGACGTCGTGCTTGATGGAAAGCTCGCGCGAGGGGATGACACCCTCGGTCTTGTAGCCCACGTCGAGGAGAACCTCGTCGCGGTCGATCTTCACCACGGTGCCTTCGATGAGGTCGCCGTCGTTGAAGAACTTCAGAGTCTTTTCGACCGCGGCCAGGAAGTCCTCAGCAGATCCGATGTCGTTGATGGCGACCTGCTTGGTGGCCGGGGCGGTCGTTGCGGTAGTCATGTAGTGGGTTGTCCTTGTTGGGTTGGGGTGTCGGGCCTCGTGTTCGGAATGCCGGCATCCATTCACACGAGGGCGAACGGAAACCACCGAGCCGAAGCGATGGTTATGGATTGCATGTCACGAAAGCATGGCGATAGAGCCAGACGAGTGACACTCCAGAGTATCAGAATCGGGGTTTCCCATGGGGGCGTCAGGCATCGAGATCGCCGTCGACGTACCACCACCGGCCGCGCTGCCGGATGAAGCGGCTGCGCTCGTGCAGCGACCCGCGCCGGCCGTCGGCGCCACGGTGATGTGCACGGAACTCCACCGCGCCTCGGTCGTCGTTGCGGCCGCCGGCTTCGATCGCCACGATCTCCAGTCGCTCCCAGCGGACGTCACGGTCGAGCTCGAGCGGTTCAGGTCGGGTCGATGGATGCCAGGTGGCGGCCACGTGCGCGGCGTCACCGATCGCGAATGCGGTGTATCGCGAGCGCATGAGCTGCTCGGCCGTCGCGGCCGATGCGCCGCCGATGATCGGTCCGCAGCATTCGCCGAAGATCAGCCCGCCACACGGGCACGGCGCGCCGGCAGGCGGATGGATGCCGCGACGCGCCGCCGCCTGACCGAAGGACATGCTTCCATCGTCGCAGAGCGAACCCGTCGCCTCCTCCCCCGCGGCAGATTCGGGATGCCGGAGTCCGCGTCCTGTGGATAACCCCGACACCACGGGAGTGCGCGCGATAGCGTGACACCCATGCCGGGCAAGACGTGGGCCACCGCCGCCATGATCGCCGCTGTCGTCCTGCTCGCCGGCTGCACGCCGGAGCCTGAACCGACTCCCACCCCCACCGGCTTCGCCTCCGAGGCCGAAGCCTTCGCCGCCGCCGAGGAAACCTACCGGGCGTACGTGGAGGCAGGCAATCAGGTCGATCTCTCCGACCCCGCCACCTTCGAGCTGATGCTGACGTGGACAACGGCCGCACAGAGCGCGAAAGAGCGTAAAGAGTTGTCCGAACTCCATGCCCAGGGCGTTTCGGTCTCTGGATTGTCCACAATCGTCGCGATCGAGCCTGCAAGCTGGGATCCAGCGACACGGATCGTCAAGCTAGCTACTTGTCAGGATGTGTCCGCACGTGATCTGAAGGACTCAGACGGCAACTCGATTCTCGCCCCGGATCGCCCGGCCCTGCATTCCGACCTGGTTACTTTCGTGCTTAATCCCGATTCGCCAACGCGATTGCTTATCGACGAAATTGGAGCACCAGAGGTCTCCGCATGCGCCGGGTAGGTTCCCGTCTGCTCACCACCGCCTTGCTCGTCATGCAACTCGTGGCGGGTTCAGTCAACGGAGGATCGGATAACGATGGCGGGACATGGCTCGGCACCATAACCAATGAGGGACATCAAGTTTCGATCGACGCCACGAAGACCGTCACCACACCGTCCGAGTCCAGCGAGCGGCCCTGGGATTACGAGTCCGCACTTCCTCCGGTCTGGAATCCCGACCCAATCGCACCGTCCATCCGGACCGAGGACGGTCGAACTCAACAGGTGTGCGATAACGGCAACTCTCGATGCCTGAGTGATGAGCTGACGCCCGAGGCCGAAGCCGAACCCGAGGAGGGCGTCGAGATCCCCGAGTTCACGCTCGAAGACGTCGCGGTCTTCGCCCCGGAGCCCCCGGCGCTGGACAGCGAGCCGGCGGGCGTGGGAATCGTAGGCATGCCGGTCAACTTCATCGTCCCCGCCACCACGCACACCGTCGCCGGCGAACTGTTCGACATTCCGCTCCAGGTGCGCTTCTCCCCCGTCTCCTACGACTTCACATACGGCGACGGTGACACGCGCCACACCACCACCGGTGGCAGCACCTGGCCGAGCCTCGACCAGCCGCAACTCACCGCGACGCCCACCAGCCACGCATACGGCGAACGCGGCATGTACACCGTCTCCGTCGACGTGAACTATGCGGCATCCATCGACCTCGGGAGTGGATGGTTCGACGTCCCCGGCACCCTCACCCTCACGACCCCCGCCTCCACCGTCGAGGTACTCGAACTGCACACCGCGCTCGTCGAGCACACGTGCGTCGAAGACCCGACCGGACCCGGCTGCTGACCCCAGCGCGCATCAGCGGAACAGCCGCGTGCCACCCATACGAAACGGGGGTGGCCGCTTCCGCGACCACCCCCGCTGTCAGGCGCTGAGCTCAGCCGCTTATCGCTTGCCAGCCACCTTGTGCGTCGGATCGGACACGAGCGTCACGGGCACGAGCCCGTCAGCCGTGGCGTCCACGCGCACCGTGATCTCGGTACGAGCCAGCGTCCGGTCCGGAGTGAAGGTGGCCGACGTCGCACCGGTGATCGGTTCGCCGTCGGCGATCCACTGGTAGGACAGCTCCGCGCCCGGCGTCGAAGACGACAGATGCGCCTGCAGCTCACCGCCCACCTTGGCCTTGCCATGGATGCGCAGGTTCGACACGTCCACCCTGTCGGACTCGCCGAAGTCCAGCCACGTGCCCTCGAGCTCCGCGTACCCCTGGCTCTCCTTCGACCAGTCGCACACCCCGTCGGGGAATGCCGCGACCAGGCGATCCCACTCGGTATCCGTCATGGCCGGGTAATCGGCGCGGACCGGCGCCGCCGTCTGGCACTTCATGACGTCGGCCGTGAGCGGCATGCCCGCCTCCGCGCGCGGCTGCGAGTGGTACGGGTAGAGCTGGTTGCAGACCGTGTTCGGGTCGCTGTAGTCCAGCACCTCCGAGATGAACGCACCGGACGCGTCGAAGCAGCCGTCGCTCAAATCCGCCGGGCGCGCCGCCACCGTGCGCGCACGGTCGGCGATGCCGCCCGCCGCCTCGATGTTGTCGAGCCACTGCTCCAACTGTCCGAGGGCCGCCACACGCATCTCGTAGCTGAGCGCACCGTTGTTCGGGCCCGTCCAGTTCACGTGGGTGTCGGCGTTGCCGTAGGCCGTCAGCATCCGCTCGCGGATGATGGCGGACCGGTAGCGCTCGTGGAAGTCACCCGTCGGATCGGTGTACGGTCGGATCTCGATCACCGGGATCGACGCGAGTCCGCCGGTCATCATGTTGATGCGCCCGGTCGCGAATGCCCGTTCGATCGCCTCGACGCTGGCCACCGAACGCTCCGCCGTGCGGTTGCCGTCGATGTCCATGCCGCCGATGTTCTCGTTGAGCGCCAGGAACTGCTCGACCGAGATCGCGCCCTCGTTCAGGGCGTTCAGACCGTACTGCACACCGACGTTGTCGGGCTCGACGCGCAGACCGCGCCCCTGGTCGTCGACGCCGTAGACGTTCTTGACCATGTCGGCGATCGTGCAGCGTAGCCCGTCGGGGTTGGTCGGCGACCAGCGGTCGGCGACGGGGATCGCCGCCGCGCACCCGCGGTTCGGGTCGTCGACGCCATCGAAGAACGTGAACCCGAAGCACGTGAACGTGACGGCGTGACCGGTCACCGCCACCTTCTGCGCGTCGGTCCAGCCGGAGCCCGCGGGCGAGTTCCAGTAGTTCATCAGGCCGCGGCAGTCGTGGCCCCCGATGGTCGTCGAGCGCTCATCGGGGTAGCCGATCTCACCGAGCACCCCATCGAGGATGCCGGGGTAGTTGTTCGACAGCAGCAATTGCTGCATCGTGCCGGCCGACCCGCCAGAGCCGATCGTGTAGGTCACCTCACCGAGCGTCTCGACGACGTGCTCCTTGACCATCATCGCCGTCTCGGCACTGGTGACGTCGTTGCAGTTCTGCGCGTACACGTTGAACGTCGCCGACGCGACCGCATACCCGCGGCTGAGCAGCAGGTCGTTCTCGACACCACCGGTCGATGAGCCCTGCCAGTAGCCGACACCGCACGCGCCGCCGAACGTGTAGGCGAGCCTCCCGTTCCAACCGGCCAGGTCTGCGAAGGGACTGGGCTCCACGCCACCGGGCTCATCGAGCACCGCGAATTCGTAGACGCCGCGGTTGATGGTGCCCCGCTCGATGCGCACGACATACGGCACACTCGCGCCGTCGACGGTCGCCGATGCGACGTCGGCCGGCACCGAGCCGTCGGTGGGGTAGCTCGCAAACTGACCGGCGGTCGTGCGATAGCGGTAGCTGACCGTCGCATCATCCACATGACAGTTCTCATCCACGGCCCCGAGGTTCCACGGCGCGCCGGATGCCGTGCAGTACATCGCATGCTGCGGCCCGGAGAACACGGGTCCCGTGATCGGGTGGTTCTCGACCTCGATCGACGCGTCGACCTTGCCGTTGTGCGCGAGCACCTGCACCTCACTCGCGCCGAGCGGCAGATCCTCGATGAGGCCGACGAGACGACCGTCGATCTCACGGAAGGCGTCGGTGACGTCGACGCCCGCGGCCCGCACCTGCGGGTTCTTCTTGGTCCCGGTCACCGCGATGAGCGCATCACCGCCCGTCACGGAGTCGGCGCGCCCCGACAGCACCTCGATCGTCACGGATGGTCGGGCCTGAACGGCGGTGGGCAGAGTAATCAAACTGAGTGCGAGGCCGGCGATCGCGACCGCGGATGCGACGACGCGCCCTCTTCTTCGTCTCGACATGGCGAAACCCTTCCTTCGACGTCATTGTCAGACGCGGCTCCGTTGCCGCGTGCGTCCAGAGTAGAAGTCGCTCTGACGGTCGTCAACGAAACATCGACTATCGGCCAGGGGCCCCGAACTATCGGGCGAGTCGGCGCGCGGTGACGCGCTCGGCGAGTGCGGCGTCGATGGTCGCGACGTGTTCGCGTATCCGCTGCTCGGCCAGCGGGCCCAGCCGGTCGAAGCGCTCCGCGAACAGCCGGCGGGCGGTGACCCGCGGCCACGGCGCGGGCAGCAGACGGGCCGGAAGCCCGGCATCCACCCCGCGCACGCCCTGCCAGGCGAGCATGAGCTGCGACCGCTCACGCAGAGCACCCGCCGGGTCGTCGATCGGGGCGCTGGCCCGCACATCGGCTGCGAATCGTGCGTAGTGCTGCGCGACGGCGTCGAGATCCCAGGCACGCTGAGGGCCGTCCGGCGAGGTGTGCAGTGTCGCGCGCATCGCCGTGAGGTCGCCGACGCCGAGCGCCCGCAGTTGTGCCAGCGCCTCCTCGGCGGCGGTGAGCGGCGAGATCCATACCCCGTCGTACAGCGGCGCGAAGCCGAGCCATTTCAGCCGCACGCGCGCGTGGTGTCGCAGGGTCCGGCGCGCTTCGGGGATCGAGAACGCGAGAACGCTCCACTGCCCGTCCCACTCGGGCTCGTCGACGCCGAAGCTCTCGAGCCAGTCCGCTTCTTCGCGGACGATCTCGGTCGCACGATCGGTGAGTGCGTGCGCGGTGCGGCGGCCGGTCCGCTCGGCGCGGAGGAGCCCCGTGCGCACCAGGCGGGAGAGCGTCGCCCGGGCCGCCGCCTCTTTGACCCCGAGGTCACCCAATGCCGCAACCATCGCGCCGGCGGGCACCGGCGCGCCGATGCCCCACCAGTAGTCTCCGAACAGGGTGAGAACTTGACGCGCCGCCACCCCGTGGCGCGCCCCACCGGCTCCCGGAACCGCCGAACCCGTCGCATCCATCCGTGTCATCCTCACACCGCTGTCCGTACACAGGGGTCTGCCGACCACCGTATGCCCGTGTCAGGATGAAGCGTGGCCGACCGACTGATGCTTCTCGACACCGCCAGCCTCTACTTCCGGGCGTTCTACGGCGTGCCCGACAAGGTGACCGCCCCGGACGGCAGCCCCATCAACGCTGCGCGTGGGCTGCTCGACATGATCGCGAAGCTCGTCTCCACCTACGAGCCCTCACACCTGATCGCGTGCTGGGACGACGACTGGCGGCCGCAGTGGCGGGTCGACCTCATCCCCAGCTACAAGGCCCACCGCGTGGTCACCGCGGTCGCCGACGGGCCGGACGTCGAAGAGGTGCCCGCCGCGCTCGTCGCGCAGGTGCCGCTCATCCGTGAGGTGCTCGATGTGCTCGGTGTTCCGATCGTCGGTCGCGCCGAGCACGAGGCGGACGACATCATCGGCAGCCTCGCCACTCAGTCGACGCTCCCGGTCGACGTGATCACCGGCGACCGCGACCTTTTCCAACTGGTCGACGACGCCCAGGGCATCCGCGTCGTCTACACCGGCCGCGGCATGAGCAACCTCGAGGTACTGACCGACGCGGCCGTCGTCGCAAAGTACGGCATCCTGCCCGTGCAGTACGCAGACTTCGCGGTGCTGCGCGGCGACCCCTCCGACGGCCTGCCCGGCGTCGCCGGCGTCGGCGACAAGACCGCCGCCGCGCTCCTCGCCCGCCACGGCGACCTCGCGGGCATCATCCGCGCCGCCGAGTCGGGAGACGGCATGTCGGCCGGCGTGCAGGCGAAGATCCTGGCATCCCTCGACTACCTCGCGGTCGCTCCCACCGTGGTCGAAGTCGTCCGCACCCTCGAGCTCGGCGACATCGACAGCCGCCTGCGCTCCGTCGACCCCGCACGCGCAGACGACATCGCCGCACGGTGGGGACTGGGCACGTCGATGACCCGCGCCGTGACAGCGGTGAACGCCGGCTCCTGACCTGCCGCGTCTCTCACGCTGCCGGCACGCCGCTCAATCGCGCTGCGCCCACTCCCGCAGCCGGCCCAACGGCCATGTCGTGACGATGCGCTCGGGCGGAACGCCGGCGCGTTCGGCCCGAGCGGCGCCCTCGTCGAGAAGGGACAGCTGACCGGGCGCGTGCGCGTCGGAGTCGATCGAGAACAGACACCCCTCGGCGAGGGCGAGGGCGATCAGCTCGTCCGGCGGGTCCTCCCGCTCCGGCCGCGAGTTGATCTCCACCGCCACCGCGTGCTCGGCACACGCCGCGAACACGGCCGGCGCATCGAACGTCGACGGCGGACGGGTGCCACGCGATCCCGCGACGAGCCTCCCGGTGACGTGGCCCAACACGTTCACATGCGGGTTCGACACCGCGGCGACCAGCCGACGCGTCATCGGCGCCTTGTCCATCCGCAGCTTCGAATGAGCGGATGCCACGACGATGTCGAGCTCGTCGAGGAGAGCATCCTGCTGGTCGAGGTCACCGTCGTCGAGAATGTCGACTTCAATGCCGCTGAGCAGTGTGAAGCCGTCGCCCGTGAACCTTGCGACCACCTCGAGCTGTTCGCGCAGCCGCTCCGCCGAAAGGCCCCTCGCCACGCGCAGCCGCGGCGAGTGATCGGTCAGCGCCAGGTACTCATGGCCGAGCGCACGTGCGCCGTCCACCATCAGATCGATCGACGTCAGGCCGTCCGACCATTCCGAGTGACAGTGCAGATCGCCGCGCAACAGCCCGCGCAGCTGCGAGCTCTTCTCCGGCGCAACCCGGCCACGCAGGTCGCGCAGATAGTCGGGCACCTCGCCGGCGAGCGCCTGCTGGATGACCGCCAGCGTCGACTCGCCGATACCTTTCCGCCGTCGCAGGCTCGCCGTATCGGCCAGCTCCTCGGCATTCAGCCCGGCGATCGCGTCGGCGGCCGCACGGAACGCCTTCGATTTGTAGCGTGACGATCGCTCGCGCTCGAGCAGCGTCGCGATCTCGGTCAGCGCCGCTACGGCATCCATCGCGTTGTCGTGTCGCCGGTCGGGCGCGGTCCGCTACGCGACCGTCGAGCGCCGAACCACCACCGGCACGTCCGCAAGCCTTCGCAACGCCGCGCCGAACAGTATCGACAGCACGCCGATGCCCATGGCGAAGGCGGCCACCCCGAACGACACCACCGACGTGAACAGCGAAGCCCGCAGGAAGGAGGCGTTCATCATCGTTGCGCGGACGGGGTCGTCCTGTGGCAGTTCGGCGTAGGTCTTCCCACCGGAGGCTTCCAGCGCGTGATGCTGGATGATGTCGGCCTGCACGAAGGCGGTCAGCGGCCCGGCGACCGTCTGCCCCTGGAAGGCCATCGCGTCGTCGGGGATCGTGATGTTCTCGGCACGCAGCTGACTGGAGACCATGATCCACACGATGATGCCCACGACGATCAAGGCGATTCCGCCGAGAATCCCGAGCACTCCGACGACCTTGACCAGTCCCACGTTCTTGACGGGCGGTTCGATGGTGTCGACGGTCTCCGGCTGATCTGACATAGCGCGCTCCTTCGATCTGGGGGCGTTCGGGTTCAACCTAGCGCTGGGCGCGCGGGTGCCACCAGTCCTCGGGGCCAGATCACGTCACGCCCGCGAGGTCGCTTCGATCCACGCGGTGAGCTTGGCTTCGGCCGCACCGCTGTCAATGGCTTCCGCCGCTTCGTCACGCGCTTCGGCGAGGCGCTCGAGGATCGGCCGCTGCACCTCGGTCGGGTCGCGGAACAGTCGGTACGACACGATTCCCGCCGCGGCGTTCAGCAGCACGATGTCGCGCACCGGCCCGGCATCCCCCGCCAGCACGCGGCGCACGACGTCGGCGTTGTGCGCAGGCTCGCCGCCGAGCAGATCGTCGATGCGCGCGCGGGGGATGTCGAGGTCGCGCGGGTCCAGGTCGTGCTCGTGGATGTCGCCGAGGCTCACCTCCCACAACCGGCTGTGACCGGTGGTGGTCAGTTCATC
Organism: Actinomycetes bacterium; assembly: GCA_023450335.1. GTDB lineage: Bacteria > Actinomycetota > Actinomycetes > Actinomycetales > Microbacteriaceae > Microbacterium. Next base: position 30,060 of record JAEXHA010000082.1, on the reverse strand, counting down.
GAGGCCGTCGTCCCCGCGGAAGACAAGGGCGGTCGCGCCACGCGTGCGGAACACGCCCGTGATGAGCGGCACCCGGTCGAGGTGCGCGACGCCGACCGCGTTGGCCTCGGCACGCGCCGGGTTGCACAGCGGCCCCAAGAAATTGAAGACGGTCGGAACGCCCAGTTCAGAACGGGTCGGCCCCGCGTGGCGGAAGCCGGGGTGGAAGGCCGATGCGAACGCGAAGGTGATGCCGACCTCGGCGAGCACCTCGGCGACGCGCTCGGGCGGCAGCGAAAGATCGAGCCCGAGCGCGCTGAGCACATCAGATGCTCCGGACGACGAGCTGGCCGCCTTGTTGCCGTGCTTGACCACGGGCACGCCTGCGGCCGCCGCGGTGATGGCCGACATGGTCGACACGTTGACGGTGCCGAATCGGTCGCCCCCGGTGCCGACGATGTCGAGCACGTCGGCCGGGACCGGAAGCGGCACCGCCGCCTCGAGAATCGCATCACGGAAGCCCACGATCTCGTCGACGGTCTCGCCCTTGGCACGCAGTGCGAGCAGGAAGCCGGCCAGCTGCGACGGAGTCGCCTCACCCGACATCACCTGCTGCATCGCCCACGTCGACTCCGACACGCTGAGGTCACGGCGCTCGAGAAGATCAGTGAGGATGTCGGGCCAGGTGTAGAGCTCTGCCATGAACACCGATCCTATCGACACCTTTGCGGACGACTTCCGGCACTCTCACGGGTGCTTCTCAACACGCCCCAAGGTGCCGCATCGACCGAACCACCTTCAGTGATGCGAAAACCTCCGCCCGAAATCAGCCATAATGGGGACGTGACGACTCCAGCGACATACCCCCAGGCTTTGCGTTCCGTGAAGCGGCCGGATCCGGTCGCCGTCGGCACGATCGTATGGCTCGGCAGCGAAGTCATGTTCTTCGCCGGCCTGTTCGCCATCTACTTCACCATCCGCAACGCTTCGCCCGAGCTGTGGGCCGAGCGCACCGAGCTGCTGAACATTCCCTTCGCGGCCATCAACACGCTCATCCTGGTGCTCTCGTCGTTCACCGCACAGGCCGGCGTCTTCGCGGCAGAGCGCTTCCAGCCCTACCGCAAGGGCTCGATCTGGCAGTTCCGCCAGTGGGGCATGGTCGAGTGGTTCTTCCTCTCGTTCATCATGGGCGCCGTCTTCGTGTCGGGTCAGGTCTGGGAGTACGCGACACTCGTCGCCGAGGGCATGCCGATCGCGTCTGATTCCTACGCGTCGGCGTTCTACCTCACGACCGGCTTCCACGCCCTGCACGTGACCGGCGGTCTGATCGCCTTCCTGCTCGTCATCGGCCGCGCCTACGCGGTCAAGAACTTCGGGCGCAAGGAGATGACCTCCTCGATCGTCGTGTCGTACTACTGGCACTTCGTGGACGTCGTCTGGATCGTCCTGTTCGCCGTCATCTACTTCGTCAAGTAACCCGGAGCTGATACTTCCATGGCATTCAAGACCTCACGCCGCTCGGGCGGACGCCGCAGCAAGTGGGCAGCCGCCGCCCTCATCGGCGTCGGACTGCTCGTCACCGGAGGCGTCTACGCCGGTGCTTCCGCCGCAATGGCGGCGACCGAGACCCCCACGGCCGCCAGCACCGCGCTGACCGTCGAGGACGGCAAGAAGCTGTTCCAGGCCAACTGCGCCACCTGCCACGGCCTGAACCTCGAAGGCACCCCCGACGGCCCGTCGCTCTACGGCGTCGGTGAGCTCGCCGTCGAGTTCCAGGTCGCGACCGGTCGCATGCCGCTGCAGATGCAGGGGCCGCAGGCGCCGGTCAAGCCGGTCCAGTTCACGCAGGAGCAGATCGAGGCGATGGCTGCCTGGGTGCAGTCCGTCTCCCCCGGCCCGACCTACCCGGACGAGAAGATCCTCGATGGCGGCGGAGACGTGGCAGCCGGAGCCGAGCTGTTCCGCATCAACTGCGCCATGTGCCACAACGTCGCCGCTGCCGGTGGCGCCCTCACCGAAGGCAAGTACGCGCCCGCACTGACGGAGACCAGCGCACTGCACCTTTATGCGGCGATGGTCACCGGTCCGCAGAACATGCCTGTGTTCGGCGACCTGAACATCAGCGCGGAAGAGAAGCGCGACATCATCTCGGCGCTGCTGTGGATGCAGGAGGATGCATCGGTCGGCGGCTTCACCCTTGGTTCGCTGGGTCCCGTGTCGGAAGGTCTGTTCATCTGGATCTTCGGCATCGGCACCCTGATCGGCATCACCGTGTGGATCACGGCGAAGTCGAACTGATCGAACACTGACGTACGGAACGGATGAGGAGCACCATGGCACACGAGGAAGACCCACTCGAGCACGAGAGGGCTTCGTGGAAGCCCTCCAGCGGGCTCGCCGTTGTGGTCAGCGACCCCGTGGAGAATCCCGGGCTGCCGCCCCACCGCGCGCGCCTGACCGACAAGGACCCGGCGGCGATGACGCGTGCCGTGCGCACGGTCTACTCGCTGTTCTACCTGTCGCTGGCCGGCAGCATCTGGGCGATCGCCGCCTACATGCTGTTCCCCATCGAGAGCGGCCGCACGATCGACATCCGCCAGAACAACCTGTTCATCGGGTTGGGCATCGCGCTCGCGCTTCTCGCGATCGGCATCGGTGCGATCCACTGGTCGAAGGCGATCATGTCCGACCGCGAGTTCATCGAGCCGCGCCACGCCACCCGTGGGCGCGACACGACCCGCGAAGCGGCCGTGCAGGCCTTCCGCGAGGCGAATGAAGAATCGGGCTTCGGCCGTCGCACCGCCATCCGCGGCTCCCTGATCGCGGCGCTGGTGGCATCCGTGCTGCCCGGCATCGTCCTGTTCCGCGGCCTGGCACCGCACAGCGATCCCCAGGGCACGGGTATCGAGGGCGACCCGGTCGCCCTGCTCAAGCACACGATGTGGGACAAGGGCATGCGGCTGGCACGCGACCCCAGCGGTGAGCCCATCCGCGCCTCCGACGTCACCATTGGCTCGGCCATGCACGTCATCCCCGAGAAGCTCGCCGACCTCAGCCACCACGACGGCTACCTCGAGGAGAAGGCGAAGGCGATCGTGTTGCTCATGCGTCTGCTGCCCGAGCAGCTGCCCGCCGAGCACAACAAGCTGGAGTGGGCTTACGACGGCATCGTCGCGTACTCCAAGGTCTGCACGCACGTCGGCTGCCCCGTCGCGCTGTACGAGCAGCAGACCCACCACCTGCTCTGCCCCTGCCACCAGTCGCAGTTCGATGTGTCGCGCAGCGCGGCCGTCATCTTCGGCCCGGCAGCCCGGCCGCTGCCCCAGCTGCCGATCACCGTCGACGACGAGGGCTACCTCGTCGCGCAGAGCGACTTCGAAGAACCTGTCGGCCCGAGCTTCTGGGAGCGTCATTGAGCACCGCGACTGCCACCGAAACGGGCCACGAAACGGCCCCCGCACGTGACGAAAAGCCCCTCGGCGGGCGATTCGTCGCGGGTGCGGCGAACTACATCGACGAGCGCACCTCGATCTCGGGGTTCGTCAAGGAGCTCGGCCGGAAGATCTTCCCCGACCACTGGTCGTTCATGCTGGGCGAGATCGCGCTGTGGAGCTTCGTCGTCATCCTGCTGTCGGGGTCGTTCCTGACGTTCTTCTTCGACGCCGCGATGGTCGAGACGCACTACAACGGCGCCCACCTGCCGATGCGGGGCATCGAGATGTCGGCGGCCATGGCCTCGACGCTCGAGATCTCGTTCGACATCCGAGGCGGCCTGCTCGTGCGCCAGCTTCACCACTGGGCGGCACTGGTGTTCGTCGCCGGTATCGGCGTGCACATGCTGCGCGTCTTCTTCACCGGCGCATTCCGCAAGCCCCGTGAGCTGAACTGGGTGATCGGCTTCGTGCTGTTCGTCCTCGCCATGGGCGAGGGCTTCACCGGCTACTCGCTCCCTGACGACGTGCTCTCGGGCAACGGCCTGCGCATCATCGACGGCATGATCAAGGGCATCCCGCTGATCGGCACGTGGACCTCGTTCCTGCTCTTCGGCGGCGAATTCCCGGGCACGGAGATCGTCGGGCGTCTGTATGCGCTGCACATCCTGCTGCTGCCGGCCATCCTGGTCGCGCTGCTGGGGCTGCACCTCATGCTCATGATCGTCAACAAGCACACGCAGTTCGCCGGGCCCGCCCGGACGAACAGCAACGTCGTGGGCTACCCGATGATGCCGGTCTACATGTCGAAGATGGGCGGCTTCTTCTTCATCACCTTCGGCGTGCTGGTGCTGATCGCATCGCTGTTCCAGATCAACCCGATCTGGAACTACGGCCCGTACGACCCGTCCCCCGTGTCGGCCGGTACCCAGCCCGACTGGTACATCGGCTTCGCCGACGGTGCGTTGCGTCTGGTGCCGCCGCACTGGGAGTTCGTGTGGCTCGACCGCACCTGGTCGTTCAACATCATCGTGCCGCTGATCGTGCTGGGCCTGTTCATCGTGCTCGTGGCGATCTACCCGTTCATCGAAGCGTGGATCACCGGCGACAAGCGTGAGCACCACATCGCGCAGCGTCCGCGCAACGCGGCGACCCGCACCGCCATCGGCGCCGCCGGCGTCACGTTCTACGCGGTGCTGTGGGCTGCGGCGTCGTCCGACCTCATCGCCACCCACTTCCACCTCACGATGGAAGGCGTCATCCACGCGCTGCAGGCGATGCTGATCTTCGGGCCGATCTTCGCGTACTTCGTCACCAAGCGCATCTGTATCGCGCTGCAGCGGAAGGACCGCGAGATCGCGCTGCACGGCTACGAATCGGGACGCATCGTGCGCCTGCCCGGCGGCGAGTACATCGAGGTGCACCAGCCCGTCGACGAGTACGAGCTCATCAAACTCGTCGACTACGAGTCCAACGAGCCCCTGGTGGTGCGTCCCAACGACAAGGGTCGTATCCCATGGCACGAGAACCTGCGGTCGTCCCTGTCGCGCTGGTTCTTCGAGGACCGGCTCACCACCCTCACCCAGGGCGACGTCGAGGCGGCGCGTGCTCACCAGCACCACACCCTCGAGCACATCGCCGAGGAGGAAGCCGCTGAGCTGCAGGGCGCGCACGAGCGTGCCGGCGTCCCCGACGCTCCCCTGCATCCGATCGATGACGGCAAGGGCGGCGAGACGGCGAACCGTCCCTCCAACCTGATCGTTCCTGACGACGGCGACACCAAGGGCAAGAAGAAGCCCAAGGGCGACTGACGCCGACTGGCTGAAAAGCGGCGAGGCTTGACCGTCATGGTCGGCCTCGCCGCTTTGTCGTAGCGGTAGCGTCGAAGCATGACCGATGCGCTTTCGTACTTCACCGCCAAGCTCACCCACGAAACCGACGCTTCCGACGCCTATGCCGCGCAGAAGGCCGGCGAAAGTCTCGTCATCGTCGATGTGCGCAGCGACGAGGCGTGGGCGCAGGGACACGTCGTGGGCGCGGTCCACATGCCCTACCGCGACATCGCCGAGCGGGCACCGAAGGAACTCGACCCGGCCGTCCCCGTGGTCGTCTACTGCTGGAGCCCGGGCTGCAATGCCGGCACCAAGGGGGCCGTCGAGTTCGCGAAACTCGGCTATCAAGTCAAGGAGATGATCGGCGGATACGAGTACTGGGTGCGCGAGGGGCAGCCGACAGAGAACGCCGACGGGCCGGTCCCCCGTACCTTCGACCCGCTGACCATGTACGTCCGTTCCTGACCGGCACGGCCCTCAGCCGTTGACGACGACCTCTGCGACGCGGCGCTCAGGCGGTCGCGGCGAGTCCGGCTTCGAACACCTCGGGAAATCGCACAGCGGCCGACCCCGCGACGATGGGGACGGCATCCGGCGACTCCGGTCCCGTCGCGAGATCGCACACCACCGCGGTGACGTTGTCCCGTGAACCGGCTTCGAGAGCGAACTCCACGACGCGACGCGCGGCGCCCGCAGGGTCGGGGATGCCGGTGATCAGCGCCTTGATGTCGGCGTCAGGCAGATAGTCGCTGACACCATCGCTGCACAGCAGCCAGCGGTCGCCCTCTCGGGCCGTACGCTCGTCGACACGGACGAGATCCGTCTCCTCGCCGCGGAGCGAGGCAGTGATCACGTTGCGGCGCGGATGCGATGCGGCGTCTTCGGCCCGCACGAGCCCCTGGTCGACCAGCGCCTGCACGAACGAGTCATCCCGTGTCTGCCGTGACATCGCGCCGTCACGCACCAGGTAAGCGCGTGAATCGCCCGTGTGCGCCAGCAGGAGCGTGCCTTCAGGGGTGAACCACAATCCGGTGAATGTCGTCGCCATGCCGCGCAGCGCCGGGTCGCGACGCACGTGGGCGCCCAGATCCCAATTGGCCATCCGCACGCGGGCGCCCAACTCCACGGCGTCCTCGCAACGGCGGCCGCCGCCGATCAGGCCGTGTACCAGTGCCGCGGATGCCAGATCGCCGGCGGGTCCCCCGCCGACGCCATCGGCGACGCCCGCAGCCCAGGATGCCGCGAACGCGGCGTCCTGGTTGTTCGAACGGAACGCGCCGACATCAGAGAAGACGCCCGCCTGCAGTCGCAGGTGCATGGACCTCAGCGCGCGAAGTAGCCGCGGTAGTACTCGTAGACCCAGCCGACGATCGCGACGACGAACACCGCCACGCCGATCGGCAGCAGGAACTGGCCGACAGCGAGTCCGAGGATGAACAGGCTCGCGGCGAACGCCAGCACGACAGGCCACCACGACCACGGGCTGAACTCGCCGACCTCGGGGTCGCCGTCGTCGATGTCTGCCGTCAGGACGTCTTCGGGCAGCTCACCACCCTGGGCGCGGTGCACACGGTGCACGTAGAACGCGATGAGCGCCGACATGAACGCTGTGAACAGCAGCGCCACCGTGCCGACCCACTCGATGGCGGTGAACCATGCCAGGTGCGAGTGCTCGATGATGTTCCAGGCGGTGTAGAGCCCCGCGACGATCAGGAAGAAGACCGTGAGGATCCACCAGAGGTTGACGTTCGTCTTCACTTACTTGACCTCTCCATCGGCCTTGTCGACGACCGGGGCGTCGGGAGCGTCCTTCGCCGGGCCGATGCCCACGGGGATTCCCGCTTCGGGGTGGTTCAAGTCGAAGGCCGGACGCTCGCTGCGGATACGCGGGATCGACGTGAAGTTGTGGCGCGGCGGCGGGCAGCTGGTCGCCCACTCGAGCGAGCCGCCGTAGCCCCACGGGTCGTTGACGGTGACCTTGGGCGCCTTGCGGGCCGTGATCCACACGTTCAGGAAGAACGGGATCATCGACGCACCGAGGATCATCGCGCCCACGGTCGAGACCTGGTTCTGCCACGTCCAGCCGTCGGCGGCCGAGTAGTCGGCGTAGCGGCGGACCATGCCGTCCACGCCCAGCCAGTGCTGGATGAGGAAGGTCATGTGGAACCCGATGAACAGCATCCAGAAGTGCACGACGCCGAGGCGCTCGTTGAGCATGCGTCCGGTCCACTTCGGCCACCAGAAGTAGAAGCCGGCGAACATCGCGAACACGACGGTGCCGAACACCACGTAGTGGAAGTGCGCGACCACGAAGTACGAGTCGGACGTGTGGAAGGTCAGCGGCGGGGATGCCAGGATCACACCGGTCAGGCCACCGAAGACGAACGAGGTGAGGAACCCGAGCGAGAAGATCATCGGCGTCTCGAAGGTCACCGATCCGCGCCACATGGTGCCGATCCAGTTGAAGATCTTCACACCCGTAGGCACCGCGATGAGCATCGTCATCAGCGCGAAGAACGGCAGCAGCACTCCACCGGTGACGTACATGTGGTGCGCCCACACCGACACCGACAGTGCGGCGATGGCGATCGTCGCGTAGACGAGGGTCTTGTATCCGAAGATCGGCTTGCGGCTGAAAACCGGGAAGATCTCGGACACGATGCCGAAGAACGGCAGCGCGATGATGTAGACCTCTGGGTGGCCGAAGAACCAGAACAGGTGCTGCCACAGCAGGACGCCGCCGTTGGCGGGATCGTAGATGTGAGCGCCGAGCACACGGTCGGTCGCGGCGGCGAGGATCGCGGCGGCCAGCACCGGGAAGGCCATCAGGATCAGGATGCTGGTGACCAGCGTGTTCCAGGAGAAGATGGGCAGACGCCACATCGTCATACCGGGTGCACGCATCGTGATGATGGTCGTGATGAAGTTGACGGCACCCAGGATTGTGCCGAAACCGCTCATGCCCAGGCCCAGCATCCAGAGGTTGCCACCCGCACCCGGCGAGAAGCTCGCGTTGGCCAGCGGCTGATAGGCGAACCAGCCGAAGGCCGCCGCGCCCTGCGGCGTGAGGAAGCCGGCGACGGCGATGATCGAGCCGAAGCTGAACAGCCAGAACGCGAAGGCGTTCAGCCGCGGGAATGCCACGTCGGGAGCACCCAGCTGCAGCGGCAGGATCGCGTTGGCGAAACCGGCGAACAGCGGCGTCGCGAACATCAGCAGCATGATCGTGCCGTGCATCGTGAACAGCTGGTTGTACTGGTCCTTGGTCGGCACGATCTGCATGCCGGGCTCGAACAGCTCGGCGCGGATGATCAGCGCCATGACGCCGCCGAGCAGGAAGAACAGCACCGACGCGATCAGATACATGTATCCGATCGTCTTGTGGTCGGTGGAGGTCATCCACTTGACGACCAGGTTGCCCTTCTGCTCAACGCGCGAGGAGCTCAGCAGAGCGGCCTGGCGCGGCGGCAGAGTCGTGGGGCGCGCGTGGGTGTCCCCCTCGAGCGGAAGAGTCGTCGCCATTACTGGCCTCCCTCGGATTCAGCGCTGCCACCGGTACCGGGCAGGTTCTGCAGACGGTCGTACTCGTCGTTGATGTCACCGGTGTTGCCGGCCTCGCGCAGCGACGACAGGTAGTCCTGGTATTCGGCGTCGGAGACGACCTCGACGTTGAAGAGCATCATCGAGTGGTACTGGCCGCACAGCTCCGCGCACTTGCCGTCGTACGTGCCCTCCTTGGTCGGGGTGAACGACCAGTAGTTGTCCTTCCCGATGTACATGTCCTTCTTGTAGAGGAAGTCCACGATCCAGAACGAGTGAGCCACGTCACGCGAGACGAGCTTGAGGGTGACCTCCTGGTCGACCGGCAGGACGAGGGTGGGCAGCTCGTTGGTGATGTTGCCGCGCTCGTCGGTCTGCGCCTGCACACCCATGGTCCACACGGCGTCGTCGGTCTGCTCGCAGTCGTTGCCGTTGTACTGGAAGTCCCACGCCCACTGCTTGGCGATGGCCGTGATGCACACGTCGGGGTCGTCGTGCTGCGTCTCGAGGATCGTCTGGTCGCGCGCCGTGAAGGCGAAGAAGCCGAGCACGAGGATCAGCGGCACGACCGTGTAGAAGATCTCGATCGGCATGTTGTACCGCAGCTGCACCGGCAGGCCGGTCTGGCCGCGGCGGCGACGGTAGACGATGGCGGCCCAGCCCATGAGGCCCCACGTGATCAGGCCCACGATGAGCAGCACGATCCACGAGGTGGTCCACAGCCCCGACACCATTGCGGTGCGGTCGGTGACCGGCTCGCCGCCGTCCTCGAACCCGGGCAGGAACCCGTTCAGCTCGGTCGGGGTGCAGGCCGCCAGGGCGATGGCGGTCGCAACGCCCATCGGCACAATGGCCCAGCGGAGTCGCCGTTTTGCGCGCACGGTTCACCTTTCGGGATCATGAAGGTCGTCTCAGGCCAGTCTAGAGCAACCTCTCACCTGATTCAGGCCAACCGCCCAGGGTGAGGGCGCGTTTCCTCGGCCCGATCTGCAGGAAACGAGCCGGATCAGTGGAAGCTGTCGCCGCAGGCGCAGCTGCCGGCCGCGTTCGGGTTGTCGATCGTGAAGCCCTGCTCCGAGATCGTGTCCTTGAAGTCGATGACGGCGCCGTCGAGGTAGGGCACCGACATGTCGTCGACGATGACCTCGACGCCGTCGAAGTCGACGGTCTTGTCGCCGTCGAGGTACCGCTCGTCGAAGTAGAGCTGGTAGATCAGCCCCGAGCATCCGCCCGGCTGCACGGCCACGCGCAGGCGCAGGTCGTCGCGGTTCTCCTGGCCGAGCAGGTTCTTCACCTTGAGCGCGGCGGCGTCGGTGAGGCTGATGCCGTGGTCGGGGGTGGTCTCGACGGGCGTCGTGGCGATGTCGGTCATGGCTCTCCCTGGGGGTCGTGCCGTTATCAGACGGCTGGATGCCACGATTCTACGCCCGGCCCGCGCGGCCCGGGCCGGTCACCGGGCCGTGTCAAGACGTTCGAGCAGCAGCGCCTCGGACACCAGTGCATGCCGGAACGTGTCCAGATGCAGCGACTCGTTCGGGCTGTGCGCCCGGGAATGCGGGTCCTCCACACCGGTGACGAGAATCTGCGCGCCGGGGAACTCGCGCACGAGGTCGGCGATGAACGGGATCGACCCGCCCACGCCGATGTCGACCGGCTCGACGCCGTAGCCGTCGGCGAGGGCCTCACGGGCGGCGGCGACGGCATCGCCCGAAGTGTCGACGAGGAATGCGTCGCCGCGATCAGCGTCGTGGAACGACAGCTGCGCGCCGAACGGGGCGTGGGCGCGCAGGTGCGCCATCAGCGCCTCTTCGGCATCGGTCGCGTTCTGTCCCGGGGCGATCCGGGCGCTGATGACCACCGACACCTCGGGGCTGAGCGTGTTCGACGCGTTGCGCACCGTGGGCGCATCGATTCCGGTGACGGTGATCGACGGCTTGTTCCAGATGCGGCTGAGGATCGTGCCGCGGCCGATGGGGCTCACGCCCTCGGGCAGTCCCGCCTCACTGCGAAGGGTCTGTTCCGAGTACTCCGGGGTCTCCGCTTCGCGCTCGGTGAGACCGGCCACCGCGACGGCGCCGTCCTGGTCCCACAGCGTGGCCAGCAGCTTCACCGTGGCCATCATCGCGTCGGGTACCGCTCCCCCGAACATGCCCGAGTGCGAGGCGTGGGCAAGGGTGCGCACCGTCAGGGTGAACCGCACATTGCCCCGCAGCGAGACGGTCAGTGCCGGGGTGGTCGCGTCCCAGTTGCCCGAGTCGGCCACCACGATGACGTCGGCGCGCAGGGCGTCGGCGTTGTCGCTGAGGAACTGCGCGAACGAGGCGGAACCCGCCTCCTCTTCCCCCACGCTGAACATGTTGACACCGAGATCGAAGTCGGTGCCGACCGCGTCGACCAACGCGCGCAGCGCGCCGACGTGGGCCATGATGCCGGCCTTGTCGTCGGCGGCACCGCGTCCGTACAGGCGCCCATCGCGGACGGTGGGCTCGAACGGCGCCGACTCCCACAGCGCCTCATCGCCGACCGGCTGCACATCGTGGTGCGCATACAGCAGGATGGTGGGCGCGCCGCGCCGCGCGGGCCGGGTGGCCAGCACCGCCGGCATCCCCTGCTGGCCCGTCGCCGGCAAGGCGGCGGTCTTGATCTCGACCCGCTCGAAGATGCCGAGCCCCTCGAGCAGACCGCGCACCGCCTCGGCGCTGCGGGCCACCTCACCGTGGTCGAAGCCCGGAAAGGCGACCGAGGGGATGCGCACCAGAGTGCCCAGATCGGCCAGCGCCGCGGGCACGGCGGCGAGGGCAGCATCGCGGACGGCGTCGCGGCGGGGAAGTTCAGAGCTCATGCGGGTAATCTTAGGGGGCACCTCACCCGCCGATCCGAGGACCCATCCCGTGGCTAAGATCCCCTCCTCCACTCCGTCCGACGCGGCCGCCGACGTTCCGGCCGGCCCCGGAAAGAACCGCCCGACGCCGTCCCGCGCCGAGCAGGAGGCGGCCCGCAAGCGTCCGCTCGTGGCCGACACCAAGGAGGCGAAGCAGCGCGCCAAGGCCGAGCTGGCCACTGCGCGTGAGCGCGCCCGCGTCGGGATGGCCAACGGCGAGGAGAAGTACCTGCCGGTGCGCGACAAGGGCCCGCAGCGCCGCTTCGCACGCGACTGGGTGGATGCCGGATGGCACCTGGGCGAGCTGCTCATGCCCCTGATGATCATCGTCATCCTGTTGAGCCTGTTCCCGAACCCGGCGGTCACCTACTACTCGTTCGTCGGCCTGTGGCTGTACATCCTGTTCGCGATCACCGACATGATCGTCACCGGTCAGCGGGTGAAGAAGAAGGCCAAGGCGAAGTTCGGTGCGTCCAAGCTCGAAAAGGGTCTGGCGTGGTATTCGGCGATGCGCACGGTGCAGATGCGCTTCATGCGCCTGCCCAAGCCGCAGGTCAGGCGCGGGCAGTACCCCGCCTGAGCGCAGTCAGCGCGCCGACCGCAGTCCGCGGTTGATCTGCCGGGCCCACAGCGGGCCGCGGTACAGGAATGCCGTGTAGCCCTGGACGAGGTCGGCACCGGCATCCAGCCGCTCGCGCACATCGGCCGCGGTCTCGACGCCGCCGACCGAGATCACGCAGAACGACGCGGGCACGACGCCGCGCACGATGCGCAGCACCTCGAGCGCACGGTCCTTCAGCGGCGCGCCCGAGAGGCCCCCCGCACCGGCGGCCTCGACGACGGACGCATCGGTGGACAGGCCGTCACGCGAGATCGTGGTGTTGGTGGCGATGATGCCCGCCAGCCCCACGTCGACGGCGAGCCGCGCGATGGCCTCGGCCTCGTCGTCGATCAGGTCGGGGGCGATCTTCACCAGCAGCGGGGTGGGGCCGGCGGCGGCGTGCACGGCCTGAAGCAGGGGGCGCAGCGTCTCGACGGCCTGAAGTCCCCGCAGCCCCGGGGTGTTCGGCGACGAGACGTTGACGACGAGATAGTCGGCCAGGGGGGCGAGCTGGCGGGCGCTGGTGACGTAGTCGGCGGTCGCGTCGGCCACATCGACCACGCGGCTCTTGCCGATGTTCACGCCGATCACCGGCCGGCGGCGTCGCCGTCGCAGCCTCGCCAGGCGCCGCGCGGCGGCAGCAGCGCCGTGGTTGTTGAATCCCATTCGGTTGATCACCGCGCGGTCGGGGATGAGCCGGAACAGTCGCGGCCGGGGGTTGCCCTCCTGCGCGATCGCGGTGACGGTGCCGACCTCGATATGCCCGAAGCCCAATGCGCCCAAGCCGGCGGCGCCCGTGACGTCCTTGTCGAAGCCGGCCGCCACGCCGAACGGCGAGGGGAAGTCGAGCCCCAGGACGTGCACGCGCTGTGCCGGGTCGGGGCGCGTGAACGTGCGCACGAGCGGCGCGAGCGGGCGGATGCCGAGCACACGGATGACGAGCATGGCGGCGTGGTGCGCCGTCTCGGGATCCATGCGCGACAGGACGGTACGGAAGAGGAAGGGGTACATCCCCTCCAGCGTATCGGCGCGCTCAGTCAGCCGATGACGGCGTCTCACGCGCCGCGTGGTCGGCGCGCAGCTGTGCGATCGACGTCTCGAAGTCGTCGAGGGACTCGAACGCCTGGTAAACGCTCGCGAACCGCAGGTAGGCGATCTCGTCGAGTTCGCGGAGCGGGCCGAGGATCGCCAGGCCGATCTCGTTGGTGTCGATCTGCGAGGTGCCGGTCTGACGCACGGCCTCTTCGACAGCCTGCGCCAGCACCGCGAGGTCGCCTTCGGTGACCGGACGGCCCTGGCAGGCCTTCCGGACGCCCGACATGACCTTGTCGCGACTGAAGGGCTCGATCACACCGGATCGCTTGATGACGTTGAGGCTCGCCGTCTCGATGGTCGAGAACCGGCCGCCGCACTCGGGGCATTGCCGGCGGCGGCGGATGCTGAGACCGTCGTCGCTGGTGCGCGAGTCGATGACCCGCGAATCGGAATGGCGGCAGAACGGGCAGTGCATGACGATCCAGCCTACGCGTCGAACCGGGCGGTGACCGCCTCGCCGTGCGCCGGCAGCGCCTCGGCCGTGGCCAGCGCCACGATCTGCGCGCTCACGGCCTGCAGCGCGGCACGGTCGTAGTCGATCACCTGCTGCGGTCGGAGGAAGGTCGACGCCGACAGCCCGGACGCGTAACGCGCCTGGCCTCCGGTGGGAAGCACGTGGTTGCTGCCGGCAAGGTAGTCGCCCAGTGAGACGGGCGTGTAGGCCCCGACGAACACGGCCCCCGCGTTTGTGAAGTCGTCCACGCGCGGATGGGCCACGTGCAGTTCGAGGTGCTCGGGCGCATAGGCGTTGCTGAATGCGGTCGCGGCGTCGAGGTCATCGACCAGCACGATGGCCGATTGCGGGCCGGCAAGTGCCTCCCCGATGCGTGCGGTGTGGCGAGTGGATGCCGCGCGTGTGCCGATACGGTCGGTGACGGCCTCGGCGAGCTCGGCAGAGGTCGTGACGAGGACGGCAGCGGCCTGCTCGTCGTGCTCGGCCTGGCTCACGAGGTCGGCGGCGACGAGGTCGGCGTCCGCGCTGTCGTCGGCGACGATGAGGATCTCGGTGGCTCCGGCCTCGGAGTCGATGCCCACGCGGCCCGATACGACGCGCTTGGCGAGGGCGACGAAGTTGTTGCCGGGGCCGGAGATGACATCGACCGCGTCGAGATCGAGGGCGGGCACGCCGTGGGCGAAAGCGCCGATCGCACCGGCGCCGCCCATGGCGTAGACCTCGGCGACGTCCAGGAGTTTCGCGGCGGCGAGGATGACGGGGTGCACCCGGCCCCCGTGGTCTGCCTGCGGCGGCGATGCCAGCGCGACCTGCCGCACCCCGGCCACCTGCGCGGGGACGACATTCATGATCACGCTTGAGGGGTAGACGGCCTTGCCGCCCGGAACATACACGCCCACCCGGCCCACCGGGCGCCAACGCTGCGTGATGCGGGCCCCCGGCGCGATCTCGGTGACATGATCCGGCGGCACCTGCGCCGCCGAGGCCTCCCGCACGCGGCGGATGGCCTCTTCGAGAGCGGCCCGCACCTCGGGGTCGAGGTTCGCGAGGGCCTCGTCGAGGTGCGCGGCGGGCACGCGGATGTCGTGGCCGGTCACACGGTCGAACTGCTCGGCCTGCGCGCGCAGCGCGGCTTCGCCGCGCTCGGCGACGTCGGCGACGATGCGCTCGGCCGTGGCCAGCGCCGCGTCGCGCGCGGCGGTGGCGCGCGGGACGACATCCAGCAGTTCGCGCGGCGACAGCGCACGGCCGCGCAGGTCGATCGTGCGCAGCATCAGCCGCGAGTGACGCCGGAGACGTCGGTCAGGTATCCGATGCGGCCGTCCTCGTGGCGCACCACGAAGGTGTCGCCGCGGTCTTCGATGACCAGCGCCCAGGCGGTCGGGCCGATGGTGAACACGGGCAGGCCCTGCTCATCGACGACGTCGCGCTCGACCGGCGCGAGCGCCCAGAACGCCTGCGTGGCGGCAGGAGCGCTCTGCTGCTCGATCACCGAGGTCTCATCGGACGGCATGAACTCCTGCCCATTGCCGGCCTGCCCCGTCACGGCGTCGGCCGGCGCGGCGTGCGCGTCGGTCGACGAACCGTAGGCGGCTGCCGGCGAAGCGTAGCCCCCGGCGGGCGATGCGTAAGCGCCGGTGGGCGAACCGTAGGCCCCGGTGGGCGCTCCGTAAGGTGCGGCCGCGTCGGGAGTGCCGGTGTGGCTCGCCGGAGCGGCGGGGCGGGCCGTGACGGGGCGGGCGGGCCGAGCGACGCGGTGCGCGACAGTCTCGGGGCGCGAGCGGAAGTCCTCGTTGAACGGCGCGATGAACGGCGCCAGCACGGTGAGGAAGACGCCGGCCAGCATCAGGAAGAACTCGACCCAAACCACCCACGTGGCGATGAAGACACGGCCCGCACCGAGCGAGACGACCGCTCCCCACAGGATGCCGAGCCAGATGACGGCCGAGACCGAGAACGCCACCGAGGCGAACTGGTCGATGCCCAGCGATCCGACGCGGCGGATGCCCTGCGGCGAGAGCCGGCGAAGGGCCAGGAGGAAGACGGCGACGGTGGGGACGCCGATGGTGAGAACCCAGTCGATTCCCCCGTTCCACACCGTGGCGCCGGAGGCGAATCCCCCGTAGATCGGGAAGAACGAGACGATGAACGCGAGCAGCCAGATGCCGCCCAGCGCGACCTCGCGGATCGAGAAGGGGCCCACGCCGTGGTGCGGTGCAGGACCGCCGGGGGTGCCCGGCGCAGACTCCGGCGCCTCGGTCGTGGACGCGGACTCGTCGGCGGATACGACGGGATCAGCCGCATACGGTCCGGGCTCGTCGGCGACGACGGGGTCGACGACCGGGTCCGTCTCGATCGGGCCTGCCTCGGCGGCGGCGACCTCGGCCACCTCGAACTCGCTGCCGGCATCGTCTGCCACAGGCTCGGGTGCCCTGCGGACGGTCTCGTCGTCGATCGCGGCCTCTTCGGGGTTGTCGGGGGTGGTCTTCTCGTCGGTCACGATGGTCCTTCCGGCTCCGGGGTCAGAGGCGATCCTACTCGCCCGCGCTATGGCCGCTCATCCCAGGCACTGCGGCCCGAGCAATCCCTTCAGCTCGCCGTAGAGATCGACGGTCACACTGACCGGGATCGGCACCTCGAACACCTTCGCGGCGCCGCCCTTGTGGAGTTTGAGCGTCACCTCGGTATCGCCGCTGTGACGGCCCAGCACCGCGGCGAGCTCACCGATGATGGTCTCTGTCGCACGATGCTCAGGCATGAGCAGCACGAGGGGGCCACTGGCATCCACCGTTCCCAGATCGGGCGCGAACGCGGACTGTCCGTGCAGGTTGAGCCCATCGTCACGCACCGACACACGGCCGCGCACGGCGAGGATCGAGTCGGCCACGAGCATCGACTGGAACTCGGTGTACGTCTTGCCCATGAACATGACGGTGACCTCGCCGTCGAAGTCCTCGACCGTGATCATGCCGTACGGGTTGCCGCTCTGCTTGGCGACCCGGTGCTGCACGCTCGTGACCAGGCCCGCGACGGTGACCTGGTCGCCGTCGTTGACGTCGTCCGAGGCCAGCAGGTCGTGGATCGAGGTGGACGCGTGTTTGGCGAGCGGGATCTCCAGGCCTGCCAGCGGATGGTCGGAGACGTACAGGCCGAGCATCTCGCGTTCGAAAGCGAGCTTGTCCTTCTTGGTCCATTCGGGGCGCTCGGGCACCTTCTGCACCGCGTGCGGTTCGTCATCACCCCACAGGCTGTCGAAGTCGAAGCCGACCTCGCCGTTGGCCTCACGGCGCTTGTCGAGCACGGCCTGCTCGGTCGCGTCCTCGTGGATCTCCATGAGGGCGCGCCGCGTCGAACCGAGCGTGTCGAACGCGCCGGCCTTGATGAGCGACTCGACGGTGCGTTTGTTCGCCACGTGCACGGGCACTTTGGTGAGGAAGTCGTGGAAGCTCGTGAACGATTCTTCGGCGCGGGCCGCGATGATGCCGTCGACGACGTTCGCGCCGACGTTGCGCACGGCGCCCAGACCGAAGCGGATGTCTTCGCCGACGGCCGCGAAGAACCGGATCGACTCCCCCACATCGGGCGGAAGCACCTTGATGCCCATGCGCCGGCATTCATTGAGGTAGACGGCGAGCTTGTCCTTCGAGTCGCCGACGCTCGTCAGCAGCGCAGCCATGTACTCGGCGGGATAATGCGCCTTCAGATACGCCGTCCAATACGACACCATGCCGTAGGCGGCGGAGTGCGCCTTGTTGAACGCGTAGTCCGAGAACGGCAGCAGGATGTCCCACAGCGCCTTGATGGCCGCCTCACCGAAACCGTTGGCGACCATGCCGCCATGGAAGCCCTCGTACTGCTTGTCGAGCTCGGACTTCTTCTTCTTGCCCATCGCGCGGCGCAGAATGTCGGCTTGGCCCAGGCTGAACCCGGCCACCCGCTGTGCGATGGCCATGACCTGCTCCTGGTAGATGATCAGGCCGTAGCTGGTGTCGAGGATGTCACGCAGCGGCTCTTCGAGCTCGGGGTGGATCGGCGTGATCTCCTGCTGCCCGTTCTTGCGCAGGGCGTAGTTGATGTGGGAGTTGGCCCCCATCGGACCGGGCCGGTACAGCGCGATGACAGCCGAGATGTCCTCGAAGTTGTCGGGCTTCATGAGTCGCAGCAGCGATCGCATGGGCCCGCCGTCGAGCTGGAACACCCCCAGCGTGTCGCCGCGGGTCAGCAGCTCGTACGAGGCCTTGTCGTCGAGGGTCAGATCCTCGAGCACGAGCTTCTCGCCGCGGTTGGCTTCGATGTTGTCGAGCGCGTCATCGATGATGGTGAGGTTGCGCAGCCCCAGGAAGTCCATCTTGATCAGGCCCAGCGACTCGCACGCCGGGTAGTCGAACTGCGTGACGATCTGGCCGTCCTGCTCGCGCTTCATGATCGGGATGATGTCGATCAGCGGCTCGGACGACATGATGACGCCCGCCGCGTGCACACCCCACTGGCGCTTCAGGTTCTCGAGCCCCACGGCCGTGTCGAAGACGGTCTTGGCCTCAGGATCGGTCTCGATGAGGGCCCGGAACTCGCTGGCCTCCTTGAAGCGCGGGTGGGCGCGGTCGAACATGCCGTCGAGGGGCATGTCCTTGCCCATGACCGCCGGCGGCATCGCCTTGGTGAGCTTCTCACCCATGCTGAAGGGGAAGCCGAGCACACGACCGGCATCCTTCAGCGCCTGCTTGGCCTTGATGGTGCCGTAGGTGACGATCTGGGCCACCCGCTCATCGCCGTACTTCTGGGTCACGTACTGGATGACCTCACCGCGGCGACGGTCGTCGAAGTCGACATCGAAGTCGGGCATCGAGACACGGTCGGGGTTGAGGAACCGCTCGAAGATGAGACCGTGCTGCAGCGGGTCGAGGTCGGTGATCTTCATCGCGTACGCCGCCATCGACCCGGCGCCCGAGCCACGACCCGGGCCGACGCGGATGCCGTTCTCCTTGGCCCAGTTGATGAAGTCGGCCACGACGAGGAAGTAGCCCGGGAAGCCCATCTGCACAATGACGCCGGTCTCGTACTCGGCTTGCCGGCGCACCTCGTCGGGGATGCCGGCGGGATAACGCTGGTGGAGGCCCTTCTCGACCTCCTTGATGAACCAGCTCTCCTCGGTCTCGCCGTCGGGCACGGGGAAGCGCGGCATGTAGTTGGCCGACGTGTTGAACTCGACGTTACAGCGCTCGGCGATCAGCAGCGTGTTGTCGCACGCGATCTCACGGTCGCGGAAGACCTGGCGCATCTCGGCGGCGGTCTTCACGTAGTAGCCGTCACCGTCGAACTTGAAACGGTTGGGGTCGTCGAGGGTCGAGCCGGACTGCACGCACAGCAGTGCCGAATGGCTGGTCGCGTCGTGCTGGTGCGTGTAGTGCAGGTCGTTGGTGGCCACCAGCGGGATGTCGAGATCGGCGGCGATCTTCATGAGGTCGCTCTGCACGCGCCGTTCGATCGACAGACCGTGGTCCATGATCTCGCAGAAGTAGTTGTCCTTGCCGAACAGGTCTTGGAACTCGGCGGCAGCCGCGCGCGCGGCGTCGTACTGGCCCAGCCGCAGTCGGGTCTGGATCTCGCCGGAGGGGCAGCCGGTCGTCGCGATGAGTCCCTTGCTGTACTTCTGCAGCAGCTCGCGGTCCATGCGGGGCTTGAAGTAGTAGCCCTCGATGCTCGACAGGCTCGACAGCCGGAAGAGGTTGTGCATGCCCTCGGTGGTTTCGCTGAGCAGCGTCATGTGGGTGTACGCGCCCGAGCCCGAGACGTCGTCGCTGGACTGGTCGGGACCACCCCACCGCACGCGGGACTTGTCGGAGCGGTGCGTGCCGGGGGTCACATACGCTTCGATGCCGATGATCGGCTTGATCCCGGCATCCTTCGCCGTCTTGTAGAACTCATACGCCGCAAAGGTGTTGCCGTGGTCGGTGACCGCGATGGCGGGCTGTTCGAGGCGGACCGCCTCGGCGACCATGTCGCGGATGCGCGCGGCGCCGTCGAGCATCGAGTACTCGCTGTGCACGTGCAGATGGACGAAGGAATCGGATGCCACGGCCTCGAGTCTACGGAGCGGGTCGGACGTCGCGGGCCGGTACGCCCCGAGTCCGCCGGATCGCCGGGTCAGGTCGATTCACCCTCGAGTTGAGGGTGAGACTTCGACGTTTTCCCCGGCGCACGCCCTGGCACCGGACACCTCCCGCGGGGGACACTCGAGTCATGTCGGATGATGTCGTCCCCTCGCCCGCGCCGGCCGCCAGCGGGGCCACGGCCGCGCCGCCGCGCTCGCTCGCGGTGTTCTGGATCGTCGCCGCGGTGCTGGGTTGCACGGTGTCGTTCCTGCTGTACCTCGAGTACATCGGGCAGCTCACCGGCGGCACCCCGATCGTCAGCTGCGACGTCAGCCCGCTCGTCACCTGCGGGCCGAACCTGCTCTCGCCCGGCGGCAACCTGCTCGGGTTCACGAACGCGATCCTCGGCATCACGATGTTCCTCGGCCCGGTCTACGCAGCCGTGAGCTCGTTCGCCGCCCCCGGCGGTCTGCGCACCTGGTTCTGGCGGGTCTACGTGGTGGGACTGACGGCGGCGTTCGCGCTGGTCCACTTCTTCGCGTGGCGCAGCGTCTTCGAATACGGGTCGCTGTGCCCCTGGTGCATGATCGTGTGGCTCGTCACGATCCCCCTGTTCTGGTTCACCCTGGGCTGGTCGTTGCGCGACGGGGTCTGGGGCACGGCGCCGCGTCGATTCGGCGCCGGACTGTTCTCGTGGGCGGTGCTGATCACGATCCTCGATTACGCGCTCATCGCGGTGACAGCGCAGCTGCGGCTGGACGTGCTCGGCTCACTGTTCTGAGTCAGAAGTCGCGCCGCATGAGCACCCGCGGCATGCCGTTGAGCACCGATGTCGTGTCGGCCGCCTTCGTGAAGCCGTGCCGCTCGAACAGCGCGCGGGTGCCGACGTAGGCCATCGTGAGGTCGATGCGCGCGCCGTCGTTGTCGATCGGGTAGCCCTCGAGCGCGGGCGCGCCGGACTGCCGCGCGAATTCGACCGCACCGTCCAGCAACGCATGCGTGATGCCCTTCTCGCGGTGCCCGGGCCGCACCCGCAGGCACCACACACTCCACACGTCGAGCTCGTCGATGTGCGGGATCTTCCGGAAGGTTGCGAAGTGCGTGCGCGAGCGCGGCGCCACTCCCGCCCAGCCGACGACGTCGTCGCCGTCGTAGGCGAGCACGCCGATGGGACCTTCCTCGGCCATGAGCCGGCGCACGCGTTCGCCTCGTTCGGGGCCTCTCAGCGCCGTGTGCTCCTTGCTCGGGATGCGGTAGCTCAGGCACCAGCACACGTTCGAGTCGGGATTCCTGGGTCCGACCATGGTCTGAACGTCTTCGAAGTCGGTCGCGGGGCGCACGTCGATCACCATTCCCTCAGACTTGCACCGGCATCCGACACTGCCAACAGCCGCATAGGCTGGCGGTCATGGCCACTCCCCAGTTCGTCCTGCAGCTGCGCGAGAAGATCGGGCACGCCCCGCTGCCGCTCGTCGGCGTGACCGCCGTCGTGTTCAAGGATGAGAAGATCCTGCTCGGCAAGCGCGCCGACAACGGCGCGTGGCAGTGCGTCTCGGGCATCGTCGACCCCGGCGAAGAGCCCGCCGATGCCGCCGTGCGCGAGTGCCTCGAAGAAGCCGGTGTGGTCGCGCGGGCGACCCGTCTCGCGCTGGTGCAGCAGACGCCGCGCATCACCTATGCCAACGGCGACCAGGTCGACTACCTCGACCTCGTCTTCCGCTGCGACTGGGTGTCGGGCGACCCCCACCCCGCCGACGGCGAGCTGACGGAGGTCGGCTGGTACGGGCTGGGCGAGCTGACCGAGCTCGCCCAGGAGCACGTGCGCAAGATCGCCCTCGCGGTGGCAGAGGACGATCCCGCGACCTTCCGCGGCGGGCGGTGACCCGTCGGCGCACGATGACACCGTCGCGTCGATCTGGCGGCGCCCGCCCGCTCCGATCGGCCTCGACGCCAGGCCCATGGGCCCCAGCCGGTCAGTCGCCGCGCAGCAGGTCGAGGGCGTGGGCGAGGTCGGCGGGGTAGGGCGAGACGAACTCGACCCGCTCGGCCGTCACGGGGTGGTCGAAGCCCAGCCGGTGGGCGTGCAGCCACTGCCGGGTGAGCCCCAGCCGGGCCGAGAGGGTCGGGTCGCTGCCGTAGAGCGGGTCGCCGACGCAGGGATGCCGGTGGGCGGCCATGTGCACGCGGATCTGATGCGTGCGCCCGGTCTCGAGGTGGATCTCGAGCAACGATGCCCGTGGAAAGGCTTCGATCGTCTCGTAGTGGGTCGTGGAGTCCTTGCCGTCGGGAACGACCGCGAATTTCCAGGAATGGCTGGGGTGCCGGCCGATCGGCGCCTCGATGGTGCCGGTCAGCGGATCAGGGTGACCCTGCACGACCGCGTGGTAGATCTTGTCGACCTCGCGCTCCTTGAACGCGCGCTTGAGCGCCGTGTAGGCGCGCTCGCTCTTGGCCACGACCATGAGCCCGCTCGTGCCGACATCGAGCCGGTGCACGACGCCCTGCCGTTCGGCGGCGCCGGTCGTCGCAACACGCACTCCGCCGGCGGCGAGGGCGCCCAGCACGGTGGGGCCCTCCCAGCCGACCGAGGGGTGGGCGGCGACGCCGGAAGGCTTGTCGACCACCACGATGTCGTCGTCTTCATAGACGATGCCGAGGTCGGGCACCGCGAGCGGCACGATCTCGGGCTCGCGCCGCGCCTGCCACGTGACATCGAGCCACGCGCCGCCGACGAGCTTGTCGGACTTGCTGAGCACGCGCCCATCCTGGGTCACACCGCCTGTCTCGGCGATCTCCGCGGCGAAGGTGCGGGAGAATCCGAACAGCTTGGCCAGCCCGGCATCCACCCGGGTGCCGTCGAGCCCATCGGGCACGGGTACGGCGCGGGACTCCATCACGCCTGCCGGTACCCGGTGCCGTCGGGTGCGGTGTCGTCGGCGTCGCGGTCCCCCGTCGCCGCCCGATCGGCGGACACCCCGGCGTCGGGTGCGCTGGCTGCGCGGTCCCGGGCCGTGGCCTCGGCCTCAGCGGGCTCGGTGTCGACGATCTTCGGCTCGCGGGTGCCGTCCAGGCGCAGACCGACCAGGACGAGCACCGCCACGCCGATCATCATCGTGACGATGAAGATGTCGGCGACGTTGTAGATCGCCGAGGGGAACCACAGCCACATCCACGGCGTGTGGATGAAGTCGATGACCTCCCCCACCGGGAAGCCGGGCTCACGCAGCAACCGGTCGGTGAGGTTGCCGAGGATGCCGCCCAGCAGCAGCCCGAGCATGACCGCCCACGCCCGCGAACGCACGCGCGTCACGCCGAGGAAGATGATCGCGCCGGCAGCCAGCGCCAGCACGATCGTGAAGATCCAGGTGAACTCCTCGCCGAGCGAGAACGCCGCCCCGGGGTTGCGGGTCAGATAGAGCTGGAAGAACTCGCCCCACACCGGCACGGTCTGCTGGAACGGCAGGTTCTCGAGCGCGAGGTGCTTCGTGAACTGGTCGGCGGCCAGCACCAGCACCGCGAGAACCGCGATGGTGATGCCGGCCGCCGTGGTACCCAGACGGGCTCGGCCTGTCAAAGGCCGGGCCTAGGAAGCGGAGATGGGCGTGGCACCCGACGGCGAGCCCGAGACGTCGAGGTCGCGGAGCTTGCCCTCGATGAAGCCACGCAGCTGCACGCGGTAGTCGTGCTCGAAGTTGCGCAGCTCGGTGATGCGCGACTCCAGCGTGGCCCGCTCGCTCTCGAGACGGGCGACCTCGTCGCGGCCGCGGGCCTCGGCGTCGGCGATGATCGACGCGGCCTGGCTCTGCGCCTCGGAGATGAGCTTCTCCTTCTGCGCGACGCCCTCGGCGACGTGCTCGTCGTGCAGACGCTGCGCGAGCTCGATGATGCCGGCCGACGCGGTCGCGCCGGCGGCGCCCTCGGCGGCGGGCGCCGGGGCAGCGGCGACGGGCGCCGGGACCTCTTCGACGACGGCAGGCTGCTCGACCGGCTCCTCGACGGCGGGGGCGGCCGGCGCAGCGGCACCCGATTCGAACGCCGCGAGCTTGGCCTTCAGCTCTTCGTTCTCAGCGATCGTCTTGCGCCACTCGACGACGATCTCATCCAGGAAGTCATCGACCTCGTCGGGGTCGAAGCCCTCCTTGAAACGGACGTGCTGGAACTGCTTGGTGACGACGTCCTCGGGGGTCAAAGCCATGGTGTTTCCTCTTTCGGGGCTCATTTCGCCCGGCGATGCGGGTGACCCGCATGACCGCGAGCCGTACCCATTCAGCATAGTGCGCGGCTTCTCGGTCCGCGAGAAAAGCGCCGCGGCGAGACTCAGACCGAGCCGATGACCCGCACGATCGACAGCAGCACGAAGCACGCGAGCATCGTCAAGGGGAACCCGAGGTCGATCGCCACGGCGCCCAGCCGCAGCGGCGGAATCAGGCGCCGGAAGAACTTGATCGGAGGATCGGTGACCGTGAACACGATCTCGGCGAGCACGAGACCGACGCCCTTGGGACGCCACTCACGATTGAACAGCGGGATGTACTCCAGGATGAGCCGCGCGAGCAGCACCAGGATGTACAGCAGCAGGAGGAAGTTCGCGATTCCGGCGACGAGCCGAACGATCTCCACGGTTACTGCGGGAAGGCCGCAGCTTCAGGCTCGGCCTGCGCGACCGCTCCGTCGCCGGACACCGCGATGTTCTCGGGCGAAAGCAGGAAGACCTTGCTCGTGACACGCTCGATACGGCCGTACAGCCCGAGGGACAGACCGCTCGCGAAGTCGATCAGACGGCGCGCGTCGGCGTCGCTCATCTGCGACAGGTTGATGATCACGGGGATGCCGTCACGGAAGTTCTCGGCGATCACCTGTGCATCGCGGTACTGCTTCGGGTGCACGGTGAGGATCTCACTGACGGTGCCGGCGGTGGGCTGGCGCACGACGGCGGGACGGTGGATCGGGGTCACCGGTGCGGGCTGCTTCTCGACGGCACGCTCCCGACGCTGCGGCGTCTCGTCCACCGGCTCGTCGTAGACGTCTTCCTCGTCGGCCAGGCCCAGGTACACCATGGTCTTCTTGAGCGGGTTCGACATCGCATCCTCCGTTTGCTCGTCTGTTCCGAGGTTAACCGTGCACGGGCCTCGGACCCGTGATTGCCGAGCCGATACGCAGGTGTGTCGCACCTGCGGATATCGCCTCGGCGAAGTCTCCTGTCATGCCCGCCGAGATCCAGCCGGCCGACGGGGTGACCGTTCGCAGCGCCTCGCTGCAGGCGGCCAGCCGTGCGAACGCCGCCGCGGGCTCCTCATCGAGGGGCGCCACGCCCATGACACCGCGCAGGCGGAGGGTCGGGCACGATGCCGCGACGTGTTCCGCGAGCTGCGCGACCCCGCCGGGTGCGACACCCCCACGCCCGGCATCGGAGGTGAGGTTCACCTGCAGCAGCACGTCGAGCGGCTCGGCGTCGTCCTCACCGGCGCGATCGAGCGCGTCGGCGATGCGCGCGCGGTCGACGGAGTGGACGATGTCGGCGGCCGCGCGTATCTGGCGCGCCTTGTTCGTCTGCGCCTGACCGATGAAATGCCAGGTCAGGCCGAGCGCGGCGACGGCCGGGTCGCCGCGCTTGGCCGTGAGCTCCTGCTGGCGGTTCTCCCCCACATCCTCCACGCCCAACTCGTGCAGCTGCGCGATCAGGGATGCCGGGTGGAACTTCGTCACGACGATGCGGGTGATCTCGGAAGGGTCGCGACCCGCCGCCCGCGCGGCATCCATGATGCGCGCGTCGACGTCGGCGAGCCGTGCCTTCAGATCCACCGCGATTACTTGAGGAAGTCGGGGATGTCGAGGTCGTCGTCGCCGAACACCGAGTCGCGGTCGCTCGAGGCCGTCGGCACGCTGACCGAGACGGACTCCTTGTTCTCCGGCGCGTCGGCCGTCTCGAGGTCGCGGGCGGCCTCGTCGGCGGGGAGGGCCGGCAGCACCGGCGCCGAGGCCGGGCGCTGCGCGGTCATCGGCTCGACCTTCAGCTGCGGCTCGCCGCCGTCGAAGCCCGCGGCGATGACCGTCACACGGACCTCGTCGCCGAGCGTGTCGTCGATCACGGTGCCGAAGATGATGTTGGCCTCGGGGTGCGCGGCTTCCTTGACCAGCTGTGCGGCGTCGTTGATCTCGAAGATGCCGAGGTTCGACCCGCCCTGGATCGACAGCAGCACACCGTGCGCGCCCTCGATCGACGCTTCGAGCAGAGGCGACTCGACCGCGAGTTCGGCGGCCTTGATCGCCCGGTCGGCGCCGCGTGCGGAACCGATGCCCATGAGCGCCGAGCCGGCGCCCTGCATGACCGACTTGACGTCGGCGAAGTCGAGGTTGATCAGACCCGGCGTGGTGATGAGGTCGGTGATGCCCTGCACACCGGCCAGGAGCACCTGGTCGGCGGTGGCGAACGCCTCGATCATCGAGATGCCGCGGTCGCTGATCTCCAGAAGCCGGTCGTTGGGCACCACGATGAGGGTGTCGACCTCGTCCTTCAGCGTCGCGACGCCCAGCTCGGCCTGCTGCTGGCGACGGCGGCCCTCGAACGAGAACGGCTTGGTCACGACACCGATGGTCAGAGCGCCGATCGACTTGGCGATGCGCGCCACGACCGGAGCGCCGCCGGTGCCGGTGCCGCCACCCTCGCCGGCGGTGACGAAGACCATGTCGGCCCCCGCGAGGGCCTCTTCGATCTCCTCCGCGTGGTCCTCCGCGGCGCGGCGACCCACCTCGGGGTCGGCGCCGGCGCCGAGACCGCGCGTGAGCTCACGGCCCACGTCGAGCTTCACGTCGGCGTCGCTCATCAGCAGCGCCTGAGCGTCGGTGTTGACGGCGATGAACTCCACGCCGCGAAGACCGAGCTCGATCATTCGATTGACGGCGTTCACGCCGCCGCCACCCACACCCACGACCTTGATAACCGCGAGGTAGTTCTGGTTCTGGCTCATGCCGGCCTCCGTCTCGTCCGAACCACGTTTCAAACCTTGAACCTCAAGTAGAGGTTTAAAGAATTGCCGAGTATGCAATTCCTTCGATTGAAGGTAAGCGGCGCGGATGCCGGTGCCCCTCAGGCGGCGGGCGTGTCGCGACATCGATCGGCGCGCATGTCGCAGCCCCGTGCTATTCGGGCGTGTCGCGGCCTGAAATGTGGGTGTGTGACGGCGCGGCGGGAGGGGCGGACTGCTCAGCGGACGACGATGGCGCCCGGCGACGACACGTCGTAGGCGTCGACGCCGTCGGGGGGCAGCTCGGCCATCGCGGTCTCGAGCACGATCGCCTTGCGCGCCGACTCGTCGGCGGTACCCCACACGACGGTCGTGCCCGCCTCCCCCAGCACGAAGCTGACGTCGCTGGCGGTGGTGGCCGACAGCATCGTGACCTGCGAGCGGATCTCGTCCGGCAGCGACCGGAACACGGTGCCGGCTGCGGTGAACGCACGGGAGGTGACCCCGCCGCGGATGTCGAGCAGCGGATAGCCGTCCGGGGGCTCAGGCGTGGTCGCCAGCGCGACGCCGGCCGCATCGACCAGGGTGTACCCGGCCGCTGATTCGATCGCACCGATCGGTGTGCGTTCGACGATGCGCACCACGAGCTCGTGCGGCGGCCGCGCCTCGAGCGTGTAGGACTCCACGAGGGGGAAGGCCACCAGCGCGGCCTTCACCTCACTGGAGTCCACCAGCGGCAGCGGGGTGCCCAGCTGCGCGGCCACTGCCTCCTCGACGGCGGCGATGTCGAGCGTCGAGGTACCCAGCACGCGCACGCGCTCGACGGCGAACAGCGGGCTGTAGGCCGCGCCGAGGGTGCCCAGCACCAGCGCGACCACGGCCAGGCCCGCGCCGAGCCACATCCGCCGCTTGCGCCGCTGCCGGGCGGTGAATCGTCGCACCTCGGCGCGCAGCGCCTTGCGGCGCGCCCGGGCGGCCGCCCAGACCTCGCGCACGCCGACCTTCTCGTCGTCGGCAAGGTCATCGGATGCGGGCGCGGCGATGCGGCCGCGGGGCGGAGCATCGGCGACGGCGACGGCCGGGCGTCGCGCCATCGGCCCGATCGTGTCGAAGAATTCGGGAGTCTCCCCCGCGACGACGTCGTCGGCGGCGCGGTCAGCGGCCGCCGTCGCCTCTCGCGATGCGGCAGCGCCATCGACGTCGGGACGCCAGCCTTCTTCTCCCTCGAGGCCGCCGCGCCGGTCATCGATGGCCTCTGCGCCGTGCTGCGCGAGGCCGGTCGCGCCCGTGTCGCCGGTCGCCCCGGCATCCCCGCGCGCCGTGTGATCACCGTTCGCTCCGGCATCCCCGCGCGCCGGATCTCCGGCATCCACCTCGCCCGGCCAATGATCGACCTCGTCCCATGCGGGCGATGCGGGCTCGCGGCGCGGCGGCGGTGCCGGCAGCGGACCGGGCCGGCGCATCGTCAGTCCCCACTCCCGGTGAGCGCGGCGAGCACCTGCGGGATGATCAGGTTCACGTTGCCGCAGCCCAGCGTGATGATGAAGTCGCCGTCGCGTGCGACGCCGGCGGTGTAGTCGGCGGCCGCCTGCCAGTCGGCGACGAAATGCACGCGGTCGGCGTCGGCGAACGCGCCGCTGACCAGTTCGCCGGTGACGCCGGGCACCGGGTCTTCGCGGGCACCGTATACGTCGAGCACGACCGTGTGGTCGGCGAGCGTTTCGAGCACCTCGGCGAACTCGCGGTACATCTCCTGCGTGCGCGAGTAGGTGTGCGGCTGGTGCAGGGCGATGAGGCGCCCCGTGCCGACGACCGTACGGGCGGCCGACAATGCGGCGGCGACCTCGGTCGGGTGGTGGGCGTAGTCGTCGTACACGCTCACGCCGCGCTCGGTGCCGTGCAGCTCGAAGCGGCGAGCCGTGCCGGCGAACGGCTCGAGTGCGCGGACGGCGAGCTCGAGCGGGTGGCCGAGCGCGACCAGGACGGCGACCGACCCGGCCGCGTTGACGGCGTTGTGGATGCCGGGAACCGCCAACCGCAGGGACTCGCGGTGCTCGCCGTGGCTCAGCGTGAACGACACGGGGCCGTCGGCGGTGGTGATGTCGGTGATGCGCACGTCGGCGCCGGCTGCCTCGCCGAACGTGAGCACGTGCGGGTGGGTGAGGCCTGCGGTCACGCGCTGCGCGCCGGGATCGTCGGCCGAGATGACGACCGCTTCGCGCGCCTCGTTCGCGAATCGGACGAAGCCGTCGTAGAACGCGTCGCGGGTCTGCCAGTGGTCGAGATGATCGGGGTCGACGTTCGTGATGAGCGCGACCGAGGTGTCGTAGAGGAGGAACGTGCCGTCGGATTCGTCGGCCTCGATGACGAACAGCTCGTCCGACCCGGTCGCGCTGGAGACGCCCAGTTCGGCGATCACTCCCCCGTTGACGAACGTCGGGGCCTCGCCCAGGCCGCGAAGCGCGGTGACGATCATGCCCGTCGACGTGGTCTTGCCGTGCGCGCCCGCGACGCTGACCAGGCGCCGGCCGCCGATGAGCCAATGCAGCGCCTGCGAGCGGTGGATGACGTGCAGCCCGCGCTGCTTCGCGAGCACGAACTCGGGGTTCTCGGGCCAGATCGCGCCGGTGTGGATGACGGTGTCGGCGTCGTCCGGAAGATGCGCGGCGTCGTGTCCGACGAACACCGTCGCGCCGCGCGCGGCGAGGTCCTGCAGGGCGGGGCTGTCGGCGCGATCGGAGCCGGACACGCGGATCCCGCGGTCGAGGAACATGCCGGCCAGCCCCGACATGCCGGAGCCGCCGATGCCGATGAAGTGCGCGGCGGTGATCTCGTCGGGGATCGGCAGGCTGAGGTCGGGTCGAATCATGACCCGACAAGTCTAGGTCGCCGCCCCTGCGAGGAGCCTGCGGCGCGCTGGCACCGGCATCCACCCCGCCGCGCGCGCGACGTCGCTTGTGCGGAGAATCGCGCGAAGTTCGGATCGGAGGGGGCGTTCGGGCCCGCACTTCGTGCGAATCTCCGCACTTCGTGGCCGCCGCGGCGCGGTGGCGTGCGGCTGAGCGGTGGGGCCGCGCGGCGCGGTGACGGAGCGGTGGCGCGGAGCGGAGCGGCGAGGCGGTGCGCCTGACCCGCCATTGTGCGGAGAATCGCGCGAAGTTCGGATCGGATGGGGCGTTCGGGTCCGCAC
>JAEXHA010000064.1 GCA_023450335.1 Actinomycetes bacterium | reverse complement strand
GCGTCTGACCGGGTGAACCCGTGGCCCGGCCCACGACGCCGTCGTGGCCGCGGCCGAGAGCCCCGCGCCTGACCCGGGTGACCCCCGGGCCCGTACCGCGACGCCGTCGTGGCCACGGCCGAGAGCCCCGGCATCCCACCCGTAGGATTGTCGGGTGACCAAACCGCGCCTCTACTCCGGAATGCAGCCCTCGGCCGACTCGCTTCAGATCGGCAACTACATCGGGGCTCTCATGCAGTGGCGCGACCTGCAGGACGCCTACGAGGCGTTCTTCTCGGTCGTCGATCTGCACGCGCTGACTCAGCCCAACGACCCGGCCGAGTTGCGCGCGAAGACCCGGCGCACCGCCGCGCAGTACATCGCCGCGGGGATCGAGCCGTCGCGTTCGACGCTCTATGTGCAGTCGCACGTGCGCGCCCACGCCGAGCTGGCCTGGATCCTGTCGACCATCACGGGCTTCGGCGAGGCCGGCCGCATGACGCAGTTCAAGGACAAGTCGACGCGCTACGGCACCGATTCGACCAGCGTCGGGCTGTTCACCTATCCCGTGCTGATGGCCGCCGACATCCTGCTGTATCAGACCGACATCGTCCCCGTCGGCGACGACCAGAAGCAGCACGTCGAACTCACCCGCGATCTGGCCGAACGGTTCAACTCGCGCTATGGCACGGCGTTCACGGTGCCGATGCCCGTCATCCAGCAGGACACCGCGCGCATTTACGACCTGCAGAACCCGACCGCGAAGATGTCGAAGTCGGCAGAGTCGGATGCCGGTGTGCTGTGGCTGCTCGATGACCCGGCCGTGTCGGCGAAGAAGGTCATGCGCGCCGTGACCGACTCGGAAGGGTCGGTGCGCTTCGACCGCGAGGCCAAGCCCGGCGTCTCGAACCTGCTCGTCATCTACGCGGCGCTGACCGGCCGGCAGATCCCGGCGATCGAGGATGAATACGCCGGTCGCGGCTACGGCGACTTCAAGAAGGGCCTGGCCGAGGTCGTGGTCAACGAGTTCGGTCCCGTGCGCGAGCGCGCCCTCGATCTGCTGTCGGACCCCGCCGAGCTCGACCGGGTGCTCGCGGCCAACGCCGCCCGTGCGGACGAGGCCGCCGACAAGACCCTCACCGACGTGTACGACAAGGTCGGGCTGCTGCGTCGCGTGTGAGGCCGGCGCTGATCGCGCGCGGCGCGCCTAGGATCTAGGGATGGAACCGGTCACGCTGCACACCGAGCGCCTCGAGCTGTCGGCTCCGACCGCCGACGACGTCGACGAGATCTTCGCCGCCTGTCAGGACGAGACGATCCAGCGCTACACCACGGTGCCGGTGCCCTACCGGCGCTCCGACGCCGAGTCCTTCGTGGAGCTGACCGCGCAGTGGTGGGCCCACGGCACCGAGACGCATTGGGTGATCCGCCAGAACGGCCGGCTGGCCGGAATGATCGGCATCCATCACCTCGTCGACGAGATCGGCGAGATCGGGTTCTGGGTGACCCCGGCGTTCCGCGGCATGGGCGTGCTCACCGAGGCCGGGCGCGTCGTGGCCGACTGGGCGTTCTCCGCTGACGGGCTGCACCTGAAGCGCCTCGAGTGGCGGGCCGTGGTGGGCAACACCCCCTCCGCCCGGTCGGCGCGCGCGCTGGGCTTCCGCTACGAAGGCGTGCTGCGCGGCGCCATGGCCAGCGGTCGCGGCCACGAGCATGCCTGGGTAGCGGGTCTGCTCCCCGCCGACGACCGCACCGCGCAGCCCTGGCCCATTCTGGACTGACCGCCCTCGCTCCCCACGCTCCCCCGCCTCCGCACTCCGCCCACACTCCGCCGCACTCCGCCCACACTCCGCCGAGCCGCCTACTTCTGTACGAGCCGCCAAGGTGTGTACGGCCCGAAACGGGGCGGCTCGTACGCACATAGGCGGCTCGGCGAGAAGCAAGGCGGCTCGGCGAAAAGCAAGGCGGCTCGGCGAAGCCGGGGGCATGGCAGGATGCCGGTATGCCTGAGATGCCGGAAGTGCAGGGCCTGGTCGACTTCCTCGCCGAGCGGGCCACGGGCCTGACGGTGACGAAGGTGGCGGTCGCGAACATCGCGGCGTTGAAGACCTACGACCCGCCGATCGACGCGTTGCAGGGCCGCATGGTGCGGGCGGCCGCGCGGCACGGCAAGTTCATCGACCTCGACACCACGGGCGACGCGGATGCCGGTGCGCTGCATCTCGTGTTCCACCTGGCCAAGGCCGGGTGGCTGCGCTGGTACGACGCATTGCCGGCCACCGTCATCCGCCCGGGCAAGACCCCGATCGCGCTGCGGGTCGGCTTCGACGACGGCGCGGGGTTCGATCTCACCGAGGCCGGCACCAAGAAGTCCCTGGCCGTGTACGCCGTGCGCGCACCAGACGACGTACCCGGCATCGCACGCTTGGGGCCCGATCCGCTCGACCCCGGGTTCACGCGCGACACGCTCGCCGGGCTGCTCGCCGGGCGCCGCACCCAGATCAAAGGCGTGCTGCGCGACCAGTCAATCGTCGCGGGCATCGGCAACGCGTACTCGGACGAGATCCTGCACGCGGCCCGCATGTCGCCGTACGCGCTGGCTGCGAGTCTGGACGATGCCGAGATCGACCGGCTCTACGACGCGATGCGCGCGACGATCACCGAAGCCGTCGCCACCGCAGCCGGCAAGCCGCCCGCCGACCTCAAAGACGCCAAACGCCGCGGCATGGCCGTGCACGGCCGGCGCGGGCAGGCGTGCCCGGTGTGCGGCGACGAGGTACGCAGCGTCTTCTTCGCCGACAATTCACTCGAGTACTGCGCAACGTGTCAGACCGGCGGCAAGATCCTCGCCGACCGGCGCCTGTCCCGCCTGTTGAAATGAGCCTGCCCGCAGCGCTCAGTCCACGGTGTCGGCGAGGATCCGGGCGTCGTCGTCGACCCAGTCCAGCGACTTGGTGACGGCTTTCTGCCAGAGCCGGTAGCGCCGCTCGCGCTCATCGGCCGGCATCTGCGGCTCGAAGGTTCGATCCACCTGCCAATGAGCGCGCAACGCGTCGAGATCGGGCCACACGCCGGTGGCCAGACCCGCCGCATACGCCGCCCCGAGCGCTGTCGTCTCAACGAGGCGCGGCCGCACGACGGGGATGCCGAGGATGTCGGCCTGGAACTGCATGAGCGCGTCGTTGCGGGTCATGCCGCCGTCGACGCGCAGTTCGTCCAGCGCGCGCCCGGTGTCGGCGATCACCGCGTCGATCACGTCACGGGTCTGGAAGGCCGTCGATTCGAGCGCGGCACGCGCGATGTGCCCCTTGTTGACGTAGCGAGTCAGCCCGACGAGCGCGCCGCGGGCATCGGGCCGCCAGTGCGGAGCGAACAGCCCGGAGAACGCCGGCACGAAATACGCGCCGCCGTTGTCGTCGACGGTGGCGGCGAGCATCTCGACCTCTTCGGAGCGCCGGATGATGCCGAGGTTGTCGCGCAGCCACTGCACGAGCGAGCCGGTGACGGCGATCGACCCTTCCACGGCGTAGCGCGCCGGCTCGTCGCCGATGCGGTAGGCGACGGTGGTGATCAGCCCGGCATCCGACCGCACGATCTCGGTGCCGGTGCCCACGAGCAGGAAGTTGCCGGTGCCGTAGGTGTTCTTCGACTCCCCCGCCCCGAACGCGGCCTGTCCGAACGTGGCGGCCTGCTGGTCGCCCAGGATGCCGGCGATCGGCACCTCGCGCAGGACGCCCGGGAACTGCACCTGCCCCACCACCTCGCTCGACGAGCGGATCTCGGGCAGCATCGCGCGCGGCACGCGCCAATGGCGCAGCATCTCGTCCGACCAATCGAGGGTGCTCAGATCCATGAGGAGGGTGCGGCTGGCGTTGGTGACGTCGGTGACGTGGATGCCGCCGTCCCGGCCCCCGGTGAGGTTCCAGACCACCCAGGTGTCGGGCGTGCCGAACAGCAGATCGCCGGCCTCGGCCGCCTCACGGGCGCCGTCGACGTGATCGAGGATCCAGGCGAGCTTGGAGGCCGAGAAGTAGGCGGCCAGCGGCAGGCCGGTCGTCCCGGCGAATGCGTCGACGCCGTGCTCGGCGATCATCCGGTCGATCGCGGGCTGAGTGCGGGTGTCCTGCCACACGAGCGCGTTGTGCACGGGACGTCCGGTGCGCTTGTCCCACACCATCACCGTCTCCCGCTGATTCGTCACGCCCACCGCAGCGATGTCGGCCGCGTTCAGCCGCGAACGGGTAAGCACGTCCGACAGCACCCATTCGGTGTTGGTCCAGATCTCGACGGGGTCGTGCTCGACCCGCCCCGCTCGCGGGAAGATCTGCTCGTGCTCGCGCTGCGCGGTGGCCACCATCCGGCCGCTCGCGTCGAAGACGATGGCGCGGGTCGAAGTGGTTCCCTGGTCGATCGCGATCACATGGTCGGCCACGTCGTCTCCTCCTCGAGCATCGGTGTCGGCAGACGGATGCCAGGGTTTCACGCTATCGCGTCGGCGCGGAGGGGCCGCCGGCACGCACTGCGGGGTCTGCGCGGCGGGTGGCGGGATCGGCGGCGTGCACGGCGGCCAGTGCCCGCTCGACCTCGGCGGCGCGCGCCGGCACATCCCAACCGCACACCTCGGCGACGGCGGCGGCGACTTCGGCGGCCGCGTCGGCGGTGGCTGCGCCGGTGAACGCGATGCTGGTGCGCCGCAGCAGCAGGTCCTCCAGGTGCACCACCTGCTCGGTGCGCGCGAGGTGCCGCAGCTCTGCGGTCGAGTAGCCGGGCGCGTGGCTCAGCGCGGTGTCGCCGGGATCGGCGATGATCGCGGTGATCACATCGGCCGCCGTCGTGCCGTAGCGGTCGAGCAGCTGCGAAGCGCGTGCGTAGCCGACCGTCGAGGTGTAGGGCAGCAGCCATTGCCGGCGCGCGCGCTCGGTCGTCGGATAGCCCGCACCGCCGCCGATCGGCACACCCTTCGTGCTGCGGCGCCGCGGCACAGCCAGCGCGGCGAGCACACGGTCGGTCAGGTGCGCGGCCGAGGCGCGGAACGTCGTCCATTTGCCGCCCACGAGGCTGAGCACGGTCGCCGCCGTCGTGCCAGGCAGCCGCGCCGCTTCGATGCGGTAGTCGCGCGACACGAACCCGGGGGCGAGGTCGCCGTGGCCGGGCAGCGGCCGCACGCCGGAGAACCGGAAGACGATCTGCGACCGGTCGACCTGGATCGCCGGCAGAACGTTCCGGATGAGCGCGAGGAAGTAGTCGACCTCCTCCTCGGTGCACACGATCGGCTCGTGCATGTCGTGCTCGAGATCGGTCGTGCCCACCAGCACGCGTCCCTTCAGCGGGTAGATCAGCACGATGCGACCGTCGGAGTGCTCGAAGAAGAGCTCCCTCCCGCCGGTGGCCTGCAGCAGCTCATCGTGGTCGAGAACGATGTGCGACCCTTTCGTCCCGCCCATGTACCGCGTCGGGTGGCCGAGCTGATCGTTGGTCAGGTCGGTCCACGGGCCGGATGCGTTGACGATGACGGATGCCGTGAAGGCGAACTCGTCGCCGGAGTCGACCTCACGCAGCACGACCTTGCCGTCGTCGACACCGACCGCCTCGACGTAGTTGGCCGCTCGGGCGCGGTCGCCGCCGGCACCCGCCCCATCGCGCAGGACATCGAGTGCGAGACGTTCCGGGTCGTGCAAGGACGCGTCCCAGTAGGTCGCCGTGTACCGGATGTCGGGGTTCAGCTGCGGCAGCCGCGCCAGTGAGCGGCGCCGGCCGTCGAACTCGTGGCGCGGCACCGTGCTCTTGCCGAACAGCCCACCGCCGCGGGAGAACGAGTCGTAGATCACCAGGCCGATCTTGATCAGCAGCGCGCCGCGCTCGCGCGGTTTGCCGGCGCCGTGGCGGAGGAACCGCAGCGGGGCGGAGAGCAGACCCGAGAACGTCGTGAAGATCGGGATCGTCGTCTGCAGCGGGCGCACGTAATGCGGTGCGGTCTTCAGCAGCGCGTTGCGCTCGGTGACGGCCTCGTGCACGAGGCGGAACTCGCCGTTCTCGAGATAGCGGATGCCGCCGTGGATCATGTGGCTCGAGGCCGCCGACGCGCCGGACACGAAATCGCCGCGTTCGACGAGGGCGACATCGACGCCCTGCATGGCCAGGTCGCGGAACGTCGCCAGTCCGTTGATGCCACCGCCGATGATCAGCACGTCGGCGTAGGGCCGGTCGCGAAGCCGGCCGGCTGGGTTTGTCGTCGTGTCCATCTCGGGCACCTCCCCACCCCCAGGCTACGTGTTCCCGGTGACATCGCAGCGCGGGAATGCGTCGCGCCGCGGTGCGTTGGATAGACTCGGGAGCAGCAACGTGCTCCGGGGTCGGTGAGAATCCGAACCGGCGGTGACAGTCCGCGAGCCCTTCGATGCGTCGAGGGGTTGATCCGGTGAAATTCCGGGACCGACGGTGATGCGACGTGAGTCGCGAGTCCGGATGGGAGGCAGCACGAGCGCTGTCACGGCTTGGAGCCGTGAGGACGCCCGCCATGCCTGGTCGATTCCCGGAGTCTGACCGAAGGACGAGGGATGGACGCGACCACCGCAGAACGCACCGCCATGCGCCGTGCGCTCGCGCTCGCGTTGCGCGGCCCGCGGGGAGTCAACCCGCAGGTCGGTGCGATCATCCTCGATTCCGCCGGCACGGTGCTGGCCGAGGGCTGGCACCGCGGCGCGGGCACGGCCCACGCGGAGGTCGACGCATTGTCGGCGCTCAGCCCCGACGCCGCGCGGGGTGCCACCGCGGTGGTCACGCTCGAACCCTGCAATCACACCGGCCGCACCGGACCGTGCGCCGAGGCGCTCATCGCAGCCGGCGTCACACGTGTCGTCTACGCCGTGGCCGACCCCGGCCGCGCCTCCTCGGGTGGGGCCGACCGGCTGCGTGCCGCGGGGGTCGACGTGGTCGGCGGGGTGCTGGCCGACGAGGGCGCCGCCCTGCTGGACTCATGGCTGACCGTGCAGCGGCTGGGTCGCCCGCACGTCACCGTGAAATGGGCGCAGTCGCTCGACGGCCGCGCAGCCGCCGCCGACGGCACCAGCCAATGGATCACCGGCCCGGCCGCCCGCGCCGACGTGCATCGACGCCGCAGCGAGGCCGATGCCATCGTCGTCGGCACCGGAACGCTGCTGGCCGATGACCCGTCCCTCACTGCGCGCCGCGACGACGGCAGTCTCTACGAGCGCCAGCCGGTGCCGATCGTGCTCGGCGCCCGTGCGATCCCCGAGGATGCCGCCATCCGCCGGCATCCTCACCCCGTGCTGCACCGCGACGGCGGCAACCTGTTCGCCGAGCACCCCGGCACCGCCGAGTCCGACTCCGTGCTGGCCGAGCTGCGCGCCCGCGGCATCCAGCGCGTGTTCGTCGAGGGCGGGCCCACGATCGCGAGCGCCTTCCTGCGGGCGGGCCTGGTCGACGAGATCGTCGCCTACCTCGCCCCCACACTCATCGGCGCCGGCCCCGACGGCACCGACCGGCCCGCGTTGGGCGGGTTGGGCGTGGCCACGATCGCTGAGCAGCGGCGCCTGCACGTGGCATCCATCGACCGTCTCGGTGACGACCTGCGAATCGTCGCCCACCCCGGCCCGGACCAGAAGGAGAGCGCCTGATGTTCACCGGAATCATCGAAGAACAAGGTGAGGTCACCGCCGTCGAACCGTCGGGCGACGGCCTGCGGCTGACCGTCCGCGCCCCGCTGGCGGTGTCGGATGCCGGTCAGGGCGACTCCATCGCGGTCAGCGGCGTCTGCCTTACGGTCGTCGATCAGACGCCCGACGGGTTCACCGCCGACGTCATGAAGCAGACCCTCGACATGTCGACACTCGGCGCGGCACGCGCCGGCAGCCGCGTCAATATCGAGCGCGCGATGGCCGCGCACGGGCGCCTCGGCGGGCACATCGTGCAGGGGCACGTGGACGGCACCGGAGAGGTGCTGCAGGTGCGTCCCGGCGCGCAGTGGCGCGTGATCCGGGTGGGCATGCCCTCGTCACTGGCCCCCCTCGTCGTCGACAAGGGTTCGATCACCGTCGAGGGCGTCTCGCTCACCGTCAGCGCGACCAGCGCCGCCGACGGCCAGACGCACTGGTTCGAGGTGTCGCTCATTCCCGAGACCCTCGAGGTCACGACCCTCGGCGCCCTCGAGGTCGGCGACCGGGTCAACCTCGAGACCGACATCCTGGCCCGCCACGTGCAGCGCCTGCTCGCCTTCCCCACCACCAGCGAAGGAGGCTCCCGATGAGCCTTTCCCCCATCACCGACGCCCTCGACGCCCTGCGCGCTGGCCGTCCCGTCATCGTCGCCGATGATGAAGACCGCGAGAACGAAGGCGACATCATACTGTCTGCCGCGCTGGCGACGCCTGAGTGGCTGGCGTGGACCATCCGCTGGTCGAGCGGATTCCTGTGCGCTCCGATGCCGGCAGACTGGGCCGACCGACTCGACCTGCCGCCGATGGTCGCGGTCAACGAGGACAGTCGGGGCACCGCCTACACCGTGAGCGTCGACGCCGCCGACCGTGTGTCCACCGGCATCAGCGCCACCGACCGCGCGCACACTCTGAACGTGCTCGCCGACCCCGCCGCGACGCCGGCGTCGGTCATCCGGCCGGGGCACATCCTGCCGTTGCGGGCCGTCGACGGCGGCGTGCGCGAACGCGCCGGGCACACCGAGGCAGCCGTCGACCTGATGAAGCTGGCCGGACTGCCCCCTGTCGGCGCGATCGGCGAGGTCGTGGCCGAGGACGGCAGCATGATGCGTCTGCCGGGCCTGCTCGAGATGGGTCAACGCGAGGGCATTCCGGTCATCACGATCGAGCAGCTGATCGCCCACCTGAACGAGCTGCCCGACGGCGACGGCGCGGCAGCCGAGCCCTACGCACGTCGCCGGGTGAGCCTGCGGGCCGAGGCGCAGGTGCCCACGGCTCACGGCACCTTCCGGTTCCTCGCTTACAAGGACCGCGTCACCGGCACCGACCACATCGCGGTCATCGCCGGCGACCTGACCGAGGCGGCGACGCTGGTCCGCGTGCATTCGGAGTGCCTCACCGGTGAGGCGTTCGGTTCGCTCAAGTGCGAATGCGGGCCGCAGTTGGATGCGGCACTCGAGGCGATCGCGACGCAGGGCGGCGTGGTCATCTACATGCGCGGTCACGAGGGCCGCGGCATCGGCCTCATCAACAAGCTGCGCGCGTACCACCTGCAGGAGCAGGGCCTGGACACCGTCGACGCCAACCTCGCGCTGGGCCTGCCCGCCGACGCGCGCGACTACGCGGCCGCCGCCGGCATCATGGCAGACCTGGGCATCGAGAAGCTGCGCCTGCTGACCAACAACACCGACAAGGTCGGCCAGCTGCGCGAGCTCGGGCTCGACATCGTCGAGCAGGTGCCCCTGCTGGTGGGCGTCGGTGCGAACAACCACCAGTACCTCGAGACCAAGCGTGACCGGATGGGACACCTCATCGACGCGACCGCGCTCGAGAACGCGCTGGCCCAGAGCGAGTCGCAGGCGTGAAGCGCGCCGCCGTGCGGCGAACCGAAGACACGGGCCCCGCCGAAGGCATGCGGCCCACCGAAGGCACGAATCAGGAGAAGGCATGAGCGGACACGGAGCACCCCCGACCGAGAAGATCGACGCGACCGGGCTGAACGTCGTCGTCGTGGCCGGCCAGTGGCATGACGTCATCACCGACGGGCTCATCGCGGGCGCGCAGCGCACCCTCGACGCGTCGGGCGCGAGCTGGCGCCTGGTGCGCGTGCCGGGCTCGTTCGAACTGCCGGTGGCGTGCAAGGCGGCGCTGGATGCCGGGGCCGACGCCGTGGTGGCTCTCGGCGTCATCATCCGCGGCGGCACGCCCCACTTCGAGTATGTGTCGGCGGCGGCCACGGACGGCCTGACGCGCGTTGCGATCGACACCGGCAAGCCGGTCGGGTTC
This sequence comes from Actinomycetes bacterium, assembly GCA_023450335.1. Classification (GTDB taxonomy): domain Bacteria; phylum Actinomycetota; class Actinomycetes; order Actinomycetales; family Microbacteriaceae; genus Microbacterium. The sequence continues at coordinate 12,456 of JAEXHA010000064.1, read as the reverse complement.
GGTGTGCTGACCCTGGACGACGAGCAGCAGGGCATCGACCGGGCGGGTCTGCCCGGGTCGAAGGAGGACAAGGGTGCCGAGGCCGCGGACGCGGCACTGCGCACCGCCATCCTGCTTCGCGAGCTGCGCGCCGGCTGACAGGCAACCTTCAGTCACTCATAAGGTACGGTGGGGGCATGGAAACCCTGCGACTCGTCGTCCTTCTGGTCCACCTCGTCGGCTTCGCCATGCTGTTCGGCGGCTGGGTCGTCGAAGCGTTCGGCAAGCACACCATCAACCGCGTCATGCACTGGGGTCTCGCGGTCGCGGCGCTGGGCGGGCTCATCCTCGCGGCGCCGTGGGGCATCGACGGCGACATGAACTACGCGAAGATCGGCACCAAGCTCGTGGTGCTGATCGTCATCGGCGCACTGCTGGGCATCGGCGCCTCCCGCGCGCGCAAGTCCGGCGCGGTCCCGAGCGTGATCTTCTGGCTCATCGGCCTGCTGACGCTCACCAATGCCGCCATCGCGGTACTCTGGCGCTGACCTGACAACCACCGGCCGAAGCGGCTGCGCGTTCAGTCCAAGAACAGAGCGCGCAGCCGCTTCGTCGTGAACACGAGGCCGACGGCGATCATCACGACGTAGTAGAGCACGTGCCACAGCATCTCGGGCGCGAGGATGCCGGTGGTCAGCCCGCGGATGAGCTCGACACCGTGCCACAGCGGGAAGGCCATGACGATCGCCTGGACCGCCTCGGGGTACACCGTGATCGGGTAGAACGTCGCCGAGAACAGGAACATCGGCAGCAACACGAAATTGATCCAGTCCATGTGCTGGAAGGTCTTCATGTAGCTGGTGATCGCCATGCCCAGACTCGCGAAGCCGAAGGCGATCAGCAGCACGGCAGGGATCGCCAGGATCGCGGTCGGCGCGAGGTTCAGCCCCATGATCTGCATGATGATCATGAACCCTGTCGCGTAGAGCAGCCCGCGCAGGAGTGCGTACAGGATCTCGCCGAGGGCGACATCGAGCGGCCCGAGCGAAGTCGAGAGCATCCCCTCGTACAGCTTGCCGTAGTTGAGCTTGAAGAAGACGTTCCACGTCGAGTCGTAGATCGCGCCGTTCATCGCCGACACCGCCAGCAGCGCGGGGGCGATGAACGCGGCGTACGGCACGTCGACACCCTGCGAGGTCTGCACGTCCCCGACGAGTGCACCCAGGCCGATGCCCATGGATGCCAGGTAGAACACCGGCTCGAAGAACCCCGAGAGGACCACGACCCAGCTCGACGAGCGCGCAGCGATCAGGCCGCGCTGCACCACCGCGCCCGGATTGCCGGCCCACAGCGCGCGCACGCCACCGCGCCGGGCTCCGGCATCCGTCCCCGGCGCGAGGCCCTCATCCACGACGGTCACTTCGCCAGCCTTTCGATGAACACGCGACGCCCCCAGAGGTAACCGCCCACGCACAGGGTCACCAGATACCCGATGTGCACGGCGACCATGCCCGGCGCGATCGGCGCCGCGTAGGTGGCCAGCCGGCCGAGCTCGGCGCCGTGCCACAGCGGCGAGAGCCACCCGATCCACTGCAGCCAGACCGGCAACGTGTCGAGCGGGTAGAACGTGCCCGAGAACAAGAACATCGGCATGAAGATGAAGCGCTGCACGAGCGCGAACTGCCCCTTGTCGTCTTCGATGGACCCGGCGTATGCCATCAGCGGAATGCCGAACGCGAGTCCCGCGCCGACACCGGCGAAGATCGACAGCCAGCCCGTCTCCGGATGCGGTACCGCGCCGAAGATCCAGATGAAGACGTAGTAGGCGGCCACCGCGACGGCCATGCGCGCGGCGGCGCCGACGATGACGCCGTTGGCGATCTGCGGGCTCGACAGCGCCGACGCGTTGAAGCCATAGAAGTAGCGGCGCCACTTGAATCCGGCCATCACCGGGTAGGTCATCTCCTCGCTGGCCACGGCGATGGCCGCGGTGACCAGCAGCGCCGGCGCGACGAACACGAGGTAGGACACCTGCGTGCCGCGATCGTCGATGGGGGCGTCGATGAGCATGGCCAGGCCGATCCCGAGACCCAGCAGATACACGATCGGCTGCCCGAGGGCGCCGACGATGATCGTCCATCCGTAGGCGCGCATGGCGCGCACCATGTGCTCGGTGACATACCAGCTCCCGCGACGACGCGGCTTTCGGCCCCACTCCTGCGCCTCGGCACGCAGCTGGTCGAGGGTGGGATGGGTGGTGACGGCGTCGGTGCTCATTCGATCAGCGACCTTCCCGTCAGGCGCAGGAAGACATCCTCCAGGCTCGAGCGACGCACGAGGCTCGTGATCGGCTGCAGGCCCGTGGCGGTCACGCGCTCGAGGGCGTCTTCGCCGTTGGCCGTGTACACCAGCACGCGGTCGGGCAGCACCTCGACGCGGTCGCCGATGCCCTCCAGCTGTGCGGCGACCTGCTGGTTGCGGTCGGAGCCGAAGCGCACCTCGAGCACCTCGCGGCTGGAGTGCTCCCGGATGAGGGATGCCGGGGTGCCCTCGGCCATGATGCGCCCCTTGTCCACGACGATCAGCCGATCGCACAGCTGCTCGGCCTCGTCCATGTAGTGGGTGGTCAGCACCAGCGTCGTGCCCCGCTCTTTGAGGCGGAACAGCCGGTCCCACAGAACGTGGCGCGCCTGCGGATCAAGGCCCGTGGTGGGCTCGTCGAGCAGCAGGATGCGCGGATCGTTGATGAGACCGCGGGCGATGGTCAGGCGCCGCTTCATGCCACCCGAGAGCTGGTCGACCTTGGCCTTGGCCTTGTCTTCGAGCGCGGCGAAGGCCAGCAGCTCGTCGGCCTTCTGATGGCACACCTTGCCCGGCAGGCCGAAGTAGCGGCCGTAGATGTAGAGGTTCTCTCGGGCGTTGAGTTCGCCATCGAGGTTGTCCTGCTGGGGCACGACGCCCAGTCGCGACCGGATCTCGGGGCCGTACTGGTCGGGGTCGAGCCCGAGGATCTGCAGGTCGCCGCCGGTGCGGGTGGACACCGCACCGATCATCTTCATGGTCGTGGACTTACCGGCGCCGTTGGGCCCGAGCAGGCCGAACGACTCGCCCGGAGCGACTTCGAACGAGAGGCCGTCCACGGCGAGGAAGTCGGGCTTTCCCTTGACCTTGTACGCCTTGACGAGGTTCTGGGCGGAGATGACAGGTTCTGGCACCGGACCACCCTAGCGCTCAGGGCGGACATCACCCCGCGCAGCGTCAACTTGTGTTGACCGATCCAGCAGAGTCAACTACCGTTGACGACATGAGTGAGCCACCCACGCTGACCGGCGCCGCCGAGGACGAGCCGCCGCTGCGTGCCATCCAGGAGATCACCCGTCGCCGCCGCGAACTCGAACGGGCCGAAGAGGCCGCCGTGCGACGCGCGCGCGTCGCCGGCTTCTCCTGGCAGACGATCGCCATGTCGCTCGGCGTCAGCAAGCAGGCGGTCCATAAGAAATACGGACGAAGATAGACCCGGTCCCCCGCACTCCGGCATCCACCCCCCATCTCAAGGACACATCACATGTCATCCGACACCGCACGCCGTCGCGGATCCCGTCGCCGCCGGACCGACGACGGGCCCCGCGCTTCCCTGCGACAGCTCTTGCCCTTCCTGTTCGAGCACAAGGGCGTCCTCGCCGTGGTCGCGGTACTGAGCGTGCTGGCGGCCGTCGCGACGCTGGCCCAGCCCCTCGTCGTCGGGCAGCTGATCGAACGCGTGCAGCTCGGCGACGCGCTCGGGATGCTGGTGTGGGCCCTGGTGGCCCTGGTCGTGGTGTCGTCGGTCATCAGCGGGTACCAGCACTACCTGCTCCAGCGCACGGGCACCGCCGTCGTGTTCTCGAGCCGACGCCGCCTGATCGCGCAGCTGCTGCACCTGCCGGTGCAGGAGTACGACGCCCGCCGCACCGGTGACCTCGTCTCGCGCGTGGGCACCGACACCACCCTGCTGTACGCGGTGCTCACGCAGGGCCTGGCCGACTCGGTCGGCAACGCGCTGATCTTCGTCGGCGCGATCGTGGCGATGCTGGTGATCGACCCGCTTCTGCTGCTGCTGATCCTCGTGGTCATCGGCATATCGGTCGCCGTGGTCGGCGTGCTCAGCGGCCGTATCCGCCGCGCGACGCAGGTGCAGCAGGAGCAGGTCGGGCACCTCGCCTCCGGCGTGGAGCGTGCGATCGGGTCGATCCGCACCATCCGCGCCGCCGGCGCCCAGACCCGCGAGCAGACCGCCATCGAGGGCACCGCGTCGGCCGCGTACGATGCCGGCGTCAAGGTCGCGAAGGCGTCGGCGTTGGTGGTGCCCGTCGCCGGCATTGCGCTGCAGCTGTCACTGCTGGTGGTCCTGGGCGTCGGCGGCTACCGCGTGGCATCCGGCGCCATCTCGATCGCCCAGCTGGTGACCTTCGTCATGTTCCTGTTCTTCCTGATCCAGCCGCTGGGCTCGTTCTTCGGCGCGATCACCTCGGTCAACCAGGCGCTGGGCGCGCTCGGACGCATTCAAGAGGTGCTCGACCTGCCCACCGAGACGCACGACGACGCAGCCATCGCGGCCACTGCGCCCGGTAGCGCGGGCGCGCCCGGCGGCGCGAAAGCCGACGGCGGCGCGAAAGTCGAGGCCGCGATCGAGTTCCGCGACGTGCACTTCGCGTATCCGGCCGCCGTCGTCGCCGCACGCCACGACGCCGAGACCGAAGCGCTCAAGGCCCTCGCCGAGGCGCACGCCGACACGATCGACGTCGCCGAAGGCGAAGGCGAAGTGCTGCGCGGGGTGTCGTTCCGGGTGCCGCGGGGTGCGCGGGTCGCCCTGGTGGGTCCGTCGGGGGCCGGAAAGTCGACCACACTCGCCCTCATCGAGCGCTTCTACGACCCGACGTCGGGTGCCGTGCTGCTGGACGGGCAGGACGTGCGCACCCTCGACCGGCTCACGCTGCGGGCGCAACTCGGCTACGTCGAGCAGGACGCGCCGACGCTGGCGGGCACCATCGCCGACAACCTGCGGCTCGCGTCGCCCCGGGCCTCCGACGCCGAGTGCGAACGGGTGCTGCGCGCAGTGAACCTGGGTGACGTGCTCGAGCGCAGCGAACTGGGGCTGGCGGCGCCGGTGGGCGAGGCCGGTGTGATGCTGTCGGGAGGTGAGCGTCAGCGCCTCGCGATCGCGCGGGCGCTGCTGGCCGCTCCCCCGATCCTCCTGCTCGACGAGTCCACCTCGTCGTTGGACGGGCTCAACGAGCAGCGCATGCGCGAGGCGATCGACGCCGTCGCGGCGGGTCGCACGCTCATCGTCATCGCCCACCGCCTCTCGACCGTCGTCGACAGCGACCTGATCGTCGTGCTCGACCACGGCCGCGTCGTGGGCCAGGGAACGCACGCCGAGCTCATCGAGTCGGTGCCGCTGTACCGCGACCTGGCCGCGCGCCAGCTGCTGGTCTGATACGCACGGCGAACGCCCCGGCTCCTGTGCGGATCGGGGCGTCGTCGTCGGCGTCAGGCGGTCTGTGCGCGCTTGAGGCGGTAGCGCAGGGCGGCCAGTTCGGCGTACAGGGCCGGCGGCACCTTGCCCTCGAAGGTCCGGTAGAACTCCTCGGTCAGGTCGGCCTCGGCCAACCAGCGCTCCGGCTCGACGGCGAACAGCTCGTCGAGGTCTTCCGGCGAGACATCGATGCCGTCGAGGTTGAGGTCCTCGCTGCGCGGGAGCCGGCCGATGGGGCTGTCCACGGCGCCGACCTCGCCCTCGATGCGGCGGATGATCCAGTCGACCACGCGCGAGTTGTCGCCGAAGCCGGGCCACAGGAAGCGGCCATCGGCACCCTTGCGGAACCAGTTGACCTGGAAGATGCGCGGGGCGCGGTCGAACCGCAGCGTCTGCCCGACCTTGAGCCAGTGGCCGAAGTAATCGGCCATGTTGTACCCGCAGAACGGCAGCATCGCGAACGGGTCGCGGCGCAACTCACCGACGGTGCCCTCGGCGGCCGCGGTGCGCTCGGACGAGATGTTCGAGCCCATGAACACGCCGTGCGTCCAATCGGTGGCCTCGACCACGAGCGGCACGTTGGTGGCGCGACGGCCGCCGAACAGGATGGCATCCAGCGGCACGCCCTCGGCGGCGTCCCAATCGCCCGCGATCTGGGGGCACTGGGCGGCGCTGACGGTGAAGCGCGAGTTGGGGTGCGCGGCGGGCGTGCCCGACGCCGGAGTCCAGGGCTGCCCCTTCCAGTCGGTGAGTTCGGCGGGCACCTCGTCGGTCAGCCCCTCCCACCACACGTCGCCGTCGGGCCGCAGCGCAACGTTCGTGAAGATCGTGTTGCCCCACAGCGTCTCGACGGCCGTGACGTTGGTCGACTCGCCGGTGCCCGGGGCGACGCCGAAGAAGCCTGCCTCGGGGTTGATCGCCCACAGGCGACCGTCCTCACCGGGGCGCAGCCACGCGATGTCGTCGCCGAGCGTCTCGACGCGCCAGCCGGGGATCGTGGGGCGCAGCATCGCGAGGTTCGTCTTGCCGCACGCCGAGGGGAACGCGGCGGCGACGTGGTAGGCCTTGCCCTCGGGCGAGATCACCCGGATGAGCAGCATGTGCTCGGCCAGCCATCCCTCGTCGCGTCCGATCACGGAGGCGATGCGCAGCGCGAAGCACTTCTTGGCGAGGATCGCGTTGCCCCCGTAGCCCGAGCCGTACGACCAGACTTCGAGTGTGTCGGGGAAGTGCACGATGTATTTGTCGTCGTTGCACGGCCACGTGACGTCCTGCTGGCCCGGCTCGAGGGGGGCGCCGACCGAGTGGACCGTCTTGACCCAGTGCTTGCCCGCGGCGATCTGCTCGAGGACGGCGGCGCCGACGCGGGTCATGATGCCGATGGATGCCACCGCGTAGGCGCTGTCGGTGACCTGCACGCCGATGTGCGAGAGCGGGCCGCCGACGGCGCCCATCGAGAACGGGACGACGTACATCGTGCGCCCGCGCATCGAGCCGTCGAACAGCGGCGTGATGGTGCCGCGGATCTCATCGGGAGCGACCCAGTTGTTGGTCGGTCCGGCATCCGCTTCGTGTTCGGATGCGATGAAGGTGCGCGCCTCGGTGCGCGCGACGTCGCTGGGGTGTGACCGGGCCAGGTACGAGCCGGGGCGCCACTCCGGGTTCAGCTTGATGAGCTTGCCCTCGTCGACCATCTCGCGCAGCAGCGCCTCGTTCTCGGCGCGCGACCCGTCGACCCAATGGATGCGGGCGGGCTTGGTGAGCGCGGCGATCTGGTCGACCCAGGCCTGCAGATCCTCCAGGCCCGGAAGGTCGGGCCGTTCCCCGTACGCCGGCGCCGGACGCGGCCCACCGGCGACGTGGGCGACGGGAGCGGTGCGGGTGAAGATGTCGGCGATGGCCATGTCGGCTCCTTCGGATCAGACAACGGTGTCGAGGTCTCGTTCTGCCTTCCACTGTGCGCCTCACGCGGGCACTCTTTCATCCACAACGCCCACCAAGAAACGCAAATCTTTCACTATCATCAAGGAATGGCTCCCTCGTCGCTGGAACTGTCCACGCTCGGACACCGCATCCGCCACCACCGCACGGCCCGCGGCTACACGCTCGATGAGCTCGGCGCGATCGTCGGGGTCGCCGGCAGCCAGCTGAGCCTCATCGAGAACGGCAAGCGCGAACCGAAGCTGTCGCTGCTGCAGGCGATCGCGCACGCCACCGGCACCGATGTCACTGATCTGCTGTCGACCGAGCCGCCCAACCGTCGCGCCGCCTTGGAGCTCGAGCTCGAGCGTGCGCAGGCGAGCCCCGTCTTCCGACGCATGGGCGTCGAGCCGGTGCGGGTGACCAAGACGATGAACGACGAGACGATCGAGTCGATCCTGGGGCTGCACCGCGAACTGCACCGCCGCGAGCGCGAGGCGATCGCGACACCCGAAGAGGCGCGGCGGGCCAACACCGAGATGCGCCTGCGCATGCGCGAGCGCGGCAACTACCTCGGCGACATCGAGAAGCTGGCCGAGAAGCAGCTCAAGGCCGCCGGTCACGTCTCGGGTGCGCTGACCCACCGCACCGTGAGCATCATGGCGCAGCAGCTGGGGTTCGAGCTGATCTACGTCAGCGACCTGCCGCATTCGGCGCGGTCGGTCACCGATCTTGAGAACGGCCGGATCTATCTGCCCCCGGCGTCCATTCCCGGCGGGCACGGACTGCGTTCGATGGCATTGCAGGCGATGGCGCACCGTCTGCTGGGCCACACACCGCCCACCGACTACGCGGACTTCCTGCAGCAGCGACTCGAGATCAACTACTACGCGGCGTGCTGCCTCATGCCCGAGACGGCCTCGGTCGCGTTTCTCACGCAGGCCAAGAAGGACCGCAACCTGGCGGTGGAGGACTTCCGTGACGCGTTCGGCGTGACGCACGAGGCGGCCGGCATGCGGCTGACGAACCTGCTGACCGAGCACTTCGGCATGAAGCTGCACTTCCTGCGGGTGGACGGCACCGGCGCCATCAACCGCGTCTACGAGAACGACGACCTGCCGTTGCCGATGGACGTGACCGGAGCCGTCGAGGGCCAGATCGTGTGCCGCCATTTCGCGGCGCGGTCGGCGTTCGGGCAGCAGAACCGCACCACCGAGCACTACCAGTACACCGACACCCCGGCCGGCACGTTCTGGTGCTCGAGCCAGACCGGATCGACAACTGCGGGCGAGTTCTCGATCTCGGTGGGGGTCCCGTTCGACGACGCCCGCTGGTGGCGCGGCCGCGAGACGCAGAAGCGCGCCGCGTCGACCTGCCCCGATGAGTCGTGCTGCCGACGCCCCGACAGCGAGCTCACCTCGCGCTGGGAGGGCAGGGCCTGGCCGAGCGCACGCGTGCACATGCAGATGTTCTCGCCGCTGCCCCGCGGGGCCTTCCCGGGCGTCGACGACGGCGAGGTCTACACGTTCCTCGAACGGCACGCGCCGCGCTGAGCATCGCGACTTCCGGCGTTGACGACAGATCAGCGCGAGTCAACGCGTATCGCCCGCATCCGCGCGGCCGTACCTGCCCTGCGCCCGTCGATGACGTACGCGCCCGATGGTCAGCGGGCGAGGAAGCGGGTGTAGCGGGCAAGCGCAGCGGAGACGGCGGATGCCGGGGCGGCGCCGGGTGTGAACAGCTCGGCGACGGGCTGCTCGGTGTGGCGGCCGACCGCCAGTGAATGCGACCACGCGCCGATGATCTCGCCGTCTGCCAGCAGCACCGGGCGAACGAAGCCCTGGGCGCTGGGCCCCACGATCGCCTGCGTCTCGGGTGGGCAGGGCACCGAACGGTCGGCGTAGGACAGGTAGTACTCCTCGAACGGGGGCAGCGCCAGCACGTCGGGTGCGTGTGAACGCCGCGGCCGCACACCCGCCGCCACGAACAGCCCCTCCTCGATCTCGGTCACCCGGTCGCCGGCGCCCTCGCGTGCCGTGCGGGCCATTCCCAGCGGCAGCCCCGCCCACCAGCGGAAATCGGCGATGCCGGCCGGCCCGTGCGAGGCGATATAGCGCACGAACATCTCCGCCAACGGGTCGTCCGGCTGCGCCGCCTCGGCGATCCAGTCTTCGGCGAGCACGACGTACTGGTCGCGGGTGGGCGCATCGCCCCGCGGCACGACCGGGCCCAGGCACGTCACCTGCCGCAGGCACATCAGCACCAGGATGTGATTGCCGCGCATACCGGACGTCTCGATACCGGCGGCCTGCAGCACCTCGGCGAACTCCCGACGAGTGAGCCGGTTTCCCCCGGCGAGCGCCGCACGGACGGCGCGTTCGGCGTCGGTGAGGGTGGATGCCGTGACGGCGGCGTTGCGCAGCGGCCCGGCGTACTGCTTCTCCTGCCGCGCGCCGGTGACGGCCAGCAGCCACGACAGATCGGCCGGTCGCACGATATGCAGCGTGCCGCGCTGCGTCCACGACCGGATCAACCGGCCACGGTCGAACTCGGCATCCACCTCAGTCAACGGTGACCGGGCACGGGTGCGCGAGGCCAGTGCCCACCGGCCGCCCCAGAACTCCTGCGCCTGCGTCGCTGTCATGTGGGCGGCGGCGTCGACGACATTCGCGGCGGGCGCGGTCAGCCGGTGCGAGCGCAGGCGTTCGCTGCGCAGGCGGTGCAGGTCCATCCGCCCATCATGCTCGGTGACGCCGACATCGCGCGCGTTCGTCCGAGCCGAACCGACTCACCCGAAGGGGTTCGGCGTCAGCGTGTACTTGGTCTGCAGGTACTCGTGGATGCCCTCGGCGCCGCCCTCGCGACCCAGGCCCGACATCTTCCAGCCGCCGAACGGCGCGGCCGCGTTGGAGACGACCCCCATGTTCAGGCCCATCATGCCGGTCTCGAGCCGCTCGATCATGCGCTGCCCTCGGGCCAGGCTCTCGGTGAACACGTACGACACGAGGCCGTACTCGGTGTCGTTGGCGATGCGCACCGCGTCGTCCTCGTCATCGAACGGGATGATCGCCAGCACCGGACCGAAGATCTCCTCGCGCAGGATCTCGGACCCCGGCTTCACATCCGAGACGACCGTCGGCTCGAAGAACGATCCGTCGCCGGGCAGCGCCGAGCCACCGGTGCGCAGCACCGCGCCCCGCCCCACGGCATCGTGTACGAGGTCGTTCGCCTTCGCGACGGCGCGGTCGTCGATCAAGGGTCCGATCGTGACGCCGTCGTCGGTGCCGCGACCGATCTTCATCGCCTTCACCCGTTCGGTCACCCGCACGGCGAACTCGTCGGCGACAGAGCGATGCACGATGAACCGGTTCGCGGCCGTGCACGCCTGCCCGACATTGCGGAACTTCGCTGCCATCGCCCCGTCGACGGCCTTGTCGAGGTCGGCGTCGTCGAAGACGACGAACGGGGCGTTGCCGCCCAGTTCCATCGAGGTGCGCAGCACGCCCTCGGCCGCCTGCTCCATGAGCGCCTGCCCGACCGGCGTCGACCCGGTGAACGAGAGCTTGCGCAGCCGCGGGTCGCGGATGATGGGCTCGGACACCGCGTTCGAAGTCGAGGTCGTGATGACGTTGACGACACCGGCCGGCAGCCCCGCGTCTTCGAGGAGCTTCACGAACAACAGCGTGGTCAGCGGGGTCAGGGCGGCGGGCTTGATCACCACGGTGCAGCCGGCGGCCAGGGCCGGCGCGATCTTGCGGGTCGCCATGGCGAGCGGGAAGTTCCAGGGGGTGATGAGGAAGCACGGCCCCACCGGGTGCTGCGACACGATCATGCGACCGGTGCCCTCGGGGTTCTGGCCGTAGCGGCCTTGAATGCGCGGCGCCTCCTCGCCGAACCAGCGCACGAACTCGCCGCCATAGGCGACTTCGCCGCGCGCCTCGGCGAGGGGCTTTCCCATCTCGAGGGTCATCAGCAGGGCGAAGTCCTCCGCGCGTTCCTGCAGCAGGTCGAAGGCGCGGCGCAGCAGTTCGGCGCGCGTGCGCAGCGGCGTGGCCGCCCAGTCCGCGAAGGCCGCATCCGCGGCATCCAGCGCCGCCATGCCGTCGGCCGGCGAGGCGGAGGCGATCTCCTTGATCACGGCACCGGTGGCCGGGTCGTGGACCGTCAGCGTCGCGCCGCCGGTGGCTGCGCGCCACTGCCCGCCGATGTACAGGCCATCGGGCACGGCCGCCAGCAGCTCGGTCTCGCGATTCTCGCTCATGTGGACTCCCTCGTCACGAATGGATGCCGGTGCCGCACCCTCCGGAAGAATCGTATACGATCTCTCGTCGGACCGCGACCGGGGAGTCTGCGCCCCGGCATCCGCCTCGTATACTCGGATCGTCCGGCGGCAGCGTACGCCGCCGGTGCTCGAAAAATGGGCACGCAGCCGCCCCGGCCGGGGCCAGGGCGCGCGAGACACATACGGCATCGTTCACTTTCCGTCTGTCTCGAAGGAGCATCCCCATGCCCACCGTCTCGGCCCACGTCGCCCACGCCCTCTCGCACCACATCGCCCACGTGTTCGGCGTGATGGGCAATGGCAACGCCTACTTCCTCGACGCCCTCGAACGGTCCACCCAGGTCGGGTACACGGCGGTCCGGCACGAAGCCGCCGGCGTTGTCGCCGCCGACGCCTACCATCGTGCCGGCGGAGGGCTGGCGGCAGCCACCGCGACCTACGGCGCCGGATTCACCAACACGCTCACGGCCCTGGCCGAGGCCGTGCAAGCGCACGTGCCGCTCATCCTCGTCGTGGGAGACGAACCTACCAGCGGCCCGCGGCCGTGGGACGTCGACCAGATCGCGCTCGCCTCGGCCGTCGGTGCCCGCACCTACACGGTCGGGCGTGCCGACGCGGCGGCGACGGCGATCATCGCGGTCGAGCACGCGTTGTCGTACCGGGTGCCGACGGTGCTGGCGATCCCCTACGACGTGGCGAAGGTGGATGCCGGAGCCCTGCCGCCGGTGCCCGCTCCGACTCTGCCGGCGCCCCTGACGCC
>JAEXHA010000106.1 GCA_023450335.1 Actinomycetes bacterium | reverse complement strand
ACCGCGGCCCGGGCGTGGCCGACGACGCCAAGAGCCTGACGTTCGCGCTGCTGTTCCGGGCCGACGACCGCACGCTCACCGCCGCCGAGGCGACCGAGGCGAAGCTGGCCGGCGTGGCCGTCGCCGCCGAGCGCTTCGGCGCGACGCTGCGGGAGTGAGCCGTGGCCGGCGAGCTGTCCGCCCTCATCGAACAGGGTGCGAGCGCGGCAGCGGCACGCTGGGCCGCGCACCGCGGTCTCGGCTGAGCCGCATCGCCGACGCCGGCGGAGACCAACGCGGTCGCCCGCGGCGACGCCACTAGGCTCGCATCGTGACTGACACGACCGCGATTCCCTCGCCCGTCCCGCCTGGCCCCACGCCCGCGCTCGAACTGACCGGCCTGACCAAGCGCTTCGGCGACAAGGTCGCCGTGGCCGGCATCGATCTCGTCGTCCCGTCGGGCTCGTTCTACGGGCTGGTCGGCCCCAACGGCGCCGGCAAGACCACGACGCTGTCGATGGCGACGGGCCTGCTGCGTCCCGACGCCGGCACTGCGCGGGTGCACGGGCTCGACGTCTGGCGGCAGCCCGTCGACGCCAAGCGCATGATCGGCAACCTCGCCGACGGTGTGCGCCTGTTCGACCGGCTCACCGGCGAGCAGCTCATCACCTACACGGGCATGATGTTCGGCATTGCGCGGCCCGACATCGCGCCGCGCGTGGCCGACCTGCTCGAGCTCATGGACCTCGGCGATGCCGCCGGCACCATCGTCGCCGACTACTCCGCGGGTATGACCAAGAAGATCGCGCTGGCCTGCGCCCTCGTGCATGCCCCGCGCCTGCTCGTGCTCGACGAGCCCTTCGAGTCGGTCGACCCGGTCTCGGCCGCGAATATCGAAGACGTGCTGCGCGGCTACACCGCCACCGGCGGCAGCGTCATCGTCTCGAGCCACTCGATGGACCTCGTGCAGCGCATGTGCGATCACGTCGCCGTCATCGCCGCCGGTCGGGTCCTCGCCGCCGGCAGCGTCGACGAGGTGCGCGCCGGTGAGACCCTGCAGGACCGGTTCGTGTCGCTCGTCGGTGGCCGCCACACGTCGGAGGGACCGCAGTGGTTGCGACAGTCCTGAGGCTTCGGTACCGCGTCCTCGGCAACACCCTGATGCGCCGGCCCTGGCAGCTGGTCGGCTTCTGCTTCGGCATGCTCGGCGCGCTCTGGGTGCTGGGCATGGTCGTCGCGGGCCTGGTCGCGCTCGGCTTGGTCGGTGATCGCGATCTCTCGCACACGATCGTGGTGATCGGCGGTGGCGTGCTCATCCTGGGCTGGGTGATCGGGCCGCTGCTGATCGCGGGCACCGACACCACGATCGACGCGACGCAGCTCGCCCCGTTCCCGCTGACCTTGCGGCAGTTGATGCTCACACTGGCAGGGGCCGGGGTCACCGGCATCCCCGGCATCGTCTCCATCCTGGCTGCGGTGGCCACGACCGTGGTGTGGGTGCGCTGGCCGCTGGCGGCCGTCATCGCGCTGCCGGCCGCGTTGATGGGCGCCGCCACAGCGGTGGTGGCCAGCCGACTCGTGGCCACGCTCTCGCGCGGACTCGGCGGCAACCGCCGCGGTCGCGAGATCATCGGCACCGTCGTGCTCGCGGTGGTGATCATGGCGGGGCCCATCATCACCGGCATCCTCACCCTCATCGATGCCGGCGGCAGCGGCAGCGGCGGTGCCGAGCGCTTCCGGCAGATCAGCGGCGTGCTGTCGTGGACGCCGATCGGGGCGGCGTGGGCCGTTCCGGGCGATGTCGTCTCCGGGGCATGGGTGCCCGCGATGGCCAAGCTGGCGATCGCCGCGGCGACCCTCGTCGTGCTGTGGATCGTGTGGGCGCGGGCGCTCGAGGCGTCGGTCACGGCTCCGCCGCGCCAGGCGGCGCGTGCCGTCAAACCCGGAGCCCTGGGGCTGTTCGCCGCCATGCCCACCGGCGGCGTCGGGGCGACGTGGGCCCGGTCGCTGACCGCCTGGCTGCGCGACCCGAGGTACCTGCGGCAGCTGATCTTCGTGCCGCTGTTCCCGGCGCTGTTCGCGTTCACCGGCGGGGTCGATGGATTCCTGTTCTCGGCGTCGGCCGTGATCGTCGCCTTCATCCTGGCCATCGTCGGGTATGCCGACATCTCGTACGACGGCACCGCATTTGCATCGGTGCTGTCGACCGGCGTGCGCGGGCGCGCCGACCGGTGGGGACGCGTGCTGGGCGCGGCGAGCGTCGGCGTGCCGGCTGTCGTCGTGGTCGCGGTGGCCACGGCCGCACTCGGCGGAGCATGGTCGCAGTTGCCGGCCGTGCTCGGCGCGGCTCTCGGGTTGCTGCTGACCGGCTACGGCGTGTCAGCCGTGTCATCGGCGCTGATCGTGGTGCCCGTGGCGTCGGCCGGCGACAGTCCGTTCAAGTCCGTGCCCGGTCAGACCTTCCTCAACGGCCTGCTGGTGCTGGTCGTGTGGGCGGCGTGCATGGTGCTGGCGGCCCCGGCGCTCATACTCGGCGTGATCTCGGTGACGACCTCGTCTGCGTCGATGGGCGTGGCCGCACTCGCCGTGGGCGTGGTGTGGGGCTCCGTGGTGATCGTCGCCGGCACGGTGCTCGGTGGCCGGACGCTCGACCGGACCGGGCCCGACCTGCTGGCCCGCATCAAGGCCTTCCCCACCTGACCCACCCCGAGTGCGAGTGTGCCGCGCCGAGTGCGCATCTGCGGCGCCGAACGCGCTTCCGCTGCGAGTGAACAGGCGTGCCGGCGCCGCCCCTGCGTGCTGAGATGAAGACCATGACGGATGTTCTGATCCTCGGCGGCACCGGCTGGCTCAGCGGCCGCATCGCGCAGCAGTGGCTTGAGGCGGGAGCCCGCGTCACCTGCCTCGCCCGCGGTGGCCGGCCCGCCCCTGACGGCGCTCGTCTCGTCGTCGCCGACCGCACCGCCGCCGATCCGTATGCCGCGGTGTCCGGCCACGCCTGGGACGAGGTCGTCGACATCTCGTCGGATCCGGCCGCGGTGGCCGGCGCCGTCGACAGCATCGGCGCCCGCGCCGCCCATTACACGTACATCTCCAGCCTGTCGGTCTACGCCCGGGCCGACGTCGTCGGCACCGATGAGTCCGCGCCGCTGGCCGAACCCGCCCAGCCGGGTGACGAGTACGACTACGCACGGGCGAAGTCGGCGGCCGAGCAGGCCGCGCGCACGCTCGGCGAGAAGGTCGCCGTCGTCCGGCCCGGACTCATCGTCGGCCCGGGCGACCCCACTGACCGCTTCGGATACTGGCCGGCACGGTTCGCGCTCGCCGCCGACGAGCCGGTCCTCGTGCCGGCGGCGGAGGGTCTGGCCTCCCAGGTCATCGACGTCGACGATGTCGCCGATTTCGTCGTGGATGCCGGGGCCACGGCGTGGGTGGGAACGGTGAATGCGATCGCGCCGACCCGGCCACTGGCCGACACGCTCGCCACGATTCGTGCGGTGGCCGGGCACACCGGTCAGGTGGTCGCCGCGTCGCCGGACCAGCTGCTCACGCACAACGTGGCGTACTGGGCCGGTCCGCGATCGCTGCCGCTGTGGCTCCCGCCCGACATGCCGGGCTTCGCGACGCACGACGGCAGTGCTTACCGGGCCGCGGGCGGGCGCATTCGACCTCTTGAAGAAACGGTCGCCCGCGTCTTGACCGACGAGCGGGCGCGCGGGCTGGATCGCGACCGTGCCGCCGGCCTCACGCGCGACGACGAACTCGCGATCATCGCCGCCCTGTAGCGACGCGGCCGATACGTGCTCGGCGTCGATTTGCGGTCGGAGGGCGGGCGGCGCTATCGTCGCGGCATGCCTTCGGCCGCGAACCTCACCGTTTCGACGGTCTTCCGCGCGCGCCGACGTCTGAACCGCGGCCGCCGACTCTAGGCGACCCCGCACGCTCCCTGCCGCCCGGCGGGTCGAGCCCCGGTGTCGCCGTTCCCGGCCCCCGTTCCTCAGACAATAAGGTTGAATCATGACCTATTCGGTCGCCGTCTCCGGCGCTTCCGGCTATGCGGGCGGCGAGATCCTGCGCCTGCTCGCCGCTCACCCCGACATCGAGATCCGCACCGTCACCGCGCACTCCAACGCGGGGCAGCCGCTCATCGACCACCAGCCGCACCTGCGGTCGCTGCGCCATCTCACCCTGCAGGACACGACGCCTGAGATCCTCGCCGGGCACGACATCGTCTTCCTCGCGCTGCCGCACGGCCAGTCCGGGCAGTACACCGACGCACTCGGCGACACTCCGCTGGTCATCGACGCCGGTGCCGATCATCGGCTCACCTCCGACCAGGCCTGGGCGCAGTTCTACGGCGGCCACTTCCACGAGCCGTGGGAGTACGGCGTGCCCGAACTCCTCGTGAACGGTCGCAAGCAGCGCGAGAATCTCGCCGGCGCGACCCGCATCGCCGCCCCCGGCTGCAACGCCTCCACCGTCAGTCTCAGTCTCGCTCCGGGCGTCGCCGCCGGCGTCATCGACCCCAGCGACATCGTGAGCGTTCTGGCTGTCGGGCCCTCCGGCGCCGGCAAGGCGCTCAAGCCCAACCTGCTGGCATCCGAGATCCTCGGCACCGCCAACCCGTACGCCGTCGGGGGCACCCACCGGCACATCCCCGAGATCCAGCAGGCGCTCGCCACGGCACGAAGTACGGAGAATGTGACGAACTTCGGATCGCCTGCCGATGTCGATCCGACGTTTGCGCGAGACTCCGCAGTTCGTCACGGCGCAGCGGCGGGGCCGGTGGATGCCGGTGGCGCCGACGTCCGCATCAGCTTCACGCCCGTGCTGGTTCCCATGGCCCGCGGCATCCTCGCCACCAGCACGGCGCCGATTGCGCCCGGGGTCACCGACGCCCAGATCCGCGCGGCCTGGCAGGACGCCTATGGCGACGAGACCTTCGTGCAGCTGCTGCCCGAGGGCCATTTCCCCCGCACCGCCGACGTCGTCGGCGCCAACACCGCCCTGATGGGCCTGGCCGTCGACCGCGCTGCGAATCGCGTCGTGGTCGTCACCGCCGTCGACAACCTCGCCAAGGGCACCGCCGGTGCCGCCATCCAATCCATGAACATCGCCCTCGGCCTCGACGAGACCGCCGGCCTGACCGTGAACGGAGTCGCGCCGTGAGCGTCACCGCAGCCCAGGGATTCGAGGCGGCCGGCGTCGCCGCGGGACTGAAGTCCACCGGCAACAAGGACGTCGCGGTCGTTGTCAATCGCGGGCCGCACAAGAGCGGCGCCGCGGTGTTCACGAGCAACCGCGCCAAGGCGAATCCGATCCTGTGGTCGCAGCAGGCGATCACCGACGGCGTCGTCGAGGCGGTCGTGCTCAACTCGGGCGGCGCGAACTGCTTCACCGGCAGCTTCGGCTTCCAGACCACCCACCAGACCGCCGAGCGCGCAGCAGAGCTTCTCGAGGTCAGCGCCGGTGACATCCTCGTGTGCTCCACCGGCCTGATCGGCACCGGCGACGAGGCGTTCCGCGCCAAGGTGCTCGCCGGTACCGAGGAGGCCATCGCGCAGCTCGCCCCCGACGGCGGAGAAGCGGCCTCCGAAGCCATCATGACCACCGACACCACGCCCAAGCGCGCCGTGATCACCCGCGACGGGTGGACGATCGGCGGCATGGCCAAGGGCGCCGGCATGCTCGCGCCGGGTCTGGCGACGATGCTCGTGGTGATCACCACCGACGCCGAGATCACGCCGGCAGAGGCCGACACCGCCCTGCGCCAGGCCACCCGGGTCACGTTCGACCGGCTCGATTCCGACGGGTGCATGTCGACCAACGACCAGGTCACCCTGCTGGCCAGTGGGGCCACCGGCATCCGCCCCGATCCCGACCGGTTCGCCGCCGCACTGACCGAGGTGTGCGGCGACCTGGCCGAACAGCTGCAGGCCGATGCCGAGGGTGCCAGCCACGACATCCGCATCGAGGTCGTCAACGCGGCATCCGAGGACGACGCGGTCGCAGTCGGGCGCTCAGTGGCACGCAACAACCTCTTCAAGGCGGCGATCTTCGGCAACGACCCGAACTGGGGCCGCGTGCTCGCCGCCATCGGCACCACCGACGCGGCGTTCGACCCGTACGACGTCGATGTGTGGTTCAACGGCGTCCGGGTATGCACCGGGGGAGGGCCCGATCGCCCGCGCGAGGAGGTCGACCTGACCCCGCGCGCCACCGGCATCCTCATCGACCTCAAGGTCGGTGACGCGGCGGCCACCATCCTCACCAACGACCTCACGCACGACTACGTCCACGAGAACAGCGCGTACTCCTCATGAGTGACAACATCCAGCTGACCACGCCCGAGCAGGCCGCCGAGAAAGCCGCGGTGCTCATCGAATCGCTGCCGTGGCTGCAGCGGTTCCGCGACCAGATCGTCGTCATCAAGTACGGCGGCAACGCCATGGTGTCGGCCGAGCTGCAGCGGGCCTTCGCGCAGGACATCGCCTATCTGCGCTTCGTCGGGGTGCGGCCGGTCGTCGTGCACGGTGGCGGTCCGCAGATCTCGCAGATGCTCGACCGGCTCTCGATCCCCAGCGAGTTCAAGGGCGGTTACCGCGTCACCAGCACCGAGGCCATCAGCGTCGTGCGCATGGTGCTGACCGGGCAGATCAATCCGCAGCTGGTCGCAGGCATCAACGCGTACGGCCCCCTCGCGGCGGGACTGTCGGGCGAGGATGCCGGGCTGTTCGGCGGCCGCCGTCGCGGCGTCGTCATCGACGGGGCCGAGCACGACCTGGGCAACGTGGGCGACGTCGTCGAGGTCGACCCGCAACCGGTCCTCGACCAGCTCGCGGCGGGGCGCATCCCGGTGGTGTCATCCATCGCGCCCGACCTCGACAATCCCGGGCAGTCATTGAACGTGAACGCGGATGCCGCGGCGGCGGCCCTGGCGGTGGCTTTGAACGCCACGAAGCTCGTCGTGCTGACCGACGTGCCGGGGCTGTACGCCGACTGGCCCAACCGCGACTCGCTCGTCTCGCATCTGACCGCGGCCGAGCTGCGGACGCTGCTGCCGCAGCTGGAATCGGGAATGATCCCGAAGATGCAGGCATGCCTCGACGCGGTCGACGGCGGCGTCGACACGGCCGCCATCATCGACGGCCGCCAGCCGCACTCGCTGCTGGTGGAGATCTTCACAGCACAGGGAATCGGAACGGAAGTGGTGGCAGCGTGAGCGCGGGACAGCCGGCAGAGGACTGGAGAAACGACGCAACGCGGGATCTGGTGCGCAACGCGGGTGACCGTTACGCGATGCTGACCCGCGGCGAGGGCGCCTACCTCTGGGATGAGAACGACACCCGCTACCTCGACTTCCTGGCGGGCATCGCGGTCGTCTCGCTCGGTCACGCCCACCCCGTGTTCGTCGAGGCCGTCGCCACCCAGGCGGCCACGCTCGCGCACGTGTCGAACTACTTCGCCACGCCGCCGCAGCTGGCCCTCGCCGCCCGACTCAAGCGCCTCGCCGGCACCGGAGACGCCGGCAGGGTGTACTTCGGCAACTCCGGTGCCGAGGCCAACGAAGCCGCCTTCAAGCTCGCGCGGCTGCACGGCCAGGCGGGGGAGGGGCGGCCCGGCCGCCCGCGCATCCTGGCCCTCACCGGCGCCTTCCACGGCCGGACGATGGGCACCCTGGCGCTGACCGGCAAGACGGCCATGCGGCAACCGTTCGAGCCGATGGTGCCGGGCGTCGAGTTCATCGACTCGACCGTCGAGGCTCTCGAGCAGGCCATGGACGACCGCGTCGCCGCGCTGTTCGTCGAGCCCATCAAGGGCGAGGCCGGAGTGCTCGAACTGCCCGAGGGCTACCTGCAGGCGGCGCGCGAGATCACCCGGCGCCACGGCGCGCTGCTGATCATCGACGAGATCCAGACCGGCGCTGCGCGCACCGGCGCCTGGTTCGCC
The DNA here is from genome assembly GCA_023450335.1 of Actinomycetes bacterium. Lineage (GTDB taxonomy): Bacteria > Actinomycetota > Actinomycetes > Actinomycetales > Microbacteriaceae > Microbacterium. Next base: position 9,537 of record JAEXHA010000106.1, on the reverse strand, counting down.
TTCCAGCACGCCGGCATCACCCCCGACGCGATCACCGTCGCCAAGGGCATCGGCAACGGATTCCCGATCGGGGCGCTGATCACCTTCGGCGCGGCGAGCGAGCTGTTCTACCCCGGCACGCACGGCTCGACCTTCGGCGGCAACGCCCTGGCCACCGCCGTGGCCGGCGCCGTGCTCGAAGAGATCGAGCGCGCCGACCTGGTCACCGCCGCCGCCACGCGCGGCGCGCAGGTCCGCGAGGCCGTCGCGGCGATCGGCTCCGACCTGGTCGAGGGATGCCGGGGCATGGGCCTGCTGATCGGCGTCGCACTCCGGCATCCCGTCGCCGGTGCCGTCGTCGCCGCGGCGCAGCAGCACGGGCTGATCGTCAACGCCGCGAACGATTCGACGATCCGCATCGCGCCGCCGCTGACCATCGGCGACGTCGAGATCGATGAGTTCCAAGACAAGTTCGGCCGCGCCCTGCACACCGTCCAGGATGCGCTCATGCTCGACACGACCACGACCCAGGAGCCCGCATGACCCGCCACCTGCTGCGCGACGACGACCTGACCACCGCCGAGCAGGGCGAGATCCTCGACCTCGCCCTCGCGCTGAAGAAGGATCGCTGGAAGCTCAAGCCCCTCGAGGGCCCGCAGACGGTCGCGGTGATCTTCGACAAGTCGTCCACCCGCACCCGCGTCTCGTTCGCCGTCGGCATCGCCGACCTGGGCGGTTCGCCGCTGATCATCTCGACGGCCAACAGCCAGCTCGGCGGCAAGGAGACCCCGGCCGACACCGCGCGCGTGCTCGAGCGTCAGGTGGCCGCGATCGTCTGGCGCACCTACGCGCAGGCGGGCCTCGAGCAGATGGCTGCGGGCACCACCGTTCCGGTGGTCAACGCGCTGTCGGACGACTTCCACCCCTGCCAGCTGCTGGCCGACCTGCTGACCATCCGCGAGCACAAGGGAGACCTGAAGGGCCTCACCCTCGCGTTCTTCGGTGACGGACGCTGCAACATGGGCCACTCGTACGTGCTCGCGTGCGTCACCGCGGGCATGCACGTGCGGGTCGCGTCGCCGGCCGCGTACGCACCGCGCGAGGACGTCGTCGCCGATGCCGACCGCATCGCGCAGTCCACAGGCGGGTCGGTGACCCTGTACACCGACCCGAACGAGGCCGCCGCCGGCGCCGACGTCGTCGTGACCGACACGTGGGTGTCGATGGGCAAGGAGGAGGAGAAGGCACAGCGTCTGCGCGACCTCGGCGGGTACAAGGTGACCACCGAGATCATGGCGCAAGCTGCCGAAGACGCCATCTTCATCCACTGCCTGCCCGCCGACCGCGGGTACGAGGTGGACGCCGAGGTCATCGACGGGCCGCAGTCAGTGGTCTGGGACGAGGCCGAGAACCGCCTGCACGCGCAGAAGGCGCTGCTGGTGTGGCTGCTGCGGCAGCAGTGAGCCGGGCTCACCCGCCCATCGGTGAATCGCGATCGCGGCCCCTAGACTGCGTGACATGGTCGACGTCGTGCGCCGGGTCCCCGCCGACGCCGTGGTGAGCCGCTGATGCTCGGTCGCGCACTGAGCGGCCCCGACCGGCTGCAGGGCGTCGATCTGGCGCGCGGGCTCGCGGTGCTGGGCATGTTCGCCGCGCACCTTCTGGTGCTTCCGGCGTTGGTCCTCACCGACCCCGGCACATGGATCGACCTGGCCAACGGGCGCTCGTCGATTCTGTTCGCCGTGCTCGCGGGTGTGTCGATCGCGCTCGTCACCGGCGGCGCGCGCCCGCGCCGTACCGGGCTGGCGACGGCCCGCCGCCGCATCGCCGTGCGTGCCCTGCTGCTGTGGGTGTTCGGGATCGTGCTGATCCTCACCGGAGTGCCGGTGTTCGTGATCCTCCCCGCCTATGCCGTGCTGTTCCTGATCGCCCTGCCGCTGGTGCACCTGCGCGCTCGCGCGCTGTGGATCATCGCCGGCGCCATCGCGGTGATCATGCCGTGGGTGCAGCCTGTGCTGAGCGCGCTGCCCCTGTGGGACGGCGAGATCGGCGGCACGATCGCGCTCGCCGTCGGCTGGCACTATCCGTTCACGCTCTGGGCGGCGTTCCTCGTGGCGGGGCTGGCCGCGGGCCGGTCGGATCTGCGCCGCCCCGACACGCAGTGGTCGCTGCTGCTGGCGGGGGCGGCGCTCGCGCTGCTGGCGGCCGCCGTGGATGCCACGTTCGCGGCGCCCGCGGATCCCTATCTCGCCCAGGTGTGGGCCAGCGGTCCGCATTCCGGAGGGCTGCTCGAAATGATCGGCTCGGGCGGCTTCGCCCTGGCCACCATCGCCGCCTGCCAGCTGCTGTGTCGCACGCCCGTGCGCTGGGTGGCCCTGCCGCTGCGTGCGGTGGGCTCCATGCCGCTGACCGCATACGTGGGTCAGCTCGTGGCATGGGCCGTGATCGCCACGGCGGTGCTCGGTGATCCGGGGGACCTGAACGGCATCCGTGCGCTTGACCCGTTCTGGCCCTTCACGATCGTGACGCTCATCGCCTGCACGGCGTGGGCGCTGCTGTGGGGCCGCGGACCTCTCGAACGCTTCACCGCGTGGACCTGCCGCACTCTCGCCCCGCGTTGAGCCGCGCCCGCCTGCGTTGGGCCACCGCTGGCGCTCGGACGTTCGCGCTGCCAGGCGCCCCGCACCACGACGCTAGGCTGGTCCGGTGACTGAACCAGACGCACACGGCACGAACGAAGGCGCACTGTGGGGCGCGCGATTCGCCACCGGGCCGTCGCCCGAACTGGCGGCGCTGAGCAAGTCCACGCATTTCGACTGGGCACTCGCGCTCTACGACCTCGCCGGTTCTCACGCGCACGCCAAGGCGCTCGCCGCCGCCGGGTATCTCACCGCAGACGAGGAGGCGCGCATGCACGGCGGGCTGGACGCCCTGGCACGCGGCGTGCAGGACGGGTCCCTCGTGGCCCAGCCCGAAGACGAAGACGTCCACGGCGCCCTCGAAGCGGCCCTGATCGCCGAGATCGGTCCCGAACTCGGCGGCAAGCTCCGCGCCGGCCGCAGTCGCAACGACCAGATCGCGACGCTCGTGCGCATGTACCTGCTCGACCACGCCCGGGTGATCGCCCGCGACATCCTGCGGGTCGTCGACGCCATCGTGGCACAGGCCGAGGCCCACCCCGAGGCGATCATGCCGGGGCGCACTCACCTGCAGCACGCCCAGCCGATCCTGCTCGCCCACCACCTCCAAGCCCACGCCTGGCCGCTCGTGCGCGACCTCGAGCGGCTGCGTGACTGGGCGGTCCGCGCCCGCGTCTCGCCGTACGGCGGCGGAGCCCTGGCCGGCGCGACCCTCGGCCTGGACCCGCAGCTGGTCGCCGCCGAGCTCGGTTTCGATCGGCCCGCCGAGAACTCGCTCGACGGCACTGCCGCCCGCGACGTCGTGGCCGAGTTCGCGTTCATCGCCGCGCAGATCGGCGTCGACCTGTCGCGGTTCGCCGAAGACATCATCATCTGGAACACCCGCGAGTTCGGATTCGTCACCCTCGACGACGGCTATTCGACCGGCTCGAGCATCATGCCGCAGAAGAAGAACCCCGACATCGCCGAACTCGCCCGCGGCAAGGCCGGGCGTCTCATCGGCAATCTCACGGGGCTCCTCGCGACGCTCAAGGCGCTGCCGGTTGCCTACAACCGCGACCTGCAAGAGGACAAAGAACCGATCTTCGATTCGGTCACCACCCTCGAAGTCGTCCTTCCCGCCTTCGCCGGGATGGTGGCGACCCTGCGCTTCCACGTCGCCCGTATGGCGGCCCTCGCCCCCGAAGGCTTCTCCCTGGCCACCGACGTGGCCGAATGGCTCGTCAAACGCGGCGTGCCTTTCCGTGATGCCCACGAGATCTCCGGCGCGCTCGTGCAGGCATGCGAGCAACGGGGGATCGGCCTCGAGGATGCCAGTGACGCGCTCCTGGCGGAGGTCTCGAGCCACCTTGTCCCGGAGGTGCGCGAAGTCCTCACGATCGAGGGTTCCGTCGCCAGCCGCGCCGGCACCGGGGGTACCGCGCCGGTGCGCGTGACCGAGCAGCGCGCAGAGCTCACCGCCCGCGCACAGAATGCCGCCCACGCTCTCGGCCTCTGATCAGCAGACACCTTCTGTGATGAAAAGATAAGTCAGAACCTTATCTGTTTATAACATCAGTGATACGCTGATCATATGGATGCCAGGGCCGACGCCATCGCTGTCACCGCCGACATCATCGGCTCGCGACGCCTCGACGATCGCGCCGCGGCGCAGCGGGCGCTCGACGATGCCATCGCGCGGGTCGAACAGGACCTGCCGCTCGCGGTACGGCCGCTGCGACCCACGGTGGGTGACGAGCAGCAGGCGGTGTATCCGGGGCTCGACGAGGCGCTGGCCGCGCTCCTGCTGCTGCAGCTCGCCCTGCCCGAGGGCGTGGAGTGCCGGTTCGGACTGGGGATGGGCGAGATCGGCACCATCCCCGCCGTGAGCGGCGACATCCCTGAGGGGCCGGGGTGGTGGGCGGCGCGCGAGGCGATCGAGCATCTGCACGACCTGCAGCAGCGCCGCGCGCCGAATGCGCGCACCTGGGTCGCGGCCGCCGCCGCATCGCCCGACCGCATCCACGAGGCCGTGCGCCGCGCGAACGCCTATCTGCTGGCACGCGACGAGCTCGTCGTCGCCATGAGCGAGCGGACCCGGCGTCTCACCTACGGCCGGTGCCTGGGGCGCACCCAGCGCGACCTTGCCGCCGAGGAGGGCATCACCCAGTCGGCGGTCTCGCAGGCCCTCGCCTCAGGCGGCGCCTCGGCGGTCGTCGAGGGGTTCCGCCAGCTGCGCGGCTGACCGGCCTCACCAGATTGCGAGTCGCGCCAGCGCGCCGGCGATGCACGCCCACACCAGGCTGGCCAGCGTGCCGATGATGAAGCGCTCCCGTGCCTCCGACGTCGCCAGCTCTGAGAACCGGCCGATGCCCTTGACGGCCACCACGACCGCGATCGCCTCGGGGAACCCCGCGATGATGCCGATGGTCACCGCCAGCCGCTCCAGGTACCCGATCGTGGTGCCGCCGCGCATCAGGGGCTCCATCTCGCTCGGGTCATCATCGCGGCGTGGCGTAGGCAGCAGGATGCCGCCGTCCGCCGTCTCGCGCACCCGACCGCCCGTGGCCAACGCCAGCGCGCGCCGCGTGACCGGATTGCCGCCGACCACCGCGACGGTGATCGCGAGCACGGCGACGATGAGCCCCATGATGGCCGTGATGTTCACCGGCGCGATGGCCGTGACGGTCGTGGCGAGCACGAGCAGCCCCGCGGCGACCGCGAGGGGGACCGTCGTCGGCGTGCGCAGGTTCACGATCGCCAGCACCAGTACCCCGCACAGCGCCAGGAACAAGAAGATCGACAGCATCGCCGTGAGCAGGACATCAGGGTTCAGCACCATTGCGCCAGTGTGGCACGCCGATCCGACGCCTCACGGGCGCGACACCGTGGCCGGGGACAGTGCGCGTCACCGGCTCAGCCGGCAGTGTTCGCCATCTCCTGGTGGTACCACGCGATCTTCTCGGTGAGGCGCTCGCGCTGTGCGATGAGCGCGTCGATGTCGCGTTGCACGGCGTGGGCGTGCTCCTCGAGCAGCGAGGACGAGCGGGGACGGGCGCATCTCGGCAGTCATGTCGGTCGTCATGCCACCACCCTGCAACCTGGAGTTCGCGGGGCGATGGTTATGGGCACCCTGCTCGACGAGGACGACTCCTTCGCCCTGCTCGATCGCTTCGTCGAGCGCGGCGGAGTCTGGATCGACACCGCCGACAACTACGCCTTCCGGCTGAGTGACTCCGGCCACGGCGGAGACTCCGAGCGCGTGATCGGACGCTGGCTCGCCGCGCGCCCCGGCATCCGCGACCGTGTCCGTCTCTCCACGAAACTGGGAGCCGAGCCCGCGTGGCCGGGATCATTCCCCGCCCGACGCTCCGGGCTCACCGCCCGATCCGTGCGTGGCTCCTTCGCCGGCAGTCTCGAACGGCTCGGCGTCGACGCCGTCGACATGCTGTGGCTGCACATGGAGGACCGGACCACCCCCATCGAACAGACCGTCGACGCGCTCGCCGAGCTCACCGCCTCCGGTGCCGTGCGCCGCGTCGGCGCATCGAATCATCCGGCATGGCTCGTCGAGCGGGCGCGGGCACGCGCGCTCGCCGGCGGCCCGATGCCGATCGACGCGTTCCAGCTCAACAGCACCTACCTGCGCGCGCGCCCCGAGACCCTGCCGGCCGGCGTCTCCCACCGGTTCGGACTCTACGACAACGAGCAGCGCGACTACGCCGAGGTGCACGGCTTCGAGGTGTGGGCGTACACGCCCTTGCTGTCCGGCGCATACGACAATCCCCGCAAGCGCATCGACGAGGTGTACGAGCACCCCGGGACGACGCGCAGACTCGCCGCGCTGGAGAGCGTCGCGGCCGAGACCGGTGCCGCCCGCGGGCAGGTGGTCCTGTCCTGGCTGGTGGCTCACGGCATCCGTCCGATCCTCGGCGCCAGCACGGTGGCCCAGCTCGACAGTGCGCTCGACGCCATGCAGCTCGAGCTGACCCCGGAACAGCTGGCGCGTCTGGATGCACCCGCATGACGTCGACGCCGCGCACCCGGACGCCGCCACTGCCCGACGCGCCGCCGTGGCCGAGCGGCGCCGCGCCGCGGCATCCACTCGCCCGCTGATAGCCTGGAGCGCGTGTCTGAACCCGTCGTGAGCGCCACCGCGAGTGCCCTGACGCCCGCCAACGATCCCACCTTCGAGAACGTGTGGGATGAGATCGTCTGGCGTGGCCTGGTGCACGTGTCCACGGACGAGGCGGCGCTGCGCGCGCTGCTGGGCGGCGAGCCGATCACGTACTACTGCGGGTTCGATCCGACCGCGCCGAGCCTGCACCTGGGCAACCTCGTGCAGCTTCTCCTGCTGCGTCGCCTCCAGCTCGCCGGCCACAAGCCGCTCGGGCTGGTCGGCGGCTCGACCGGGCTCATCGGCGACCCGCGACCCTCGGCCGAGCGCACCCTCAACACGAAGGACACCGTGGCCGAGTGGGTGGGAGCCCTCCGTTCGCAGGTCGAGCGGTTCCTCAGCTTCGAGGGCGACAACGCCGCGCGCATGGTCAACAACCTCGACTGGACCGCGCCGCTGAGCGCGATCGACTTCCTGCGTGAGATCGGCAAGCACTACCGCGTGGGCACGATGCTCAAGAAGGACGCCGTCGCCGCGCGCCTGAACTCGGATGCCGGCATCAGCTACACCGAGTTCAGCTATCAGATCCTGCAGGGCCTGGACTTCCTCGAGCTGTACCGCGAGTACGACTGCGTGCTGCAGACCGGTGGCAGCGACCAGTGGGGCAACCTCACCAGTGGCACCGACCTCGTCCACCGCGTCGAGGGCGTCTCGGCCCACGCCATCGGCACGCCGCTGATCACCAACAGTGACGGTACGAAGTTCGGCAAGAGCGAAGGCAACGCGATCTGGCTCGACCCTGCCATGTGCAGCCCGTACCGGATGTACCAGTTCTGGCTCAACACCGACGATGCCGATGTGATCTCCCGCCTGAAGGTCTTCACCTTCCTCACGCGCGCCGAGATCGAGCAGTACGCGCAGCTCGTGGCCGACGAGCCGTTCCGCCGCGCCGCGCAGAAGCGCCTCGCCCTCGAAGTGACCACGACCGTGCACGGTCCCGAGGCGACAGCCGCGGTCATCGCAGCCTCCGAGGCATTGTTCGGGCAGGGCGATCTGACGGCGCTCGATGCGGCGACGCTGCGCACGGCGCTCGAAGAGCTCCCGAACGCGCAGGTGGATGCCGGTGCCTCGGTCGTGCAGGCCCTCGTCGACACCGGGCTGTCCGCCAGCCTGAGCGACGCGCGCCGCGCGATCGGACAGGGGGGTGTCTCGCTGGATGGCGTCAAGGTCACCGACGACACCGCGACGGTGACCGGTGCACTGCCCGGCGGCGTCTCGGTGCTGCGCCGCGGCAAGAAGACCCTCGCCGGACTGTTCGTCGCAGGGCAGTGACCCCGCCACGGCGGGACCGACCGCTGCGAGGGTGACCTGTGCCGTTCACGCCCAGCCACGCCGTCGTCGCGCTGCCGTTCGTACGCACGCCGCTGATCCCGGCGGCGATCGCCGTCGGTGCGATGGCACCCGATCTGCCGCTGTTCGTCCGCGGCACGCCGCTGACCTACGCGCTGACCCACGCCAACGCGACTCTCACCGCGCTGGTGGCGCTCGGCCTGCTGCTGGTGTGGTGGGTCGTGCTGCGTCCGGCCGTGCGCGAACTCGGCCCGGGCTGGCTCTCGGCGCGGCTGCCCGCCGAATGGGATGCCACGGGCCTGGGCATCGTGGCCACGCTGCACCGTCCGCGCGCCGGCGACAGCCGCCGCCTCCGGCAAGACAGCGGCCTGTTCGCGGTGCTGCTGGCAGCATCGCTGCTGCTGGGCGTCCTGTCGCACATCGCCTGGGACGCCTTCACGCACGAGGGACGTTGGGGCCTCGAGTTGATTCCGGGCCTGGCCGCGTCGTGGGGACCGCTGCCGGGCTACAAGTGGCTGCAGTACGCGTCGAGCGTGGGTGGGCTGGTCGTCATCGCCGCGTGGGCGCTGGTGTGGCTGGTACGCCGCACCCCGGCATCCTTCACTCGCGTCCTGCCCGGTTGGGTGCGGGTGGCGTGGTGGCTGGCGTTGCCGCTGATCCTGCTGGCGGCGTGGCTGGTGGGGTGGGCGGCGCGCGGCCCGTTCACGGCGACGTGGACCCCGCCGCACCTGGCCTACCTCGTCTTGCCGCCCGCGTGCGCGGTGTGGGGTGTGCTCACGGTCGCGCTGTGTGTCTTCGTACAGTGGACGCGGCGCCGCTCACGGCCACAATAGGCCGCGGCGCCACGGGGCGTGCTCGCCGTCACGGCGGTAGGCGAGGCGGATGTGCCCGGCGTCGGGCGTCGTCGACCAGAACTCGATCTCGACCGCCTGCACGATGAAGGCGGCCCACGTCTCCGGGGTGCGGTCGGGGTGGGCGAGGACATCGGCTTCGGCGGCGGCGAAAGCCGTCGCGTACGCCGCGCGCGATTCGAGCGCGGCGCTCTGCGTGCCCACGATGGCGGCGGCGCGCGAGTGCACGGGCCGCGCACGGAAGTCCGCGGCAGCTGCTTCGCGGCCGGCATCGATGACCGTGCCCGCCAATCGCACCTGCCGTCCCTGCCCGCGCCAGAAGAATGTCATCGCCGCACGCGGGTTCTCGCGCAGGTCGACCGCCTTCCGGCCGTCAGTGCGGGTCGCGAACCACCAGCCGCGCTCATCGACGTCCTTGAGGATCAGCGTGCGGCCACTGACCTCCCCGTCTGCGCTCGCGGTCGACAGCGTCGCGGCATGCGGGGCGCTGATCCCGGCGCCGATGGCCTCCTCCAGCCATCCTTGGAACAGGTCGCGCGGATCGTCCGGCGCGGCTTCGGGCGTGAAACGGGGCAGCGCCGGGCCGAACACAGGCAGCGCGCGCAGCCGTTCGCGCCAGGGA
>JAEXHA010000061.1 GCA_023450335.1 Actinomycetes bacterium | reverse complement strand
GCTCCGACGCCGTGCCAACCGGCGCCGATGCGACCGGTGCCGACGCCGCGCCGATCGCCGACGCGTTCCTGCGCAGCGCGGTCGGCGGGCCCACGGCTCCCGGTCGCCGGCGCACCCGTTTCCACTCCCTCGTGGTCCGGGACGTACGGCCGCTCACGGACGATGCGATCGAGGTGACCTTCGCGGTTCCTGCGGCGCTGCAGGGGGAATACGACTACCTGCCCGGTCAGCACGTCGCCGTGCGCACGACCCTCGCCGGCCGCGAGCTGCGCCGGTCGTACTCGCTGTGCCGCCCACCGCAGCCGGGCTCGATTTCGATCGCGATCAAGCGCGACGCGGGCGGTGCGTTCTCGAGCTGGGCGCAGGCGGGACTGCAGGCCGGGGATCGGCTCGATGTGATGAGCCCGCAGGGCACCTTCACCTCCACGCTGGCCGCATTGGACGGCGCCCACGTGGCGGGGATCGCGGCAGGTTCGGGCATCACACCCCTGATGGCCCTGGCATCCACTGTTCTGGCGAGGTCAGAGACATCACGATTCACCCTCGTCTACACGAACCGGTCGACCGTCGACGTGATGTTCGTCGAAGAGCTCGCCGACTTGAAGGACCGCTATCCGACGCGTCTGGCGCTGCACCACGTGCTCTCGCGCGAGCAGCGCTCGGCGCCGGTGCTGTCGGGGCGCATCGACGAGCAGAAGCTGCGCACGATCCTCGATGCGCTCGTGCTGCCCGAGACGATCGACGAGTGGTTCCTGTGCGGGCCGCTCGAGCTCGTGCAGCTGTGCCGCGACGTGCTGGCCGACGTCGGGGTGTCGCGCGAGCATGTGCGATACGAGCTGTTCACGACCGGAGAGAACACCCCGCCGTCGGGGTCCCGGCCGGTCGCGGCGCGGCCCGACGCCGAGGTGGTCACGATCGACTTCGCGCTCGACGGGCAGTCGTCGCGTGTGGCCAGCCCGGTCGACGCGCACGAATCGATCCTTACCGCGGCGCTGCGAGTGCGACCCGACGTGCCGTTCGCGTGCGCCGGGGGAGTGTGCGGCACGTGCCGTGCCCGCCTGGTGAGCGGGTCGGTAACCATGACCGAGAACTACGCGCTCGAGCCCGACGAGCTCGAGAACGGCTACATCCTCACCTGCCAGTCACACCCGACCACCGACGCGGTGTCGGTCGACTACGACGTCTAGGAGTCCGCATGATCGAGCTTCACATCCGCGACGATGTCGCCCACATCACGCTCGCGCGCCCCGACAAGCTCAACGCGCTCGACGAACAGGCGGTACGCGACCTGGGCGACGCGTACGGCGAGGCCGAATCGGCAGGCGTCCGTGCGCTCGTGCTGCGCGGTGAGGGCCGAGCGTTCTGCGCGGGACGCGACATCTCGGGCGTCGATCCGAGCCACGACGACGTGTCGGGCTACCTCGACGGACTCGTCACGCCGGTGCTGCAGCGCATGGCGTCGTTCCCCGCTCCGACCTTCGCCGCCGCGCACGGCGCGTGCCTGGGAGTCGGGCTCGGCCTGCTCATCGCGACCGATGTCGTCTACGTGGCTGAGAACGCCAAGATCGGGTCGCCGTTCGCGGCGCTGGGCGCCACTCTCGACTCGGGCGGCCATGCCCTGTTCTACGAGCGGCTCGGCGCGCACAAGACGCTCGACCTCATCTACACCGGACGGCTCATGACCGGTGCCGAGGCCGTGCAATCCGGACTCTTCTCGCAGGTCTTCTCCGCCGACGAGGTGGGTGAGGCCACCGTCGCGGCCGCCACCGCGGCGGCCGCCGGGGCGACGGCCGCCTTCCTCGCGAGCAAGCAGCTCATCGCCCAGCTGCGCGACGAACGACTGGGCCTGTGGCGATCGATGGATGCCGAGAACGCGGCGCAGGCGGCCCTGTGCGACACCGATGACTACCGCGAGGGTTTTGCAGCATTCCAGGCCAAACGCGCCCCCGTGTTCCACGGTCGCTGAGCGCGCCGCTGCGTTCGCCCTGCGTTCGTGCGCGAGCCGTCCAGGTGTGTACGAGCCGCCCACGTTTGTACGGTCCAGAGGTAGGCGGCTCGTACAGAGGTAGGCGGCTCGGCGGAGGAGAGGGCCGGGCGGAGCGGTGGGCGCGGCGGTGGGCGCGGGTGGGCGGACGGCCCTGCGTTCGTGTGCGAGCCGCCCAGGTGCGTACGAGCCGCCCACGTTTGTACGGTCCACAGGTAGGCGGCTCGTATGAAGGTAGGCGGCTCGGCGGAGGGGTGGGCCGGGAGAGCGCGGCGGCTCGGCGGGGGTGAGGGCGCGGGCGGGGTGGACAGCGGGCGGCGCGGGTCGTAGCGTGGCCACCCGTGTCCTACGGCTACCTCATCGGCCTCGCGATCCAGGGCGCCCTCGTCGGGCTCACCCTCTGGGCGCCGCGTCGGCCGTACTGGCTCGGCGGACTGGCATATCGCGTGGCCGCCGCATACAACGAAGCGCCGTTCCTGTTCGTGGCCATCGTGCTGATCTCGGCGACCGCCACGTTCATCGAACATCCGCTGGTCACCCCCGCAGCCTGGCTGATGCTCGCTCTGACCGCGGTGCTTGTGGGTGCGCTCGTCGTCATCGCCGCCCGTGGCGCGGCGGCGCGCCCGTTCATCGCCCGTAGCCTCGATGCCGCGTTGGGTGCGGACTGGCGCGACGAGATCGAGCCTTCGCTGCGCGACGGACTGCGCACCCGACCGCCGCTGGGCCGCATCCTTCTCACCTTTGTCTTCCGGCCGCGCAGCGTCGAACGGCGCCACAACCTTCCGTACGGACCGGCCGGCCGCGCCCACCTGCTCGACCTGTACCGGTGCCACGGGAGCACGTCGGAGAAAGCGCCTGTGCTCGTGTACTTCCACGGCGGCGCCTATTCGGTGGGCTTCAAGAGCTTCGAGTCGCGGGCACTGCTGTTCCACCTCGCACGGCGCGGCTGGGTCACCATCAGCGCGAACTACCGCCTGCGCCCGCACGCCGGCTTCGCCGAGCACCTCTCCGACGCGAAGCGGGTCATCGCCTGGGTGCGTGCCCACGCCGACGAGCTGGGTATCGATCCGGCGATGATCGTCCTCGCGGGCGGGTCGGCGGGCGGTCACCTGTCGACCATCGCGGCCCTCACCCCGAACGACCCGCGCCACCAGCCGGGCTTCGAAGGCGCCGATACGTCGGTGTCGGCCGTCGTCAGCCTCTACGGCTGGTACGGCGGATACTTCGAGCTGGGTGGCGCCGACTCCGAGTTCGGGCCGCTGGGCCATTCCGCCGCGGTCGCCCCGCCGCTGTTCATCGCGCACGGCGAGAAGGACACGATCGCGTACGTCGAGACCGCCCGCCGCGCCGTCGCCCACCTGCGCGCCGGGTCGCCGAACCCTGTCGTGTACGCAGAGCTGCCCGGCGGCCAGCACTCGTTCGACCTGTTCCACTCGCTGCGCTACTCCGCGGTGATCGACGGGGTCGATGCGTTCACCGCGTGGGTGCGCTCGCGCGTCTGACCATCTGGTCGCGCCGCGCAGCGGACGGCGTCAGGCAGCGCACCCGGCATCCGCTCGCCGTTCGTGGTGTCGCCCTGGCATCCCCTCGCCGTCGTGGCACCGCACCTGGCATCCCCTCGCCGTCGTGGCACCGCACCTGGCATCCGCTCGCCGTCGCGGCGCCGCGCGCCAGCATCCCCTCGCCGTCGCGTCGTTGTCGTGCGGCATCCGTCGTCTAGCGTCATACCCATGGGATTGTTCAACTCAACACCCAAGACCGTCCGGCTCGACAGCGGTGGCACGCCGCTCCGCGTCGACGCGCCCGGCAGGCCGTGGAGCCTGTGGGCCGACGGGCTGGGGACTCTGGCCATCCGCGCGCTGCAGGTGATGATCGTCGTCGCGATCGCCGCGGCGGTGGTCATCGGCATCCAGCAGGTGACCGTCGTGACGATCCCTCTGGTGATCGCGCTGATCCTCGCCTCGGCCTTCGCGCCGGTGATGTCGTGGATGCGGCGGCGGGGCGTCCCGGCACTGCCCGCGACGCTGCTCGCGCTGCTGGCGATCTTCGTCATCCTGGGCGCTGTCTCGTGGCTCATCGTCTGGGCCGTGCGCGATCAATGGGATGAGCTGTACACGCAGGCTGAGCAGGGGTTCCAAGATCTGCTGGCATGGGTGAACACGCTGCCGTTCCAGATCGACCAGGCGCAGCTCGATGAGTGGCTCGCCGCTCTGGGTGACTTCGTCACGAGTGCGCAGTTCGGATCGGGCGCGATCGCCGGGGTCAGCGCGGTGGCGAACTTCGTGACCGGCATGGTGCTCATGGTCGTCATGCTGTTCTTCTTCTTGAAGGACGGACCGCAGATGTGGGCTTTCCTGCTGCGGCCGTTCCGCGGCGCGAACTACGAGCGTGCGGTGCGCATCGGCGAGAAGACGGTATCGACGCTCGGGTCCTATGTCAGGGGCACGGCGACGGTTGCGGCGGTGGATGCCATCGGCATCCTCATCGGTCTGCTCATTCTGCAGGTTCCTCTGGCCGTGCCGCTGGCCGTGCTGGTGTTCCTGCTCGCGTTCATCCCGATCGTCGGGGCGACCCTGGCGGGGTTCCTGGCCGCACTGGTGGCGCTCGTCGCGCATGGCTGGGTCGTCGCGCTCATCGTCGTGGGCGTGGTCGTGCTCGTGAATCAGCTCGAGGGCAACCTCCTGCAGCCGGTGCTGATGGGGCGGTCGATGAAGCTGCATGCCTTCGTCGTGCTGATCGCTCTGACGGTCGGCACCGTGCTGTCGGGCATCATCGGGGCCGTGCTGGCCGTGCCGATCACCGCCGTGGCGTGGGGCATCGTGCAGGTGTGGGACGGTCCGCACACGCCCGCGCGGTGGGCGCGTCCGAAGCGGCGCGACCGGGTGGTGGATGACGGGGTCGAACTGCCCGTCGCGTGAGCTGCGGCGTGGGGCTCAGCCCTATTCGTAGGGGGCGGTGGTCGCCTGGAACAGCTGCCGCATCCACGCGTGCTCCGGATCGTGCGTGTGGATCGGATGCCACCACAGGGCGTTGATGATCGAGGTGGCGTCGAACGGGGGCTCGAGAACCCGGATGCCGCCCTCGTCGCCCAGGTGGCGGAGCAGTCCCGCCTGAACGAGTGCGAGGCGGCCGGTGCCGGCCACGAACGACGCGAGGCCCAGGAAGCTCTCGACCACGGCCTCCACCCGCGGCTCGAGTCCCAGCACCTGCAGCTGTCGGCTCGCCGAGGTGAACGCCGTGCGGGACTGATAGGTGAACACCCACGGCGACCGTGCCATCGTCTCCATCGTCAGTCCCTCGCGCACAGCGGGGTTGTCATCGGCGGCGATGACCACCCATCGGTCATGCCACAGATCGATGTGCGGCATGTTCGTCACGAAGCCGTGCGGCAGGAGCAGGCCGTCCACGAACCGCAGGTGGGTCTCGACATCATCGATGATCTGCGGCGAGTGCAGCATGAAGCGGAACTTGACGTCCGGCGCCACCGCTGACGCGGCACGCGACACCGTCTGCCCGGTGGTGGCGAAGCCGTAGTCCGATCCGAAGATCGAGAACTCGCGTATGGACGATGCGGGCGACCATTCGCTCTGGCTCTCGAACACGCGCCGGGCCATGTCGAGGGCGACGGCGGCGCGATCGGTCAGACGAACCGCGAGCGGCGTCAGTTCGTAGCTGTTGCCGCGACGCACCAGCAGGACGTCGTCGAAATGCGTGCGCAGGCGCGCGAGCGATGCCGACAATGCCGGCTGGCTCAGATGCAGCCGCTCGGCCGCGCGAGTGACGCTGCGTTCGGTGAGCAAGGCATCGAGGGCGACCAGCAGGTTCAGGTCGAGGCGCGACAACGGTGCGTGCGCAGACATGGGCGGCTCCTTCCCGGGAGACGGTGGCGACCGCGGGTGGGCGGCGGTTATCAGCATTATCTATGACCGTAATAACGAAACTCATCTTTCGTGATGTTCGTGGGTTGGGTGTCATGGATCGAGAACGAAGGAGTTCGCGATGAGCACATCGTCTTCCCCGGCGCTCCGACTGACGGATGTCGGCGTCGGCTTCCGCGGGGTGCGCGCCCTCGACTCGGTGACCTTCGATGTTCCGCGCGGTGGCGTCAGTGCGGTGATCGGTCCGAACGGGGCGGGAAAGACCACGCTGTTCAACTGCGTCAGCGGGATCTACCGGCACGAGGGGTCCATCGCCCTCGAAGGAATGGCCCTTGATGGGATGCGGGCATTCCGCCGCGCGGCCGCGGGCATTGCGCGCACCTTCCAGACCCCGCTGCTGATGGACGACCAAGACGTCCTCACCAATGTGATGCTCGGCGGTCACACGCGCACCCGCGCCGGGCTGTTCGCGCCGCTGTTCACCGCGCCGCGCGCCCGCCGCGAAGAACGCGCCGCCCGCGACGCGGCGATCGATGTCATCGAACGTGTCGGCCTCGCCGCGCACCTGTCGACCCCGGCGGGCGCCCTCGCGCACGGCGATCGGCGGCGGATCGAGATCGCGCGTGCCCTCGTCGCCCGCCCGCGACTGCTCATGCTCGACGAGCCGGCTGCCGGCCTGACCGAGCAGGAGGCGGACGCGCTCATGGACCTCGTCGTCGCCCACGGTGCCGAGACGGGGATGACGTGCGTGCTCGTCGAGCATGACGTCGCACTGGTGATGCGCTACGCCGCCACGATCGCGGTGCTCGATGCCGGCCGGCTTCTGGCCGTGGGTGACGCCGCCGAGATTCAGAAGAACCCCGCCGTGATCGCGGCCTATCTGGGAACGGAGGCGGAGGCGGCATGAGCCTGCTGACACTCCGCGGCCTCACCGCCGCGTACGGCAAGGTCGAGGTGCTGCACGGCCTCGATCTCGACGTCGACGAGGGGAGCATCGTCGCCGTCCTCGGCCCCAACGGCGCGGGCAAGACCTCCCTGCTGCGCGCGATCAGCCGCACGATCGCCGTCAAGGGCGCGCGCACGTTCGCGGGCACCGACATCGCGCACCTGCGCACGCCGCAGATCGCGCGGCTGGGAATCGGCCACGTCCCCGAGGGGCGCGGCACCTTCACCGACTTCACCGTCGAGGAGAACCTGCGCCTCGGCAGCCTTGCCCGCCCGGCTGCGCGGCGCTCGGACGCGGCCGGCGACCTGCGGCGGGTCTTCCGCTCGTTCCCCATTCTCGAAGAGTTCCGGCGGCGGCCTGCCGGAGCGCTTTCGGGAGGTCAGGCCCAGATGCTCGCCGTGGCGCGGGCGTTGCTGGCGCGGCCGCGACTGCTCTTGGTCGATGAGCCCTCGCTGGGCCTCGCGCCGCTGACTACGCAGGAGCTGTTCTCGCAGTTCACGGCGTTGCGGGACGAGTGGGAACTCACCATCCTGCTCGCCGAGCAGAACGCGCGGCTGTCGCTCACCGTCGCCGATCGCGCCGTGCTCCTCAGCCGAGGGCGGATCGCCCAGGAAGGCCCGGTCGCCGACTTCCACTCGACCGACGCGCTGCACGCCCACTATCTCGGTGCCACGTCGCCGGCCACCGACCACGGGAAGGAGTCGGCATGATCGAGTTCACCCAGATCGCGCTCGACGGGTTCATGACGGGCGTGGTCTATGCCGCACTCGCTCTCGCCCTGAGCGTCATCTTCCAAGGCACCGGCATGCTCAACCTCGCCCAGGGTGAGATGGCGCTGCTGGCCGCGTACATCGCGTATTCGGCGCTGCAGTGGGGGCTGCCGCTATGGCTGGCGATCATCGTCGCGGTCCTCATCTCGGCGGCCGTCGGCGCGGCGATCTACTACTTCGTCGTCCGCTGGGTCGACCGCAAGAACCAGACGGCGTTGACCACGCTGGGGGTCACGCTGCTGCTGGGCATCGGCGCAGTCATCAGCATGATCTGGGGCACCGACCCGCGCCGGTTCCCGCCGCTGCTGGGCACCTGGGTGGTGCAGTTCGGCGGGCTGCGACTCACGAGCCAGCAGGTGGCCGGCGTCGTGCTGGTCGCGCTCGCGATGGGGCTGATGGCCTTCGTGTTCACCCGGACCACGTTCGGCCTGCGCTTGCGCGCCGTCGCTCAGAACCAGGCGTCCGCGGCCCTGCTGGGACTCTCGGGCGGACTGTGGCTGGCCGGCGGCTGGGCGGTCGCCAGCGGCGTGGGCACGGTCGCCGGTGTCGTGGCTGCGCCGTCGCTGGGGCTGTCGCCGGCGATGATGACCGTTCCGCTGCTCATGGCGCTGGCCGCGACCAACCTCGGCGGCATCAGCAGCCGGGTCGGGGTGGTCATCGGCGGCGTGCTGATCGGCATCCTCTCCGCCCTCGGCGGACGTTACGTCCCCGGGCTCGGGGGCGACCTCAACGTCCTCCTGGCGTTCGCGGTCGTGATCGCGGTGGTGATGTGGCGACCGGCGGGTCTGCTCGGACGTGAGAGCACGGTGCGCGCATGATCGGCACACTGCGTACCTGGATCCCTCGTGCGATCGCGGCTGTGGCGATCGTCGTCGCGATCAGCATCCCGTTCCTGGTGACCGACTACGACCTGTTCGCGATGAGCCGCGTGCTCGCCGTGGCCATCGGCGTCCTCAGCCTCAATCTGCTGATGGGCTTCTCCGGTCAGGTCAGCCTGGGCCAGGGCGCGATCTTCGGGGTCGGCGGTTACGCCGCGATGATGCTCCTGCGCTACCTCGAATGGCCGATCGGACTCGCCGTCCTCGGCGCCGTCGTCGTAAGCACCGTTCTGGGTGTGATCATCGGTCTGCCCGGGGTGCGGCTGGGCGGTTTCAACCTCGCCCTGCTCACGATCGTGATCGCGGCGCTGTTCCCGATCCTGCTGTACCGGTTCTCCGACTTCACGGGGGGCCAGTCCGGCATCACCCTCAGCGGTGCCGGGCTGACGTCGCCGACCGAGAGCCTGACCGACGCGCAGTGGGCCTATCTCGTCATCCTTCTGGCCCTGCTCATCTGCGTAGGCGGGTTGGCCGCCATCGTGTCCGGCCGCACGGAACGCGCGCTGGCGGCGGTGCGTACGGCCCCGATCCTCGCGTCCTCGATGGGTGTCAACGCCGACCGGCTCAAGCTCGCGGTCTTCGTGATCAGCTCGGCCGTCGCAGGACTCGGCGGTGCGCTGTACGCGTTCGTGCTGGGGCTGGTGGTCCCCGAGTCGTACCCGCTCGTGTTCTCGATCACCGTGCTGGTCGCCTCGGTGGTCGGCGGCAGCCGGTCGTGGTGGGGAGCCATCGTCGGCGCCGCCGTGATCGTCTACCTGCCCACCTGGTTCAGCGAGGCGGTGCCCGGAGACACCTCCGCCTACCTCGCGCAGCTGATCTTCGCGATCGTGCTGGGTCTGTGCATCATCGTCGCACCCGGCGGCGTCGCCAGCGTCGTCACCCGCTTCTACCGCTCGCTCTGGCTCACACGGGCCGCAGCGTCGCCTGATCCCCAACCCGAAACACGCAACCAAGAGGAGACTCAATGATGAATTCCACTCGTCGCGGCGCCCTGTCTGCAGTGGCCCTGCTCGGTGTCACCGCCCTCGCGCTGACCGCCTGCACCGCGCGCAGCGCCGACCCCGGTCCCGCCGATGCCGACGACCCGGCTAAGGACACCACCCCGATCGTCATCGGCGCCAGCTGGCCGCAGAGCGGACCGGCCGGTTCGGTCGCGCCCGGCCTCGCCGGCTTCGAGACCTACATCGAAGGCGTCAACGACGCCGGTGGTGTCAACGGGCACCCGATCGAACTCGTGACCGCCGATGACGCCTACGACCCGGCACGCCTGGTCGAGAACCAGCGCAAGTTCGTGGAGAAGGACGGCGCGATGCTCGTCGCGAACTTCGGCGGCATCTCACTCGCCGGTCGCGACTACCTGCGCCAGAAGGGTGTCGCCGGCGTCTCGCTCGCGGCCAACAGCCCGCTCGGCGACGTCGAGGAGTACCCGCTGCAGCGCGCCTTCTGGCCGGACGTGGCCTGGGAAGGTCAGCTCCAGGCGGAGTGGATCACCGAGCAGAACCCCGACGCCAAGGTCGCCTACGTCGGATTCAACAACGACCTGAGCGAGAGCCATCTCGCCGGCCTCGCCGCCGGCGGCATCGTGCCGGCAGAGCAGGCGCTGGTGGCTCCGGGCACCGCCGACTTGAGCGCTCAGGTCAGCCAGTTCCAGGCCGCCGGCGTCGACACGCTCATCATCAACATCGGCGCTCCCACGGTGGGCGCGCTCCTGGGCTACATCCACCAGATCGGCTGGAAGCCCACGCTCATGCTCGGCTCGACGACGTCGGACTTCACGGCGGCGATCTATCAGGCCAGTCCTCCCGCCGTCGCGGGGGCTTACGCCTACAAGTGGTACATGGATCCGTCCGACCCGCGCTTCGCCGATGACGAGCGCTACAAGGCCTATGCGGCAGCGATGACCGAGGCCGGTCACGAGAAGGAGATCGGCGACTCGCTGGCCTTCAGCGGCTATGGGATGGCCGCGGCGATCGTCGGCGCACTCGAGCAGGCGGACACCCTCGATGCCGAAGGTTTCGTGGCTGCATGGGACTCGTTCTCCGACTTCGAGAACCCGTTGACGCTGCCCGGCATCGACTTCGACTCGGGTCCGTTCGGTCGCATCGTGTTCCAGTTCGAGCTCAACAAGTTCGACGGTGTGAGCTGGCAGCCCGAAGGTGAGATCGTCGACGTCCGCGACCTCGGATTCGTCGACTGATCCCGCCGGCCGGGCGCACGGTCGCCGCGCCGTGCGCCCGGCCCATATATAAACGACAGTGATTCCGGACATAGTCAGTTTCGGGTTCACTTATGACATTGGGCCCGCCACAGTGGAATCACGCACCCGATTGCTGCACCGAAAGGATCGAAGATGATCAAGCTCCTCTCCCACCTCTCATACGTGGAGATCACTGCCCCCGATGTCGAGGCGTCGGTGGAGTTCTACAAGACGCACGTGGGCCTGACCGAGGTCGACCGCGTCGACGGTCGCGTCTACCTCCGCTGCTGGGGCGACTACTACGCGTACAGCGTCGTGGTCGTTCCGGGTGACGAGCCCTCGCTCGAGACGATGGCCTGGCGCACCTCGAGTGCGGAGGCACTCGAAGAGGCCGCCAAGCGGCTCGAAGCCGAAGGCGTCGAGGTCGAGTGGTTCGACGGCCACAAGGTCGGGCGCGCGCTGCGGTTCGTCGGCCCCTGGGGCCACCGCATGACTCTGCACTGGGATGTGGAGCGTCACCGCGCCGGTGGGCAGACCGCATCCATCTACCCGGACCGACCCGAGAAGCGCAGCAAGATCGCCGGCGCACCGCGCCAGCTCGACCACGTCACCATCGCCACCAGCGACGTCGACGGATTCGCCCAGTGGTACAACAAGGTCCTCGGCTTCCGCATCATGGCGCGCACCGTTCTCGATGAGGCGCCGATCTCGGTGTTCTCCGTGCTCACGACCAACGAGAAGTCGCACGACCTCGGCGTCGTGCTCGACGGCTCGACCCGTGCCGGCCGTGTCAACCACTACGCGTTCTGGGTCGACACCTACGAAGAGCTGCTGATCGCCGCCGACACGCTCATGGAGCACGACATCCCGATCGAGTACGGCCCGTCCATCCACGGCATCGGCGAGCAGACGTTCCTCTACTACCGCGAACCGTCCACGATGCGCATCGAGCTCAACACCGGCGGCTACCGCAACTACGTGCCCGACTGGACGCCCAACACCTGGAAGCCTTCGCAGGGGTCGAGCAACTTCTATCGCAACGGCGCCATGCCCACGTCGATGACGGAGTCCTTCCCCCCGGCCGACGGCCCGACGGCGACCGAAGAAGGCGTTCCGGACGAGATCCGCGACGCCCTGCTGAACCCGTACACTCAGCACGGCTGATCCGAGACCCGGCCGGGGTGGCGAGCCGATCGCGCCACCCCGGCTGTTTCCGGATGATCGGCAAGGAGTGAACCATGACGACATTGCCCGCGGGTCTGGAAGCGCCGTTCGCGCTGGCCCGCTTCCACGACGAGGGGCGAATCCGCCTCGGCCTGGTCCACGGTGACCGGATCCGCGCGCTGGGCGCCGAAGAACTCGGTGCGGACGATCTGGCCGGCTTCCTCGCCGACCCCGACTGGGCGCGGCTGGAGTCACTGACCGCCGCCGCCGGGCCCTGGCATCCACTCGACACCGTCACCCTGACTGCGCCCGTCGAGCCGCGTGAAGTGCTGCAGGCGGGGGCGAACTACCGCACCCACGTCATCCAGCTCGTCATGGCGGGGCTGACCAAGGCCGATACGGGCAAGAGCCCGGACGAGCTGCGCGCCCAGGCCGAGAAGATCATGGACGCGCGCGCCGCCAGCGGTCGGCCCTTCTTCTTCATCGGTCTGCCGCAGTGCGTCGTCGGACCCGACGTTCCCCTCGAACTGCCCGCATACAGCGAGACCCACGACTGGGAGCTGGAGCTGGCCGTCGTGATCGGACGCCCCGCGTTCCAGGTCGACCGCGAGCACGCGATGGACCACGTCGCCGGCTACACGATCGTCAACGACATCACGACGCGCGACCTCGTCTTCCCCACCGACGTCGGTGACATCGGCGCCGACTGGTATCGCTCCAAGAACGCCCCCGGGTTTCTCCCGACCGGGCCGTTCCTGGTGCCGGCGCCCTTCGTCGACCCCTCCGACCTGCGCGTGACGCTCGAGCTCAACGGCGAGGTCATGCAGGATGCCACGACCGCCGAGCTCGTCTTCGATGTGCCCACGCTGGTTTCGGTGGCATCGCAGACCGCGCCGCTGAACCCCGGGGATCTGCTGCTGACCGGCAGCCCCGCGGGCAACGGCCAGCACTGGCAGCGGTTCCTGCGGGACGGTGACGTCATGGCCGGCGGCATCCAGGGGCTGGGCACCCAGGTCATCCGCTGCGTCGCGGGCGGGGGTGCATGATGGCCGAGAACCAGAGGCCGGCGCCGTCGGAGAACCCCGCCGACCTGGACCGCCAGAACCCCGAGGCCGAGATCGCCGCGCGCGCCGAGGCATACCGCAACTGGGGCCGCTGGGGTGAGGACGACGTCCTGGGCACGCTGAACTTCATCGACGAGACCACCCGCGCCGCCGCCGCCGCGCTGGTCACCGAGGGTCGCGTGGTCTCGCTCTCGCAGCGATTCGACACCGACGGCCCGCAGAAGGGCTGGCGCCGTCGCATCAACCCGGTCCACACCATGACCGACACCGGCACCGACGCCGAGCGCGGCAACCAGGGGTTTCCGCACGGCATCGGCGGCGCCGACGACTACATCACCATGCCGCTGCAGTGCTCCACGCAGTGGGACGGGCTGGGGCACATCTTCGACCACGGCAACGCGTGGAACGGCCGCCGCGCGGGCGAGGTCGTCACCAGCGACGGTGACCTCGTCACGGGCATCGAGCACGCGCGCGACGTGATCGTCTCGCGCGGGGTGCTCCTCGACCTCGGCCGCCACCTGGTTCCCGAGACGGGGGAGCTGCCCGACGGCTACGCCATCACGGCGGCCGAGCTCGAATCGTGCATCGCCGCACAAGGGGCCACCAGCGCCGTCCGTCGCGGCGACATCGTCCTCGTGCGCACCGGGCGGTTCACCCGCACTCAGCGCGAGGGATGGGGCGAGTACGCCGGGGGCCCGGCACCCGGGCTGTCGCTGACCACCGCCGGCTGGCTGCACCGCACCGAGATCGCCGCGATCGCCACCGATACGTGGGGCTTCGAGGTGCGGCCGAACGAGTTCGACGTGCCGGCGTTCCAGCCGCTGCACCAGATCGTCATCCCGAACATGGGGCTGACCATCGGCGAGATGTGGAATCTCGACGAGCTGGCCGAGGTGTGCGCACAACTCGGGCGGTGGGAGTTCCTGCTGTCGGCCCCGCCGCTGCCGATCACCGGCGCCGTGGGGTCACCGATCAACCCCGTCGCACTCCTTTGACCACCTGACATCTTCGACCACCTGACATCTTTCATCACCTGACATCCGGAACAGAGAGGTTCTGAACATGACCGCAGTGCAGAATGTCGCCGTCATCGGCAGCGGCGTCACAGGGCTGGCATCGGCCATCGCGCTGGCCAAGGCCGGCGTCGAGGTGCACGTATTCGAGACCCGGCCCGAGCTGTCGGCGCTCGGCTCGGGCATTTCGCTGCAGGGCAATGCGCTGCGCGTGTTCGACGCGCTGGGCGCGTGGGATGAGATCCGCGCGGCCGGGTACGCGTTCGAGGGGCTTGCGCTGCGTGCGCCCGGCCCGGGTGCCCACGTCGTCGCAGAGCTGCCGGAAGTGAAGACAGGCGGACCTGACTATCCGGGTGCGATGGGGATGCCGCGGCCCGACCTCGCCCGTATCCTCCTCGCCCACGCGGAGGCCGCCGGCGCACAGTTGCACTTCGGGGCGAAGGTCACCGGACTCGAGCAGGCGGGCGACACCGTCGAGGTCTTCGTCGCGGGCCAGAGCGCCGGCGACTTCGACCTCGTCATCGGTGCCGACGGCGTGCATTCGACGGTGCGCGAGCTGATCGGGATCGACACGCGGCCCGAACCGACCGGCATGGGAATCTGGCGCACGTTCGTCTCCCGCCCGGCGGAGGTCAAGACCAGCGAGCTCTACTACGGCGGCCCCGTCTACATCGCGGGCTACACGCCGACCGGCGAAGACTCGATGTACGCGTTCCTCGTCGAGAAGGCTCAGGACCGGTCAGGGGTCTCGGACGAAGAGGCCACCCGCATCATGATCGACCAGTCCCGCGCATACGATGGCCCGTGGAACCACATCCGCGCCGACCTCGAGCGGGGCGCGCGCGCCAATTACACGTGGTTCACGCACCACCTCGTCGAGGCGCCGTGGAACCGCGGTCGCGTCGTGATCATCGGCGATGCCGCGCACTCGTGCCCGCCCACCATCGCCCAGGGCGCCGCACAGGGGCTTGAGGACGCGTTGGTGCTGACCGAGCTTCTCGTGGCCCGTGACCAGATCGACCAGACGCTGTGGGACCAGTTCCACGAGCGGCGCATCCCGCGTGCCCGCGCCGTGGTCGAGGCATCCGTGCAGCTGGGCCAATGGCAGCTCGACGGCGTCCGCGATGCCGACACCGGTGGGCTGATCTTCGGGATCGCCCAGAAGATGGCGCAGCCCGCATGAGCGCCTGCGTCACCGACGTCCACGCACACCTCCTGCTGCCCTCGCTCCATGCCGAGGTGGAGCGGCGCGCTCCCGATCTCGTCGCCGAGGCGGCGGCGCTGGACCTGCGCCGCAACGGGGCTGCCAGCCAGGCGGTGTCCGGTCCCATGGTCGCCTCACGGTTCGGCAAGCTCACCTCCCTCGACGAGCGTCTGGCGGACATGGACGCTCAGGGCGTGGACCGGCAATGGGTGAGCGCCTCGCCGAACCACTTCTACCCGTGGGCGCCCGAGGGCCTGGCCGTCTGGGCGGCGGGAGAGGCCAATCGCCTCATCGCGGAGTTCGTGTCGCAGGCCCCCGACCGGCTCACCGGGCTGGGGCTGGTGCCCATGCAGCATCCCTCCCGCATGGTCGAGTACCTGGATGACGCGGTGCTGGGCCGAGGGCTGGCCGGCGTCGAGATCTCGTCGTTCGCCGGCGACGTCGAACTGTCGGACGAGCGGCTCGAGCCGTTCTGGGCCCGCGCGGCCGAGCTCGGCGTCGTGGTCTTCCTCCACCCGTTCGGCTGCAGCCTGGATGAGCGGCTGGACCGGTTCTATCTCGCCAACACGGTCGGGCAGCCGGCCGAGAACGCCGTCGCGCTGTCGCACCTGATCTTCGCCGGCGTACTCGACCGGCACCCGGGGCTGAAGCTCGTGGCCGCACACGGCGGCGGCTACCTCCCGACGGTGATCGGCCGATCCGATCACGCGTGGCGGGTCCGTCCCGATGCGCGGGGCTGTGCGCACCCGCCGTCGTCCTATCTCACCAAGATCTGGTTCGACACGGTCGTGCACGATGACCGCACCCTGCGTGCGCTCGTCGAGGTCGCCGGTGCCGACCGGGTGCTGCTCGGCAGTGACTATCCGTTCGACATGGGCCTGGACGATCCGGTCGCCAAGATCCGCGCGGCGGGGCTGTCCGACACCGTCACCGAGCAGATCCTCGGGCACAGCGCCGCAGCCGTGCTCGGGGCCGAGGTGCACCGATGAGGATCGCCCGCTGGCAGGACGGCACCCGCACGCGCGAGGGTTTCGTCGTCGACGACGACGTCATCCCCTTCCCTGACGGGTTGACCGTGGCGGCGGTTCTGGCCGCAGGCCTCGAGCACGTCGGATCGCTGCATGCCCGCGCAGTCTCAGCCGGCACCGGCCGGCATCCGCTCGCCGAGGTGCGCCTGCTGGCGCCGCTCGAGCCGGCGTCGGTGCGCGACTTCGTCACATTCGAAGAGCACGTCGAGGGCGTCAGCGCGGGTGTGGAAGGCAAGAGCGACGTCGCCGCCGAATGGTACGAAGCACCCACGTTCTACTTCACGAACCCGCACACGATCCTCGGCCCCGGTGATCCGGTGCGTCCGCCGGTCACCGAGCGGCTGGACTTCGAGCTCGAGCTCGCGGCGGTCATCGGCGGGGTCGCCGGCTCAAACGGGTCGGACCTCGACGCGCGGTCGGGGGCGGCCCACATCTTCGGGTACACGATCATGAACGACTGGTCGGCCCGAGACCTGCAGGCGCGCGAGATGAAGGTGCGGCTCGGCCCCTGCAAGGGGAAGGACTTCGGCACGAGCCTGGGGCCCTGGATCGTCACGGCCGATGAGTTCACGCCGTTCTTGGATGACGACGGCTTCCTCGCCCTGCGGGCCGAGGTGAGCGTCAACGGCGAGCTGATCGGCGCAGACCTGGTCTCGAACATGGGATGGCCGTTCCCTGAGCTCGTCGCCTATGCGTCGCGCAACGCGCGCGTCGTGCCCGGCGACGTGCTCGGCTCGGGAACCGTCGGAAACGGAGGCTGCCTCGGTGAGCTGTGGGGCCGCAACGGCGCCCTCACGCCGCCGCCGCTGGCCGAGGGCGACGTGGTGTCGATGACGATCGAGGGCATCGGCGACCTTGTCGCGCGGGTCGGTGCCGCGGTGGTCGCGCCGCCGCTGAAGCCGGCGCGGGTACGGTCTCGAGCGCGCGTTCGCGGAGCCTGAAGCACGTCGGGCGCATCGGCAGGCGGTTTCTCCATAGGCATGAGAGAAAACGTGAGGCTGCC
The DNA here is from genome assembly GCA_023450335.1 of Actinomycetes bacterium. GTDB lineage: Bacteria > Actinomycetota > Actinomycetes > Actinomycetales > Microbacteriaceae > Microbacterium. Next base: position 12,347 of record JAEXHA010000061.1, on the reverse strand, counting down.
GTCGTCGACGCCGCCGGTGACAAGGACTGACGCGCGGGGCGTTCGCGCGCCATACTGAGCGCGGGAGGCGAGGATGGACGCTCCAGCGAAGTCGGCGATGCTCGCGCGGAGGATCGTGACGGTCGTTGTGGCGCTGCTGCCGGTGGTCGCCGTGTCGCTGTCTCCCTGGTCAGCGTTGGCGGGTGTCCTCGTGCTCGGCATGCTTCCCAGCCTCAACGCGGTCGCCGCCGGGCCGCGCGCGATGGCGATCGCGGGGGTCGCGAGCGTGCGCTGGTCGGCGTCCTCCTGCTGCTTGCCGGCGCTTCCTATTGGATGGGTGCCGCCGCCACGACGATCACCGTCGTGCTGCTCTCCTTCGAACGCAAAGTCGTGCTCGAAGGTGACCTGCAGCGCATCGTCATCGCCCTCGTCGTCGCGGCCGCGACGGCACTGGTCGTCTGGGTCGTCACGCGTGTCAGCGGCGTCGTCGATCCCGCCGCCGAGGACTGAAACCCTCCGACCGCTCGCGGGCGTGTGAGGCATTCAGCCGCGCACTGAGCCACGCCCGTCCGCGCATTGAGCCACCGGTTCGCGCATTGAGCCAGCCGGCCGCGCATTTAGCCACCGGGCCGCGCATTGAGCCAGCCGGCCGCGCACTGAGCCATCCGCGGCCGCGCGCTGAGCTACCCGGTCGCGCATGAACCATCCGCGTCCGCGCGCCAGCAGGTTGCGCGAGATCTGAGCGGGGGAGCCCACGCCCACGGACGGTGTCGGCTGGTTGCGGTAGCATTCCGCGCATCACGGACACGTGCCCTGACTCGAACAAAGATGTGATAGTTCTCATATTTCGGACCTTGCGACATATGTTCGAATCTGCGATCATGGATTCATGACATTCCTCGGCGACCTGCACGACGGCATCGACCGTCTCGCGGTGTTCGCCGAGCTCGATGTCGAGCTGCCCGCGCTGACAGCCGGTGTCGCCGCACTCAGCGACACCTCGGTGCGTGACGCCTTCGACACGGTTGCCACGCTCGGACGCAACGTCAAGAAGCTCGAGACCCTGCTGGCCGGCGTGATCGCGCAGCGTTCCACGCGCGCCGCCGGCCGTGGCGGGCTCGCACAAACCGGCGGCTTTCGCACGCCCGTTCAGATGGTGCAAGAGATCACCGGCGTCTCGAAAGGAGAGGCGGGTCGCGTCGTGCGCGTGGGCACGTCGCTGATCGAGGCGGATGCCGGGGTGCCCACCGATCCGGACGACAAGATCTCCTCGGCTGACTCGCTCGATGTGCCTGCGCCGCCCGCGCCATGGCACACACCGCTCTCTGACGCACTGCTCGCGGGTGCGATCACGCACGCCCAGCATGACGCGATCCGGCGCGGGCTCGGCGAACCACCCGCGATCGAAGGGCGGGCTGACGACGAGGTGGCGGTGGTGTGGCGGCTCGCCGCCGAGCGCCTCATCGAAGAGGCCGCCACCTCCACGGTCGAAGAACTCATCGCCGACGCCCGCGCCGCGCGCGATCTCATGGATCCGGTCGGCGCTCAGGAACGGTGGGCCGAGCACTTCGCGCAGCGCTCGTTCCGCATGCGGGTCGACGACGACGGCCGCCGGCGCGGCTATATCGACTTCGACGACGAGGGTGCCGCCTTCTGGCAGGCCGTGTTCGACGCCGCATTGCGTCCGCGGCGCGGCGGGCCGCGCTTCGTCGCCGCCGACGAGGTGGATGCCGCGAGAGAACTGCTCGACGACCCCCGCACGAACGACCAACTGGCCTATGACCTGATGATGGACCTCTTCCGCGCGGGCAGCCTCGCAGAGGCGAAGGACGTCTTCGGGGCGCGGCGCGCCGGCGTGCGACTGGTCACCATGCTTCCGAAGCACGATGGGGCGGGTGCCGGGGTTCCACGCGACCTGTTCGGCCGGCTTCTCACCGTCGCCGAGGCCGAAGATGCGCGCGTCGCGCTGCCCGGCTCGGTGCTCGACGCCGCGATCTGCGACAGCGGCACCGTCGAGGTCAAGGTCGACTCATGCGGCAACCCGCTCGACGTCGGCCGTGAGAAGCGGCTCTTCACCCCCGCGCAGCGGAGTGCGTTCGCGGTGCGTGACGGCGGCTGCATGTGGCCCGGATGCGACCGGCCCCCCGCCTACTGCGAAGCGCACCACATCGACGAATGGGTCGCTGACAACGGGCGCACCGACACCGAGCGCGGTCTGCTGCTCTGCCGATACCACCACATGCTCCTGCACAACCTCGGGTGGACCATCACTCGTCACGGCACCGGTCCGTTCATCCTGCATCCGCCGCCCGGCGACGACCGACCGCCCATCGAACTGCGGTCGAAGTCTCCGCTGCGCTGGCTCTTCGATCCGCCGCCCCGGCGAGACTGGCGTCACGCCGCCTGACCCCGAGCGCGGGATCTGCGCGAGCGCGCGGGGTCTGCGCGAGTGCGCGGGGTCTGCGCGAGCGTGCGGCGTCTGCGCGAGTGCGCGGGGTCTGCGCGAGTGCGCGGGGTCTGCGCGAGCGTGCGGCGTCTGCTCGCGATCGGACCCTGCGCGCGTCAGCCGATGCGCGAGTGCTCTCCGAGACGATGCCACGTGCGGTTGTGGTACACCAGCGCATCGGCCTCATTGCGGGCGACCTGCGATTGCAGCGCGTGCGCGGCGACGACGGTGGAGCCGCCGGCATCCATGCGCCCGATGACCGCGCACCGCACCCAGGCGCGCACATCGTGATAGACCGGTTCGCCGGTCACCAGCCGCGACCAACGGTGCGTCTCGGCGAACCGGTCCCTGCCGCTCGTGGCGCCCAGCTTCGCCACCTCGATGTCGTTCGCATCGAGCAGATGCACCACCACCGTCTCGGCCCGCAACAGCACGTGCGACGCGGACGACAGCGTCGAGACCGAGAAGATCAGCAACGGCGGCTCGGCGCTCACCGACGAGACCGACGTCGCCGTCATGGCGACCGGCCCGTCACCGGCGTCGGCGGTGATGACGGCCACGCCCCCCGGATGGCCGCGGAACAGCCCCTTGAACTCATCCGCCGACAGCGACATGCCCAAGCGGTGCTCGGGTGTCGGGGTGTCGGGGATCGTGTTCCTGACGGGGGCTGTCACGTTCTCAAATTACGCGCGGATGCCGGGGTGGCCGGCCGAGTGTGAGCATTCGTGACCGCGTGTGAACGAATGTGACAACGCGCGTTTCCGAGTGTTGCGCCGGGCCTCACGCAACACCACCACATCGGCACCATGGGGACATGTCCGCACTCGTCCGCGTCGATGAACTCGCCGCCGCACTCACCGCTGGTGCCCCCGTGCGCCTGCTCGACGTGCGCTGGCGCCTCGACCGTCCGGAGGGGCGCCCGGACTACCTCGAAGGGCACCTTCCGGGTGCCGTCTACGTCGACCTCGAGCGCGAGCTGACTCGCCCCGGCCGCCCCGAAGAAGGAAGCCACCCGCTGCCCGACCCGGCCGACCTGACCGCGGCTGCGCGCCGGTGGGGACTGCATGCCGGCGATGCGGTCGTGGTCTACGACGACAACGACAGTGTGCCGGCCGCCCGCGCGTGGTGGCTGCTGCGCCGCCACGGCGTGGATGTGCGCGTGCTCGACGGGGGATTCCGCGCCTGGGTGCGCGCCGGGCTCCGCCTCGAACGCAGCGATCGTGCAGTACCCGGAGGTGACATCGAACTGGGAGCCGCGGCGGGCGGAGACATCGCCACGATCGACCAGGCCGCCCTCGCCCCGCGTCACGGCGTCGTCATCGACGCCCGCGCGCCCCGCCACTACCGGGGCTCCGATCCGGGCCTCGACCCGGTCAGCGGCCACATTCCCGGTGCGGTCAACCTGCCCACGGCTGCGCACATCACCGCCGACGGGCTGCTGCGATCACCGGACGAGATCCGATCGACGGTGGCTGCCCTCGGCATCCACCCCGCCGCCGATGTCGTGGTCTATTGCGGTTCGGGAATCGCTTCGATGCACACGGCTCTCGCGCTGGAGACCGTCGGCATCGCCGCCCGCGTGTACGTCGGCTCGTGGAGCCAGTGGTCGCGAAGCCCGGGGCGCCCTGTGGCGCTCGGCCCCACGCCGGCCGAACTCATCGGTGCCGTCTGAGAACCCGGCCGTCTGAGAACCCGGTCACGAACTAGCGGTGCGCATCGAGTCCGTCGACGACCTGCTCGCCGACGTGGGGCAGGCCCTCACGGCGTAGCCGCCCGGCATCCACAAATCGACCATTGTCGTACCCGTCAACGCCCGGTAGCTTGTGATGCACGTATCCGGAGAGCCGCGTGCAGACCAACCTGCGCAAGGGCGTGCTCGAGTGGTGCGCGCTCGCGGTCATGCAGAGCGGCGACGTCTACGGCCGTGATCTTGCGCGCCGGCTCACCGCGCTCGGCCTGCTCGCGAGCGAAGGCTCGCTCTACCCGCTGCTCTCGCGCCTGCGCGAGTCGGGATGGGTGCAGACACGCTGGGTCGAGTCGGCGAACGGCCCGCCGCGCCGGTACTACCGGCTGACCGCCGACGGACGTGACGCCGTGGCCGGCTTCGAACGCACGTGGCGCGACATTGCGGCATCCGTCGACGAGGCCCTTGCCGCCACGGGGGAGGACGAGACATGAGTGACACGACCGAGGTTCTCCGCGACCAGCGCGTACGGGCGTATCTGGCCGAGCTCCACCGTGAGGTCGCGGCCATCGACCCCGCGGCGGCAGACGGCATCGTGGCCGAGATCGCCGATCATGTTCGGGATGCCGCGGCCGAACCCGGCTTCGATCTCGACACCGTGCTGTCGGACCTCGGCGACCCCGCGCTCATCGCGGCCGCCGTCGAGCCGGCGCGTGTGGATGTGCGGCGTTCCGCATCCTTCGTCGACTCCGACGCGGGGGTGATCGTCGCGCTGCTCCTCCTCACTCTCGGGACCTACACGGTGCAGGCGCTCGCGTGGGTTGTCGCGATGCTGTTGTTGTGGACATCACGTCGCTGGACATCGACAGACAAGATCGTCGGCACCGTGGTGTGGCCGGTAGTGTTGGTCATCGCCGTGCCGATGTCGGCGGCTCTGTCGATCCGAGGAGTGTTCCTCCTGATCGCCGCGATCGTTCCCATTCCCGTCGCGATCTGGCTGCTGATCCGGTCGTATCGTGGCCCGCGCCCGGCGCTGGAGTCGCCCGCCGCCGTCGAGCCGGTCGCGGATTCGGCGGTGGGCCGCGCCGGTGGGCGGGCGTGGCTCGATCGTTGGCCGGCGGGCACGGCGGTGGTCCTCGGGCCGGTGCTGATCCTCCTCGCGCTGACGCTGTTCGCGATCACAGGCAGCCCGCGTGCCGCAATCACCGGTGGGACTGGCGCGCTGGCGGTCCTTGGCGGACTGGTCGTCGTGCTGTGGAGATCGCGCGGGTGGACCCGCGGTGACGAGGTGCGTGGCACCACGACCCTGGTGCTGTTCGCCCTCTCGCTCGTCGTGGCGCCGCTGGCCGCACCGCCGCCGAGCAGCGTGGTCACGTGTCCTGGCCCTGCGTGCGAGCCGGCACCGGGCGTCGAACCTCAGCCTCTGACACTGTTGCTGCAGCTCGCTGTGCCGCTGATGCTGCTGCACGCCGCGCACCTCGCGATTCGCTTCCGCTCGGCCGGGTCGACCGAGCCTCTGCGCGTGATCCGCCTGACGGCCAGCGGCGTGGTCGGCCTGGTTATGCTCGGCGGGGTATCGTTCGCATGCTTCGTCGCCGCGAGGTTCGGCGTGCCGATGCTGCTCGCGGTGGCGCTGCCGGCGATGATCGTCTGGGTCGTCGGCGTCGTGCTGCTGTGGCGGGTCGAGGGATGGACGGCGATCGATCGGGTCGTCGGCACCTTCGTCGTCCCGGCGCTCGTGACCTGGCCGCTCTATGCGCCGCTCGCGATGTCGGCCCCGGCGCTCGGCGCATCGCCGTCCTCGCTGGGCGTGCCGAGCGTGGCCATCGGCGTCTTCGTCGCGTGCGAGCTGCTGGTCGCGGTTTGGCTGCTCATCCGGTTCGAGCCGGCGCACCGCGACTGAGCGCAGCATCGCGCCATATCCGATGCCGCGCATGCCGAGAGTCGCAGAATGGTCGCCCCGGGTCAGCCTCGTCGGAACCAGCTGCGTGTGCGCCGTGGTGCATTCGACGACGGGGTGGATGCCGCGGCTCGCGCCGCCCGCCGTTCCCGCCACGCCGCGACCTCGGCATCCACATCACGTGTCGAGGTGACCACGGGCGGACCGCCCTGCAGTTGGCGGCGCGCGTCGATCACGCGGCGGTTGAAGTCGTCGACGTAGTCGCGCACGTCCTGCTCGCGGGTGAGCGCGTCGGCACGGTCAGCGAACTCGGCGTCTTCGGTGCGCAGCATGAGCGCCGGCGGACCGAGCCCGGTGAGCTTCTCGGTCTGGATCTTGCGCCGGATCCACCAGTCGGGGTCGTGGTGGTCACCGAGACCCTCGAGAGGTTTGCCAGAGCCGGGCAGATCGTCGAAGTCGCCGCGTCGGATCGCCTGCTGGATCGCCGTTTCGACGTACAGTGCGCGGTCAGTCGCCGTCGGCGATTCGGAGTGCCGCAGGTCGGCGTCGTCGGTGCCGATGTCATATCCGGCCGCGCGCACGGCTTCTTCGGCCTTGTAGCGCGCTGCGTCGAGCCGCGCGTCGCGCGAACGCGCGGGTTTGGGTGTGCGGCGCTCGGTGTGGTCCGCCATGGTTCCAGGGTACGGGGCCGCGAGAAGTGGGGCGGGCAGCGCACGCGGGACGGCGATGCCCGCTCGGCGACGAGGCGACACGCCGGAACGCGGTGCTCGCTCGGGGATACCGAGTATGCATATACTCAGAAACCAGATACTGGGTAAGCACATACTCGGCATCGTCACGCGAACCAAGGGAGATACCGATGTCGGTACGGCAGAGCCTGTTGGCGATCCTCGATCAGGGGCCGTGCTACGGCTATCAACTTCGTGCGGAGTTCGACCGTCGCACGGGGTCGACCTGGCCGCTGAACGTGGGACAGATCTACAACACGCTCGACCGCCTCGAACGCGACGGCCTCGTCGCCAAGGGCGACATCGACGACCAGGGCCACGTGTACTGGGAGATCACCGGCGAAGGCTCGGCCGAGGTGCGCACCTGGCTGAGCTCCCCGGTCGAGCGCGCCCAGGGCACCCGCGACGAGCTGGCGATCAAGCTCGCGATCGCCGCGACGCTGCCGGGCGTCGACGTGTCGCAGGTGATCCACACGCAGCGCCGCGCCTCCCTCGCGCAGCTGCAAGAGCTCAACCGCGCCAAGTACGCCGGCGCCAACCCCGACGGCCCCGAAGAGCTCGCGTGGGCGCTCGTGGTGGACTCCATGATCTTCACCACCGAGGCCGAGGTGCGCTGGCTCGACCACACCGAAGAACGACTCAAGCGCCACCCCCAGCATGCGCTCGCGCTCGAGTTGTCGACCGAGAAGCCCAAGCGCGGCCGCCCCGCGAAGACCGAGAACGTCGACGTGAAGCAGGCGACCCGATGACCGCCCCGGTGCTGCAGCTGGTCGGCGTCACGCAGCAGTACGGCGAAGGCGCCACGAGCGTCTCGGCCCTGTCGGGCGTCGACCTGTCCGTCGCCCAGGGCGAACTCGTCGCCATCATGGGTGCGTCCGGTTCGGGCAAGTCGACTCTGCTGTCGATCTCCGGCGGCCTGCAGAAGCCGACCACCGGCGAGGTCATCGTCGAGGGCACCTACCTCTCCACGGCGTCGGCACGCGATCTTGCGCAGCTGCGCCGCCGCTCTCTGGGATTCGTCTTCCAGGACTTCAATCTCATCCCGACCCTCACGGCGCTGGAGAACGTCACGCTGCCGCTGGAGCTCGACGGCTTCCGAGCTCGCGTCGCGCGCCGTGCGGGTCGGGATGTGCTCACCGCCGTCGGGCTCGACGCAAAGTTCGACTCCTACCCCGACGACCTGTCGGGCGGCCAGCAGCAGCGCGTCGCGATCGCCCGCGCCGTCGTCGGCGGCCGCCGGCTGATCCTCGCCGACGAGCCCACCGGGGCGCTCGACTCAGTCACCGGCGAGGCAGTCATGAAGATGCTGCGCACTCGCGTCGACCAGGGCGCCGCAGGCATTCTCGTCACCCACGAAGCACGTCACGCCGCCTGGGCCGACCGCATCGTGTTCCTGCGCGACGGCCGCATCATCGACGAGTCGCAGCGCGACGGCGCCGACGCCCTGCTGGCGAGCGCGCGATGACCGTCGCCAAACGCAGCGGGCGGCCGGCTGAGACCGAGCCCGAGACCGGTTCGAGAGTGGATGCCGGGCGTCGGCGCCCCGCCAAGGCGAAAGACCGATCGCGCCTGGCGCGCCGGCGCGTCGCCGTGCGCCTCGCCTACCGGCAGGTGCGCCGCACCTGGGCGTCGAGTCTGCTGATCGTGCTACTGATCGCGCTACCGATCGCGGGGATGGCGGGTGTCGCGGTCTTCGTCGACAGTTCGACGGCTACGACCGAAGACCGGCTGACAGTCGAGCTCGGGCAGATGGAGGCGTGGGTGCAGCCGATGGGCGTACCCGATGCCGGGTTCTGGCAGGCGCCGGACGATCCATGGTGGAACGGATACCCGATCACTGCGGACGGCTCGTGGCAAGAGCCCGAGGGCGAGCCTCTGGATGATCCGACCGAAGCGCTACCTGCCGGGACCGAGACGGTGGCGCTGTCAGAGGGCAACGCCCGCATCGAGACCGCGAGCGGCATCGGCGCCGTGTGGAGTTGGGGTGGTGCGGCCTGGGATGAGCGCTTTACCGGCCGGTTCGAGATGCTCGACGGGCGAGCCCCGCAAAGCGGTGACGAGGTCCTGGTGACTCCGGCGACACTCGATCGCGCGGGCACGGCGATCGGTGGCACCATCACCGACGCCGACAGCGGCGAGGCGTTCACCGTAACCGGGACGGTCGACGTCGCCACCCTGGCCGACTCCGAGAGCGGCGTCGTGTTCTTCGACTCCGACCGGTTCGGGCAGCCCCGCTGGTATCTGCCCGAGTGGGCGCCGACCTGGACGGAGATCCAGCAACTCAACGACCAGGGTGTGGTGGTCTATGCGCGCGAGGTCGTGCTCGACCCGCCTGGGTTCGAGGTGGACGGTATCCAGAGGGGCACGTACGATCCTCGGGCGTCGATGATGCTCGCGCTCGCCTCGGGTCTCGGCGTGGGAGGAGCGTTCGCGGCCTACATGGTCATCATGCTCGCGGGCGCCGCGTTCGCCGTGAGCGCGCGGCGACAACAGCGCGCTCTCGCTATCGCGGCGAGTGTGGGGGCGGACGCCCGGGACCTGCGTCGCACGATCCGTCTGCAGGGCACGGTGCTCGGCGCCGTCGGCGGGGTACTCGGCGTCGCGGCGGGCATCGGCCTCGCCGCACTCGTGATGCAGGTGACGGCGAACGGCTCGGCGACGCAGTTCTGGGGCTTCCACGTCCCCTGGCTCGTGCTCGCGGGGGTGCTCGTGTTCGCGGTGCTCGTGGGGACGGCATCCGCCCTCATGCCGGCGCGCACCGTCGCCAAGACTGATGCGATCAGCGCGTTGCGAGGCGCTCGCCGTCCGCAGAAAGTGCAGGCGTCGCGCCCGCTGTGGGGATCACTCATGATCCTCGTGGGCATCGCGCTGACGATCGTCTCGGGCGTGCTCGCCGCCGCTGTCGCCGGCAACAACGAGATCCCGTACGACTCGCCGCTGCGGTGGCTGCCGTTCGTCGGCATCGTGGCCGGTCCGGTCCTCGCGCAGCTCGGCATCGTCCTCTCGGGCCGGTGGCTGCTGTGGCTCGCGTCTCGTGTGCTGTCACGCGTGGGCATCGCCGCACGCATCGCGTCGAGGGATGCCGTGGCGAACGGATCACGGACCGTGCCTGCTTTCGCGGCGATCGGCGCCACCGTGTTCGTCGGCGTCTTCGCCATGGGGCTCGGCTCGATGATCACCGCGCAGACCGCGCGCAATTGGACATACGGTGCGCCTGTCGGTACGGCCTGGGTGACTTCCTACTCCACCGCGCAGGACGGCACGGCGCTGAACGCCACCGATGCGGCCGATGCCGCTGCGTCCGCGGACCGGGCGCTGTCTGAAGCGGGCGCGACCGCGACAGCGCGCGTGTTGCGGCAGGTCGAGAACTGGGGCTTGGAGAATGAGGCAGACGTGCCCGCCGACAGCTCGCGCGCGGTGGCGGTGACGCCGGAGCGTGAACTGCTCGATCCCGAGGTCGATGGATACGGCTCGATGTCGGAGCTCGACAACCCGCGGAACAACATCATCGTCCTGGCGGCTGACGATATCGAGACAGTGACCGGCATCGAGCTCGGGCCAGAGCAGCTGGACGCTTATCGGAACGGGGCCGCATTGGTCACCGGGCAGAAACTGGTCACTGACGGCAGGATCGAGGTGGCGGCGTGGACCGAGCGACAGTGGATGTTCGGCGGGGCCCCCGACAACATCTTCCATCCCTGGCCGGATGCCGAGATCGAAGACCCGCAGTGGACTGAGACGCTCGACGCGATCGTCGTCGACGCCCCGCAGCAGGCAGTTCACGTCGCCCTCGCGCCGGCCACAGCGCGGGATCTGGGCATTTCGGCGCAGCCGTGGGCCGTGTTCGGCGCGTTCGCCGAGCCGCCGACGACCGAGCAGACCGACCGTCTGTACGCGCTCGCGCAGTCCGGCAGCACCACCACGTACAGCCTCGGCGCGACCATCGAGAACGGACCGAGCGGGACCGAAGCGTGGCTCGTTCCGCTCATGCTCGGCGTCGGCGGGCTTGTGCTGGGCGCGAGCGCCGTCGCCCTCGGGCTTGCACGGTTCGAGCGTCGCCCTGACGATGCGACGCTGTCGGCGGTCGGCGGTACCGCGTCGCTGCGTCGCCGCATCGGGTTCTGGCAGGGGCTCGTCATTGCCGGATTCGGGACTTTCGCGGGTGCGGCCGCCGGCATCCTGCCCCCTCTGGGATTCGCACTGCAGTCGCAGACCGACTCACGGGGCCCGCTCGAGATGGCTGACTTCCCGTGGCTGCCGCTGGTCATCCTCGCCATCGGGCTGCCGCTGCTGATCGCCTTCGTGAACTGGCTCGTGCCGCCCCGCAAACCCGAACTCACCCGCAGGACCGCGATCGCGTAGGCGGCTCGCCGGCACCCACTGACCGGACCGCCCGCGCGGCAGACCGGGCATACTCGAGGTGTGAGTGTCGATGCGCGCGAGCGGGCCGGCCTGCTGCTGACGGCGGGGGAGACCATGGCGATGGTCACGCCCGTCGAGCCTGTGGGCATCGAGGGGGCAGAGGTGTTCCGCATCGACGCGGGCGGCGCAGAGTCGAATGTCGCCGCACACGTCGCGAAGCTCGGGCACCGTGCCCGCTGGCTCAGCCGGCTCGGCGACGACCCGCTCGGCCGGCGCGTGCTGGCGCAGGTGCGCGACCGCGGCGTCGACACCTCCGCCGTCATCGTCGATCCCGACCATCGCACCGGCCTCTACGTGAAGGACCCCGGCCGCGGCGTCCACTACTACCGCGACGGCTCGGCCGCCTCGTTCCTGAGTGGCGCCGACGCCGATGCCGCCGACCTGACCGGCGTCACCATCGTGCACGTGTCGGGCATCACCGCGGCGCTCGGGGGCACTGCGCCCGCCTTCCTCGACCGGCTCATGGCCCGTGCGCGACAGGCCGGCGCGATCGTGAGCTTCGACGTCAATCACCGCGCCGCGCTGTGGCCCGCGGCATCCGCAGCACCCGTGCTGGCGACGCTGGTCGAGCGTGCCGACCTCGTGTTCGTGGGCCGTGACGAGGCCGAGTCGCTGTGGGGCACCGCGACCGTCGACGACGTGCGCGCGCTGTTTCCCGACGTGCCCGAACTCGTCGTCAAGGACGGCGACATCGGCGCGACGGTGTTCGAACCCGACGGCGAGGCATTCGTCGCCCCACCCGCCGTCAAGGTGGTCGAGGCCGTGGGTGCCGGCGACGCGTTCGCGGGCGGCTACCTCGCGGGCCGCCTGGTCGGCGCGCCCGCCGAAGACCGGCTGACCGCCGGCCACGCCCGCGCCGCTCTGACCCTGCGCACGACCGCCGACTTCCCGGTCGACGAAGACGACGAGGCGTGACCGCCGACGAAGGAGCCCTTCCATGACCGACACCGCTGCCTACTTCGATGACCTGTTCGCCGGCGCGCCGCTGATGGCGATTCTGCGCGGCGCGGGGGCGGACCGCGCGGTGCGCGCGGCGACCACGGCCTGGGACCTCGGCATCGGCTCGGTCGAGGTCACGATCCAGTCCGGCGACGACGTCGAGGCGCTGCGCCGGGTCGCCGCACTCGGGCGCGAACGCGGCGCCATCGTCGGCGCAGGCACGATCGTCGACCCCGCGCAGGTCGCGGT
>JAEXHA010000035.1 GCA_023450335.1 Actinomycetes bacterium | reverse complement strand
CTGGTGACTCTGCCGCCGCTGCCGACCGAACCGCCGCGCCGGCACCGCTGCCCAGCGAGGTGCCGCCCGGAACGGCCGTCGTCCTGACGACCTCGGGCTCGACCGGCTATCCCAAGCGTGTCGCGCTCAGCCGCGCCGCCCTCACCTCCAGCGCCCTCGCCACTGCCGACCGCATCGGCGCCGGAGCGTGGCTGCTCGCCCTCCCGGCGTCGTACGTGGCAGGCGTGCAGGTGCTCGTCCGGGCGCTCGTGGCAGGCCGCGAGCCGGGCATCCTCGCCGGATCGTTCAGTGCCCAGGCCTTCGCCGCGGCCGCCGCAGGCATGTCCTCCAGTCGTGGCGGGCACCGCGTGCCGACCTACACCTCACTGGTCCCCGCGCAGCTGCAGACCCTGCTCGAGGCTGAGGATGCCGGCATCCACACCGGTCTGGACGCGTTTGAAGCCATCCTCGTCGGCGGACAGTCGTTGCCACCGGCGCTCGCCGAGCGGGCGAGGGCCGTCGGGGCCCGGATCGTCCGCACCTACGGATCGACCGAGACCAGTGGCGGGTGCGTCTACGACGGCCTCCCGCTGGGCGGTGTGGGTTTGCGTATCGACGACGGTGAGGTGCAGCTGTCGGGGCCGACTCTGGCCGATGGGTACCTCGGCGATCCCGAGCGCACCGCCGACACGTTCGTGCGCGATGCCGACGGCACTCGCTGGTATCGCACCGGCGACACCGGCGAGATCACCGACGGCGTGCTCCGTGTGACGGGACGCCGCGACAACGTGATCGTCTCGGGCGGCATCAACGTCTCACTCGACCGCGTCGAGCACGTCATCCGCGGGCTGCCCGGACTGGCCGGCGCCGTCGTCGTGCCGGTCACCGACGCCCGGTGGGGGCAGGCGTCGGTCGTCGTCGCACCCCGGCGCCGTGCCGGCGCGGGGGACGAACGCGATGAATCGGATGCCGGAGCGCGGCTGACCGACGTGCGCGCAGCCGTCGAGGCTCAGCTGGGCGCCCCCGCGCGCCCGCGCGATCTCGTGCACCTCGACATGCTGCCCCAGCTGGCCAGCGGCAAGCCCGACCGCGTCGCGCTGCGCCGCCTCCTGGGCGACTGAGGGCGCTCAGGACGACGGTGCCGATGCCGCAGCATGCCGTCAGTGTGCACCCGCGGCCCCGCCCGCACCACGGGTGTCGCACGCTGCGGCCTAAGATGGCTGGTCGTGGCACGTCACACCCGAAAGCGCGCGCACGGCGCCCAGAAGCACAAGCCCCGCGGCAACCCTCAGAAGCCGCAGGTATCGCGGGATCCGCGGACGATCGCACCGGCGACGCTGCGCGACTGGATCGGCGCGGCCCGCCTGCGCACCCTGCCGCTCGCGGTGACCTCTGTGCTCATCGGCACCGGCGCCGCGCTGGTCATCGACAACCGCTTCCATTGGGTCATCGCGCTGTGCTGCCTTGCCGTGGCGGTGGCCCTGCAGATCGGTGTGAACTACGCGAACGACTACAGCGACGGCATCCGCGGCACCGACGCCCACCGCGTCGGCCCCGCCCGCCTGACCGCGTCACGCAAGGTGCGCGCCCGCACCGTGCTGATCGTCGCCTTCGTGTTCTTCGCACTGGCGGCCGTGGCGGGCGTGGCGATCGTCGTGCGCACACAGCACTGGTGGATGCTGGCGGTCGGGGCCGCGTGCATCGCGGCGGCCTGGTTCTACACAGGGGGCAAGCGCCCCTACGGCTACGCGGGGCTGGGCGAGGTCTTCGTCTTCGTGTTCTTCGGCCTGGTCGCCACCACCGGTACGACGTTCGTGCAGGTGGGGGCAGTGCCGCAGGAGGCGTGGTTCGGCGCGGTCGCCGCGGGCGCTCTGGCCTGCGCCGTGCTGCTGGCCAACAACTTGCGCGACATCGACCAGGACCGCGTGGCCGGCAAGAAGACCCTCACCGTGCTCATCGGCCGGCGCTGGACGCAGATCCTCTACACCGTGCTCATGGTGGTGCCGTTCGTCATCGCCGGTGTGCTCGCGCTGTTCTATCCGATCGCGTGGCTGGCGCTGATGGCGCTGATCCCCGCGGCGGCGGCGACCCTCATCGTCTGGACCTACCGCCAGCCGCGCGAGCTCGTCGTCGCCCTCGGCGTGACCTCCCTCACGTCGGTGCTGTACGGCGCGTTCGTGTTCTGGGCGTTCGCCGGTTGACCGGCCTTCATTCCGGCCGGGTCGAACCGTCCCCGGTGTCATCGACGGCGGCATCCTCGACGTCTTCATCGGTCGCCCGGCCGCGCGTGCGCCGCGAGGCCAGTCCGGTCGTGACCTCGTCGAGCGGCCGGCGCAGCAGCAGCACCGACAGACTCAGCCCGATCAGCGCCGCGAAGATGGCGGCCAGCCAGTAGTGCTCGCGCAGGATCGGGAACAGCATCATGATCCCGAACGGCACGAGGAAGCACAGCAGCCGCAGCACCGTGAACACGAGAACGGAACGGGCACGCATGCTCCCAGTCTATGCGCGGCTACCGCGGGGCCCGGCGCCGGGCCGGGCGACTTAGGATGGATGAATGGCGCGGGTCTTGATTCCACTGGCTCTGCTGCTGATCGCGTTCTGGGTCTTCAGCATCGTCGATTGCGCCCTGCAGCCGCCTACGCGGCACCGCGGGGTCAGCAAGCCGGCCTGGATCCTCATCGTCATCCTGCTGCCGGTCGTCGGCGGCGTGCTGTGGTTCATCATCGGACGCAGCCGCCCGGTCACCGTGAACGGTCACCGCGCCCCCGACGACGATCCCGAGTTCTTGGGCCGACTGGGCTCTGTCAGCGACCAGGACGAGCGCATCCGCCGCCTCGAAGAAGAACTCGCCGCGCTCGATGCCGAGGCCGACGACCCGCCCCGGCCCCACGACCCGCCCGTGCCCCGGCCGCACGACCGGTCGGCCGACGGTGACGCCGACGACCAGCGCGGCGCCCGCGGCTGAGATGACCGACACGGCAGACCGGGCCCGGCCCGCCCACGCGGTCCAGGGTGCGCGCGCACCGGCGATGGATGCCGCGGCGGCGCTTCTCGCGGAGCTGACCGGCCTCGGTGTCGAACACGTCATCGTGAGCCCCGGCTCGCGCTCGCAGGCGTTGGCGCTGGTCGCCGCCGAGTTCGAGCGGCGTGGCCGCGTGCGCGTGCACGTGCGCATCGACGAGCGCGTCGCCGGGTTCACCGCGGTAGGTGTCGCCCGCGAGACGGGCACCCCGGCCGCCGTGATCTGCACCTCCGGGACGGCGGTCGCCAATCTCTTGCCCGCCGTGCTCGAAGCGCACCACTCCGGCATCCCGCTGCTGCTGCTGACCGCCGACCGACCGCCCGAGCTGCGCGGCGTCGGCGCCAACCAGGCCACCCGCCAGCCCGGCATGTTCTCGTCGTTCGTGCGATTCGAGGCCGACCTCGCCGTCCCGGACGCGGTCGACCCTGACGGCACAGGCACCGCAGAGGTGCGGCAGGCCGCGCGGGACGCGTTCGCGGCAAGCCTCGGGGCCGACGCGGCACCCGCCGGCCCCGTGCACCTCAACCTCCCGTACCGCGAACCGCTCGCCGGCGCGATGCCGCCCTGGCTCGACGATGCGGCGGCACCGGCATCCACTCCGCCGGCACCGGTGGCGACGGTCACCGAGCTTGTGCGCGGACCGCGCACGATCGTGGTCGCCGGCGCCGACGCGGGCGGTGACGCCGAAGAGCTCGCCCATGCGGGAGGCTGGCCGCTGGTGGCCGAGATCGTCAGCGGCGCACGCTTCGGCCGTCATCTCGTGCACGGCTACCGTGCCCTGCTGCGCGAACCCGAGCTCGGTGGCCACGTGGAACGCGCCGTCGTGTTCGGTCACCCCACGCTCAGCCGCGAGATCGTCGCGGTCCTGTCACGCCCCGACGTCGAAGTCGTCGCCGTGCGCGGACCGGGCGAAGCGCTGAACCTCAACGGCGCGACGCGTCTGGTGGATGCCGCGGTCCCCTCCCGGGGCGAGGCCGACCGGGTGTGGCTCGGCGCCTGGATGCGCGCATCGCGCGCTGTCGCCGTCGACCTGAGCCCGGCTGCGCCCGACGCGGACGGGCTGAGCTCGGCCGAGCCCAACCGGCGCCTCCCGGCGATCGCCGCCGAACTGCAGGTGCTGCGCGCCCCGATCGACCGCGAGACGCTTGTCGACGCCGTGTGGCGGGCGACGTGGCCGCACGACCGGCTCATGTTCGCCTCTTCGCGCCTGGTGCGCGTCGCCGATGCGGTGCTGGGCGGCAAGCGCGTCCCCGTCCATGCCAATCGCGGTCTCGCCGGCATCGACGGCACGATCGCCACGGCGACCGGCATCGCGGTGGCCAGCCAGGCCGCCGGCGCTGCAGGGGTGACCCGCCTGCTCACCGGTGACCTCGCGTTCCTCCACGACGTCGGCGCGCTGCTGTGGCCGCCGGGTGAAGACGAGCCGCGCCTGCAGGTCATCGTCGGCAACGACGGCGGCGGCACGATCTTCGACGGACTGGAAGTGGCCGCGGTGGCCTCGGCCGACGCGATGTCGCGGGTGCTCTACACCCCGCACACGGCCCGGCTCGAGCAGCTCGCTCTCGCCTACGGCTGGGAGTACCAACGCGTGACGACGCGCTCGGCGCTCGACCAGGCGCTGACGGCACCGGCCGGCGGCCGCCAGATCATCGAAGTGCCGCTGCACAGGTGATCGCGCGGGGCGTTTCGGCCATGATGTGTGCATGGGCACCACGAGCGCGCGTACGACGACGTCCGGTGACGCTGAGCTGACCGGAGCGCTGCTGCGCGTCGGCGACGGCTTCCGGCTGAGCGAGGCCGATCCGGGGTCGACGCCCGGGTTCGACGGCGACAAGAAGGCCGGCCGCAAGCGCCTCGCCGCAGACGAACCGGTGCTCGACGAGCTGCAGGAGCGTCTGTACGCGGCGAGCCGGGACGATGACGCCGCGCCTGCCGTGCTGCTGGTGGTGCAGGCGATGGACACCGCCGGCAAGGGCGGCATCATGCGCCACGTCATCGGGGCGGTCGATCCGCAGGGTGTGCGGCTGAAGGCGTTCAAGGCACCGACCGACGAAGAGCTCGCCCACGACTTCCTGTGGCGCATCGAGAAGGAGGTGCCGCCCGCGGGGATCATCGGCGTGTTCGACCGTTCGCACTACGAGGACGTGCTGATCGGCAAGGTGCGTGAGCTCGCGCCACCGGACGAGATCGACCGCCGCTACGACGCGATCAACGACTTCGAGCAGCGGCTCGTCGACCGCGGCATCCATCTCGTCAAGGTGATGCTCCACATCTCGCCCGAGGAGCAGAAGGCCCGCCTGATGGAGCGGCTCGACCGCCCCGACAAGCACTGGAAGTACAACCCCGGCGACGTCGATGAGCGCCTGCTGTGGCCGCAGTACATGGCCGCATACCAGACCGTGTTCGAGCGCACCTCCACCGCGCACGCACCCTGGCACGTCGTGCCGGCCGACGCCAAGTGGTACTCGCGGATCGCGGTGCAGACGCTGCTGATCGAAGTGCTCGCACGCATCGACCCGCAGTGGCCGGCGGCCGATTTCGACGTTGAGGCCGAGAAGAAGCGCCTCGCGGCGAGCTGACGCGGCGCGGACGGGCCGGAGGCGTCGGGCGCCGGGCGCTCTCGTCCCGTCGCCGGTGGGATCAGGCCAGGGCGTCGACGATCGGGCGGAACTTGACGCGCGTCTCGAGCATCTCGGCTTCAGGATCGCTGCCGGCGACGATGCCGGCACCGGCATGGGCCGTGAACGGGATGTTGTCGGTGCCGTCGGCGGGGATCGCGCCGAGGTCGAACTGCGCGCACCGCAGCGCGATGGCCCACTCGCCGTCACCGTGCTGATCGATCCAGCCCACCGGTCCCGCGTAGCGCCCGCGGTCGAAGGGCTCGAGCCGGCGAATGAGGTCGAGTGCGGCGTCGGTGGGGGTGCCGGCGACGGCCGCCGTGGGATGCAGCACCTGCACGAGGTCGAGCGCTGATGCGCCGTTCTCGAGCGTGCCCTCGACGTCGGTGGCCAGATGCCAGACGTTGGGCAGCTTGAGCATGAACGGCTGCTCTTCGGCGACGAGGGCGCCGGTGTGCGGGCGGAGCGCGGCGAGCACGCTCTGCACGGCGTAACGGTGTTCGTCCAGGTCTTTGGCGCTGGTGGCCAGCGCCACCGATGCGGCGGTGTCGGCGGCCGCGTCGATGCCGCGGCCGATCGTACCGGCCAGCACCCGGGCGGTGACGGTGCCGCCCGACACCGTCACGAGCGTCTCCGGGCTGGCGCCGATCAGACCGCCGACGGCGAACACCCACGTGTCGGGGTAGGCGGCACCGAGCGCGCGCACGAGCCGGCGGAGGTCCGCACCCGGCGGCACCGAGCCGACCAGGTCGCGGGCCAGCACCACTTTGCTCACCTCGCCGCTCGCGATCGCGGCCAGGCCCGCCCGGACGACGTCCTGATACCCCTCGGGCGTGAGCGCACCGGGACCGACGGTCGGCGACCAGTGCGGGCCGTACGGCGCCGGTTCGGCGGCAACCTCGAGCCCCGGCCGGTCGACGGCCGTGATGCGTGTGAGCCAGGTGCGATCACTGCGACGGCCGAGGATCAGCGCCGGTACGGTCAGTCGCGCCGGGACGGCCGAGGCCGTATCGAACGGCAGCGCGCCGAAGGCGACCAGTCCGGTGCCCGGCAGACGTACCGCGTCGTCGATCTCGGCGGCGCCCGCGACCCGGCGCCACCATTGTGCGGTCTCTTCGGAGGGACCCTCGAACTCGAGCGCCGCATCGATGCCGACCAGCGTGTCGCCGCGCCGCGTCCACACCAGCGGGTCGCCGGCGGAGGCGTATTCGAGCAGCTCATCGACACCGTCGATGTCGCGCGTGACGACGCGCAAGCGCGGGGCGGGCAGCGGTTCGGGCGTCACCCTCTCAGCCTAAGCCGCGCAGCCCCGCGCGCTCGCCGAGCCGGGGCGCTCTACACTCACGTACGTGACCCCCGCACCCGGCACTCGGCTGACTTTCCGCTGGCGCAAGTGGGACGGCTCGCCGCACTGGGAGCACGAGTGCGTGTACCTGGGTCGCGACCGCTGGGGCGAGTGGGTCGGGCAATGGCAGGGGGCCCGCAGCCTCCGGCCGGGGCGTGACATCGTCGCCGGTGGGCCCAACGTCACGCTGCTGTCGCCGGAGGGCGAATGGGCCGCGACATTCAACGCCGCCCACCCCCGCATGTGGATCTACATCGATGTGGCGTGGGACCTCCGGTGGGACGGCGACGAGCCGACCGGCATCGACATGGACCTCGATGTGGTCGCCGCCACCGACGGCCGCGGCGTCTTCATCGATGACGAGGACGAGTGGGCCGAACACGCGCAGCGGTTCGGGTACCCCGCCGACGTCATGGCGCGACTCGAGCAGGTGGCGTCCGACCTGCAGCGCCGCGTCTCGGCATCCACCCCGCCCTTCGACCCCGCGACCTCCGCCCACTGGCTCGCCATGCTCACAGAAGTAGGGCCCGCAGCCGACGCCTAGACTCGTACGGTGACTGAGCACGCGCACCGCGCCGACCTGGGCAAGGATCCCGACCGCGTCAGCGGCATGTTCGACGAGGTCGCCGCCGGATACGACCGCACCAACACGGTGCTGAGCCTGGGCAACGACAAGCTGTGGCGCGTGGCGACCACCCGGGCGATCGCGCCGCGAGCCGGCCAGCGCATCCTCGACCTGGCCGCGGGAACCGGCGCCAGCTCGGTGGCCCTGGCCCGCAGCGGCGCCGAGGTGGTCGCCGCGGACTTCTCCCCGGGCATGATCGCCGAGGGGCGGCGACGCCACGGCGGCACCGCGAACCTCACCTTCGCCGAGGCCGATGCCATGGCCCTGCCGTTCGGCGACGATGAGTTCGACACGGTGACGATCTCGTTCGGCCTGCGCAACGTCGCCGAGCCCAAGGTCGCGCTGGGGGAGATGCTGCGGGTGACCGCGCCGGGCGGCAAGCTGGTGATCTGCGAGTTCTCGCAGCCGCCGTCGGCGCTTTTCCGTGCGCTCTACCGCGTGTACAACGACCGGGTGCTGCCGGTGGTCGCCGGTCTCGTCAGCTCCAACGCGGATGCCTATGACTACCTGAACGAGTCGATCCGCGACTGGCCCGACCAGGCCACGCTCGCCGCATGGATTCGTGAGGCCGGATGGCGGGGCGTCGCGCACCGTAACCTGAGCGGCGGCATCGTCGCCCTGCACCGGGCGACCAAGGCGCACACCGCGGGCTGAACGCCGGCTGTCGGACACGTCGACGGGTGCGTGCGCGGCCGGCCCGCGGCCCGCCGTCGTCATCGCCCGACGGTAGGCTGTCAGGGTGACTCCGCGCCCCGACTCGACTGCCTCGCAGCTGGCGAGCCATCTCGGCCCGACCGAGCGCATCTTCGCGGGTCCGCGCATGCGTGCGCTGGCCGCGGTCGTCGACGACGGTCTCGTGCGGGTCGAGGCGCTGCTGGCCGACGAGCTGCGCGCGGCTGATCCTCTTGCGGATGCCGCGGGCCGCTACCTGTTCGAGGCCGGCGGCAAGCGGGTGCGCCCCATGCTGACGCTGCTGGCGGCCCAGCTGGGCGACGGCACCGGCGATGAGGTGATCGCCGGAGCGGCGGCGCTCGAGCTGACCCACCTGGGGTCGCTGTACCACGACGACGTCATGGACGGCGCCGACACCCGCCGCGGCGTGCCCAGCGCGCAGTCAGTCTGGGGCAACAACGTCGCCATCCTCACCGGCGACCTGCTGTTCTCGCGGGCGAGTCAGGTGATGGCGGGGCTCGGCGAGCGGGCGATCCGCATGCAGGCCGACACCTTCGAACGGCTCGTGCTCGGCCAGATGCACGAGACCGTGGGCGCGCAGGCCGGCGACGACCCCGTCGAGTTCTACCTGCAGGTGCTGGCCGACAAGACCGGATCGCTCATCGCCGCGTCGGCCCAGGCGGGCGTGCTGTTCTCGAACGCCCCCGCCGCGTACGAGAAGCCGCTCCTGGACTTCGGCGAGAAGGCCGGCATCGCCTTCCAGCTGCTCGATGACGTCATCGACCTGTCGGCAGACGCCGCCGAGACCGGCAAAGTTCCCGGCACCGACCTGCGCGCGGGCGTTCCCACCATGCCCTACCTGCTGCTGGGCCGTGCCGGCGATGCCGCATCGCAGCACCTCAAGACCGCGATCGACGACGGTGTCGCGCGCATCGCCGACGGCGCCGCCCCCGGCATCCTCGACACCGCCCTCGCACAGTTGCGCGACCACGACGCCACCGAGCAGACCCGACGGCTGGCCGTCACCTGGTCGGAGGAGGCCGTCGCCGCCCTCGAGCCGTTGCCGTCGGGGCCGGTGCGCGAGGCGCTGACACGGTTCGCGCGCTTCGTCGTCGACCGTTCTCGCTGACCTGTCGGGCCCTGCGCCCACGCCCACCTCGGAAGGACCCCATGACCAAGCTCAGGCTGGCCATCGTCGGCGCGGGACCCGCCGGCATCTACGCTGCCGACATCCTCCTCAAGGCCGAGCGCAAGTTCGACGTCGCGATCGACCTGTTCGATCAGCTGCCCGCGCCCTACGGTCTCGTCCGCTACGGCGTGGCGCCCGACCACCCGCGCATCAAGGGCATCATCACGGCGCTGCGCGACGTGCTCGACCGCGGCGATATCCGCATCTTCGGCAACGTGCGCTTCGGTGCCGACCTCAGCCTGGACGACCTCAAGCAGCACTACCATGCGGTGATCTTCGCCACCGGCGCCATCCGCGACGCCGACCTCGAGATCCCGGGCATCGACGCCGAGGGCTCGTACGGCGCGGCGGACTTCGTCAGCTGGTACGACGGGCACCCCGACTTCCCCCGCGAGTGGCCGCTCGAAGCCGAGTCGGTCGGCGTCATCGGCAACGGCAACGTCGCGCTGGACGTGGCCCGGCTGCTGGCCAAGCACGCCGAAGACCTGCTGCCCACCGAGATTCCGGCCAACGTGCAGGCCGGCCTGGAGGCCTCGAAGGTCACCGACGTGCACGTGTTCGGGCGCCGCGGGCCGGCGCAGGTGAAGTTCACGCCACTCGAGCTGCGCGAACTCGGCGAACTGCGTGACGTCGACATGGTCGTGTACGACGAGGACTTCGACTACGACGACGCGTCGAAGGCGGCCATCGCGTCAAACAAGCAGGTCATGGTCATGGATCGCGTGCTGCAGTCGTGGCGCCAGCGCCCGGGCGTCAACAACGCCGGCGGTGAGGCGAGCCGTCGGCTGCATTTCCACTTCTACGCGAAGCCCGTCGAAGTGCGCAAGAATGCCGAGGGCCGCGTCGCCGCCCTGGTCTACGAGCGGACGCGCCCCGACGGCGAGGGCGGCGTGGTCGGCACCGGCGAACTGCGTGAGGTGCCGCTGCAGGGCCTGTACCGCGCGGTCGGCTACTTCGGATCGCCGCTGCCGGGCGTGCCGTTCGACAAGCGGCACGGGGTGATCCCCAACCGCGAGGGTCAGGTGCTCGAGAAGGGCTCGAACCAGCGTGTGCCCGGTGTCTACGCGACCGGCTGGATCAAGCGCGGGCCGGTGGGCCTGATCGGCCACACCAAGTCCGATGCGATGGAGACCATCAGCCATCTCATCAACGATCAGGGTTCGTGGTGGGACCCGGCCGACCCGTCGCCGGAGGCGATTCCCGCCCTGCTGGCCGAGCGCGGCGTGGCATGGACCGATCTCGACGGCTGGCACCGCCTCGACGAGCACGAGGTCGCACTCGGTGCCCCGCACGAGCGCGCGCGCATCAAGGTCGTCGACCGTGACGAGATGGTGCGGGTCTCGCGCGGCGAATGACGCACGCCCGGTAACGCGCGGCCGGTGACGCACGCCCGGTGATGCGCGGCCAGTGATGCACGCCCGGTGACGCGCGGCCAGTGATGCACGGCCCGTGATGCGCGGCCAGTGACGCACGGCCCCGTGATGCACGGCCCAGGTGAGATCCGTCCCGCCGGGTCGTCGATACGCTGACGGTATGGCCGACGAGTGGATGCCGGATGTGCTCGGTGCGCCGTTCCACCAGCGCACGCTCGAGCTCGAGCCCGACGCCGAGGGGCCGGTCGCGGTCACCCTCGTTCGGCGCCTCCCCGGTCTGTTCGCACGCCTGACCGCGCCGCTGCGCGACGTCGATGTGCTGTATGTCCACGGCTGGTCGGACTACTTCTTCCAGACCGGGCTCGCCGAGTTCTGGAACGGTCTGGGCGCGCGGTTCTACGCGCTCGACCTGCGCAAGTACGGGCGCAGCCTGCGCGAGGGCCAGACGCCCGGCTACGTGGCATCGCTGGATGAGTATGACGCCGACATCGATGCGGCCCTGGCGACGATGCCTGGACGCGCCGGCCGGCGGCTTGTTCTGATGGGACATTCCACGGGTGGGCTGACGCTCACACTGTGGGCGGCCCGGCATCCGGGCGTCGCGGCGGGGCTCGTGCTCAACAGTCCGTGGCTCGAACTGCAGACGGGGGCGCTCGGGCGCCAGGCGCTGACCCCCCTGGTCAACGCCCGCGCGCGCCTCGATCCGCTCGGTGCACAGCCCGCTGTCGACCTGGGGTTCTACACGCGCGCGCAGCGTGAGCTCGAGACACTCCCGGCGGGGCCGGAGCAGTGGCGTCCCGAGCGGGGGTTCCGCACACACCCCGGATGGCTCGCCGCCGTGCTGGCCGGCCACGCCCGCATCGCAGCGGGTATCGACGTCGGGTGTCCGGTCCAGGTGCTGCTGTCCGCGGCATCCGCCCACCCGTTCTCCTGGTCGGACGAGATGACGTCGGCCGATGCCGTGCTCACCGTCGATGACATCGCCCGCGCCGCCACGCGCATCGGCCACGACGTGACGCTCACCCGCATCGACGGTGCGATCCACGACGTGTTCCTCTCGCGTGCCGATGCCCGCGACGCCGCCTACGCGGCCGTGCGCCGCTGGGCGCTCACGGGCGCTCTACGGAACTGACGTCGCCGCCCGCGTCGAGACAGACTGCCTGGCCATGCCCGAGGGTGCGTTGCTCGCCCGGCGCGTATTGCGCATGCGGCACCCGATCACCCGCAATTCGGGCCTGGGGAGCCCGAGGGTGCGATGCTCGCCCGGCGCGTATTGCGTATGCGGCGCCCGATCACTCGCAGTTCGGGCCTGCGGAACCCCAGGGTGTGTCAGCGGTAGTTGACGAACTGGAGGTCGACGTCGAGGTCGGCGGCCTTGAGCAGCCGCTGCACCTCCTGCAGGTCGTCGCGGCTCTTGGACTGCACGCGCAGCTCGTCGCCCTGAATCTGCGACTTCACCGACTTCGGGCCCTCGTCGCGGATGATCTTGCCGATCTTCTTCGCGTTCTCCTGCGAGATGCCTTCCTTCAGCGACGAGACGATGCGCACCTCTTTGCCGCTGGGCACCGGGTCACCGGTCTCGAGGCTCTTCAGCGAGATGCCGCGCTTGATGAGCTTCGACTGAAACACGTCCAGCACGGCCTTCGCGCGCTCTTCGGTGTTCGCCTTGATCAGGATCTGCTCACCGCTCCACCCGATCGAGGCGTCGGTGCCGCGGAAGTCGTAGCGCTGCTCGACCTCCTTGCGGGCCTGGTTGAGCGCGTTGTCGGCCTCTTGCCGGTCGATCTTCGAGACGATGTCAAACGAGGAGTCAGCCATGCCGTGAGTCTAGCCGGGGGTTCGTAGACTGGCCGGATGCAGGCGCTGACCGAAGAGTCCGTGCGCGCGGCACTGATCAACGCGTCGACCGACGAGCGCGACCGGCTGGCGGTGCCTGCCGACTTCCGCTTCCTCGACTGGGACCACATCGACTTCTACGCCTGGCGCGACCCGCGCACGCGCGGGCGCGGCTACATCGTGGCACAGCTTCGCGAGGGGCCGACCGGTGTCGTCCTGCGGGCGACGGATGCCGGAGGTCGCGCCCGCCCGGCACTGTGCAACCTGTGTCACACCATGCAGCCGGGCGACCAGGTCGCCCTGTTCACGGCACGCAGGGCTGGGGATGCCGGTGCGCGCGGCGACAGCGTCGGCACGTACATCTGCGCGGACCTCTCATGCCATGAGAACGTCCGCCTCGCGGCACCTCTGGCGCCGAACGAGATCCGTGCGAGCGTGGACCGCCGCATCGACGGCACGCGGGAGCGCGTTGAAGCGTTCGTGGAACGCATCGTCGCGGCCGGCTGACGGCGTGGTTTTTGACACCCGTGAGGTGCGGGTAAGATAGGTGATCGCGCCTCCGGTCGACTGTACAAGCCGGGCGGGTGCGCCTGGCGAGTTACCCAAGCGGCCAAAGGGATCTGACTGTAAATCAGCCGGCGTAGCCTTCGGGGGTTCGAATCCCTCACTCGCCACTTTCGGAACGGCCCTGCTTCGGCGGGGCCGTTCGGCTTTTCGGCTGTGGATGATTCCGGCATCCGCCATCGGCACATGTCAGGATGGGCATGCGGCGACACAGCCGCACCGGCGGAAGGACACGCGATGAGCGAACCGATCACCTCACCGAGTTCGAACAAGATCCTGCGCTCTGCGATCTGGGTGGCGATCGGCGCGCTGATCGCCGCGGCGATCGTCTGCGTCATCTGGGTCCTCATCGGCGATGCCAACGGCATGGTCGGCAAGGCGTTCATGACGATCCTGCTGCTGGCCGGCTTCGCGGGCATCTCGATCCTCGAAGCGAACCTCGCCCCGCGCCGCCCTGCCTGGTTCGCGCTGGCAAGCATGGTCAGCTGGGTGCTCGTGCTGCTGCTGGGCGCCTTCCTGATCTGGATGCCGGAGAGCATCAGCTACTTCGACTCGGGTGCCGAGCGGTTCTTCAAATTCCTGCTGATCACGCTCATCCTGCAGGCGACACTGCTGCACGTGCGCCTGTTCACGAAGGCCCACCAGCGTTACGAGACCACATTCACCTCGATCGTCACCTACGTCACGATCGCGCTCGTGGTGATCCTCGCGATCATGCTGATCGTGCCGATCATGATCGAGGAGTACATCGACTTCCGTCCCATCTACTGGCGCGTCGTGGTGGCGCTCGCGATCCTCGCCGCCGTGGGTACCGCCCTCGTCCCGCTCGTGAACGCGCTGTTCGCCCCGAAGAAGCCCCGTCCGGTGGCCGCGGCCTATGGGCAGCATTACGCCCAGCCCGCCGCCCAGGCGCCGTGGCCCACCTACGTCGACGGCGTCACGCCGCTGCCGGTGCTGCCCGACGGGTCGCCCGACTGGAACGCGTACTACACCGGCCAGCCCACCTACCCGCAGTCGGCGCCGGCCGCACCCGCCGCGGGCACCGGACACGAC
>JAEXHA010000001.1 GCA_023450335.1 Actinomycetes bacterium | reverse complement strand
GACGCAGGGTCGGCGCGCAGCCGCAGCGGCCGGAGCGCCGATGTGGCGCTCGGCGCGCTGACGCAGGGTCGGCGCGCAGCCGTAGCGGCCGGAGCGCCGATGTGGCAGTCGGCGCGCAGCCGCAGCTGCTAGAGAGCACTGACGCAGCCGCCGGGGCGCTGCCGCAGCGGCCGGCACACGACGCACGCACGCACGCACGGCCATGCCACCGCAACGGCACAACCGCACAACCGCACAACGACATGTGGCCCCGGTCCGAAGACCGGGGCCACATGTGTGCGGTTGGATGATCAGCCGGTGCGGATCCAGCTGTAGTTGTTGTCGTCGCCGTACTCGAAGATGCCGATCGACGCCTCGGTCGGGTCGCCGACCTCGTTGAACGTGATCGGACCCGAGACGCCGTCGTAGTCGGCGACGTCACCGGCGATGATGATGTCGGCGCACTCGGCGAACGTCGTGCACTTCGTGCCCTCACCGGCACCGCCCGACACCTGCTGCAGGTGCGCGGCGACGTCGGGGCCGGCCGTGGAGCCCGCCTCGAGGGCGGCCAGCGCGAGCAGCACGACCGCATCGTACGACTCGGGGCCGTAGGTGAACTCCTTGAGCTCGCCGTTGCCCTCCTCGGCGTAGAACGCCGCGAGGTCGGTGCGGAACTGCTCGATGCTGCCGGGGTCGACCGCCGGATAGGTGCCCTTGGCGCCGGCCAGCGTGCCCGGGTCGAAGTCCTCCGAGAAGTTGGCGAGGTTGCCGTCGACGAAGTACAGGCTCTCCGCCGGCACGTCGGCTGCCATCAGCTCGGGGATGATCGTCTTGACCTCGTCGAACGTGATCAGCGCGATCGCGTCGGGGTCGGCCGCCAGGACCGACTCGATCTGCGACGTGAAGTTCGCGTCACCCGTGTTGTACAGGGTGGCGGCGACGACGCTGCCGCCGGCAGCCTCGAACGCATCCTTCGTGAAGCAGGCCAGGCCGGTGCCGTACGAGTCGTTGATGATGATCATGCCGACCGTCTCGGCGCCGTCCGACGCGATCAGGTTGCCCAGCACCTCGCCCTGGAGCACGTCCGAAGGGGCGGTGCGCCAGTACAGTCCGTTGTCCTTGTAGCCGGTGAAGGCCGCCGACGTGTTCGCCGGCGAGAACTGGATGGCGTTGGCGGCGATGACCTGGTCGATGAACTGCAGCGACACACCCGAAGACGCGGCACCCACCACGGCAGTGGCGCCTTCGCCCAGCACGCGCGGGATCTCCGTCTCGTAGGCCTTGTTGTCGGTGTCGCCCGAGTCGCCCTGGATCAGGTCGATCGTGATGCCCTTGGCCGCCTCGTTGATCTCGGCCGCCGCGAACTGCGTGGCCGCGATCTCGGGCGGTCCGAGGAAGGCGAGGTTTCCGGTCACCGGCAGCGCCGTGCCGATCTTGTACACCAGATCCGTGCCCGGACCCGTCGACGATGACGTGTACTCCGGCGTGTACTCCGCGGGCGCTGCAGCATCGCAGTCGATCGGGAAGTCGAACGCTGCGGCGTCTGGTTCGTTGCTGTCGCCGTTGCCGTTCGTCGAGCCGGTGTCACTGCATCCGGCCAGGACGAGCGCACCGGCGCCCACGAGCGCGAGACCTGCGAGGGCCTTGCGCGAGCGAGAAATGACGCTCATGTTGCTCCTTGCGTTTGTCGTTCGCCGCCCCTCGGGCGTTGCGGCGATTGCGTCAAACCTAACGGCCAACGTGCGTCTGGGTTGTTGCGATGTGTTAACGGTGTGTCACGGAACCGAATCGTTACCTTGTCGTGGCCACGACGGCGCGCCGCGAATGGCGCAGCGAATCGATCATGAGGATCACCAGCGACACCCACACGAGACCGAAACCGATCCAGCGTTCCAGCGGCATCGGCTCGTGCTGGATCCACACGCCGGTGATGAATTGCAGGATGGGCGCGACGAACTGCAGCAGGCCGATCACCACGAGCGGAGCCCGGCGGGCGCCGGCGGCGAAGAACAGCAGCGGGACCGCTGTGGCGGCCCCCGCCAGCAGGAGAAGCGTCGTGTGGGTGGCGCCCTGCCGCCCCATCGTGAGGTCACCCATGACCCCCACGACGACGAGCTGCCCGGCCGCGATCGGCACGAGCCACAGCGATTCGAGCGTCAACCCGCTGATCGCGTCGACGTTGGGCCCGATCTGCTTCTTCACGAGGCCGTAAGTGCCGAAGCTCGCCGCAAGCGTCAGCGCCACCCACGGAAACGACCCGTACCCGACGATGATGACGATCACGGCGAGCGCTGCGATGCCGATGGCCGCCCATTGCACCCGCCGCACCTGCTCCTTCAGCACGAGCACGCCCAGCAGCACCGTGACGATCGGGTTGATGAAGTAGCCCAGGCTCCCCTCCACGACCCGCCCGGTGAGGATGCCGATGAGGAACACCTGCCAGTTCACGTAGATCAGCAGACCGGCGACGATCGTCCACCCCACCAGGCGCCGGTTGCGCAGGATCGTGAACAGCTTGCGCCAGGTGCGCGTCACCGTCAGCAGGATCGCGCAGAACACCAGCGCGAGCAGCACCCGCCACGCCACGATCTCCCACGGCCCGGCGGGGTCGAGCGTGAGGAAGTACAGCGGCATGAACCCCCAGAGGAAGTACGCGATGAACGCGTAGGTCCCGCCCAGGGTCTGCTCGCGGGCGGCTTCATCCGGTGTCACGAGTGCAAGCCTAGGACGGCAGTGACGGATGCCGGCGCACGGCATCGATGGCATTCTGCCGTTCTGCGCTCATCGCCTGCCACCGGGGCCGGGCCGCCGGCATCCCTTCGGGAAGGACGAAGGACCCGGATGCCGGAGCATCCGAGTCCTTCGTTCGAGTTCAGATCGTCAGCGGACGACGACCGCCAGCACGTCGCGGGCCGAGAGCACGAGGTACTCGTCGGCGCCGAACTTGACCTCGGTGCCGCCGTACTTGCTGTACAGGACGCGGTCGCCGACGGCGACGTCGAGCGGGACGCGGTTGCCGTTGTCGTCGATGCGGCCGGGGCCCACCGCGATGACTTCACCCTCCTGGGGCTTCTCCTTCGCGGTGTCGGGGATGACCAGGCCACTTGCGGTGGTCTGCTCGGCCTCGACCTGCTTGATGACGATGCGGTCCTCGAGCGGCTTGATGGAAACCGACACGGTCTACCTCTTTCGTGTTCTTGGGGGTCTTGCTTCAAGACTCAGTTAGCACCCTCACAGTGAGAGTGCTAACGCAAGTCTAGGGCGCACCTGGCACTCTCGCAACGCGAGTGCCAATCGGATTGTCATACGCACCCCTATCCCCCTAAACAACGCAGAAGGTCGATCCCCTAATGCCCCCGGCAGCCCGGGCAACCCCGGCATTCGCGTCGCGCCCCTAGGAAACGCCGCGCGAAAGCGGTAGGAAGGAAGTCGGGGCTGACAAAAGCTGCTGTGCCCGATTTGGGGGGCAACACGTGGATTCGGGGGGATCGCGTGTCAGAGGGACTGTTGTACTGCGCTGTCGACGTGGGGACATCACGGACGTCGGCGGCGACCGCTGAGGTCTGCGCGACGGGCGTGACCGTGCGCCTGTCGCACCTCGGTGAGACCAGCGACGCGGCGTGGGGGGGCGGGGGGGTAAAACCCCCCCCCCCGGGG
>JAEXHA010000171.1 GCA_023450335.1 Actinomycetes bacterium | reverse complement strand
CGCGTCGACCGATGCCGATGCGCCCGAGGCACCCGCGTCGACCGGCGCCGCGGTACCCGCGTCCACCGGCGCCGCGGCACCTGCGGCTCCGGCTCCCGGCCCGCGACCTACCCCCAAGGCGATGCCGAGCCGGATCCCCACAGCCGCGCCCGGGCCGGTTCCGACACCGGCGGCGATGCCTGCGGCCCCTACAGCTGCCGCAACCGCGACGGGCGAGCCGTGGGGTCGCGTCGCCGACGACGGCACTGTGTCTGTCCGCGAAGGCGACCAGTGGCGTGTGGTCGGGCAGTACCCCGACGGAACGCCCGCCGAGGCACTCGCTTACTTCGAGCGCAAGTACGCCGATCTGGCCGGTGAGGTTGCTCTGCTCGAGGGCCGCCACCGCAGCGGCGGCGCCGCGGCATCCGACCTGCGCGCGACGGCCAAGGCCGTGCGCGAACGCGTCACCGGCGCGATGGCCGTCGGCGATCTGGCCGCGCTGGAGGCACGACTGTCGGCGCTGGACGAGCAGCTGAGCGAAGCGAGTGCCGAAGAGGCGCAGGCCCAGCGTGAAGCCGTCGACGCGGCGATCGCGGAGCGCACCGGCATCGTCGAGCGCATGGAGGCTCTCGCCGCACGCGACGCGAAGTCGATCCAGTGGAAGCAGACCACGGCGGAGATCACCGCGCTGTTCGAGCAGTGGCAGACGCACCAGAGCACCGGCCCGCGCTTGCCGAAGTCCGTCGGACAGCAGCTGTGGAAGCGATTCCGCGACGCTCGCTCGGTGCTCGACAAGCATCGCCGCGAGTTCTACGCCGGTCTCGACGAGCAGCACAAGGCCGCCCGCGACGCCAAGACCCGGCTCATCGAGCGCGCGGAAGCCCTCGCCAGTCGCGGTGAGGACGGCATCACCGGCTACCGCACTCTGCTGGACCAGTGGAAGAGCGCCGGGCGGGCGGGCAAGAAGGCCGACGACGCCCTCTGGGCCCGGTTCAAGGCCGCCGGCGATGCCCTGTACGGCGCACGTGCCGACCGCGAGAACGCGGAGATCGAGGCGTCCAAGGAGAAGATCGACGCCAAGAAGGAGCTGCTGACCGAGGCCGGGGCCGTCTCGAAGGAGAAGGACACCGCGAAGGCACGGTCGCTGCTCACCGGCATCCAGCGTCGCTGGGACGACATCGGACGTGTGTTCCCGCGCGATGTCGAGCGCGGCCTGGACGATCAGCTTCGCAAGATCGAACAGACCGTCAAGTCCCGAGAGGACGCGGAGTGGAAGTCCAACAATCCTGAGACCAAGGCGCGGCAGAACGACATGACCTCGCAGCTGCACGACGCGATCTCGAAGCTCGAGGCCGAACTGGCCGAGGCGGAGAAGTCGAAGGACAAGGGGCGCATCGCGCAGGCGAAGGACGCTCTCGAGGCGCGGCGCGGCTGGCTCAAGGCCCTCGGCGGCTGAACCCGGCCGCTCCGTCAGCTCCTCCCCGGGGCCGGCGGCGACCGCGTTGTCCACAGATGAGGCGGGCGGATGCCGGCGCGCGGCCGGAGTGGGGCACACTGCCAGCATGTGGCCGTTCCTCTACTTCGCCGGTGACCGGCTCTCGACCGCGGAGTTGACCGCGGCGCGCCTGGACGGCGATGTGGTCGAGATCGGCGAGGGATTCATGCCGGCCGATGCGGTCGAGACGCGCGAGTTGCGCGCTGCGTCGCTGCGCGTCTTCATCCGCGACACCCTGGCGGTCACGCACGCATCGGCGGCGTGGGTGCACGGGGCGCTGGCCCTGCCGCCGAGTCCCCATGTCGTCCAGCGGATCAGTGCGCGCCGCATCCACCACGTCCTCGACACGCGGTTGCGCTACCGCGACGTGCGTCTGCCACCCGCCGACGTGATGCACATCTCAGGGCTTGCGGTCGCCACGCCGGTGCGCACGCTCGTCGATCTGGTGCGCGAGGCCGTCGGTGAGGGTGCGGACGCCGCGACCGTGGAAGCGATGTGCGCCTGGCGCCCCGAACTGATCGCGGCGGCCATCGCCTGGCTCGAGGAGGCCAAGCCCCTACCCTATAAGCGCCCCGCGCTGGCCCACCTGCGGGAGCGTCAGGAAGTCGTGACGCGGTACACGTCGTAGACGGCGTCGATGCGACGCACAGCGTTGAGCACACGATCGAGGTGCACGGTGTCGCCCATCTCGAACACGAAACGGCTGATGGCCAGCCGGTCGTTCGAGGTCGACACGCTCGCCGACAGGATGTTCACGTGGTGCTCGCTGAGTACGCGGGTGACATCGCTGAGCAGGCCCGATCGATCGAGCGCCTCGACCTGGATCTGCACCAGGAACACGCTCTTGGAGGTCGGCGCCCAGGTGACATCGATCATGCGCTCCGGGTCGGACTGGAGCGACTTCACGTTCGAACAGTCGGCGCGGTGCACGGACACGCCGCTGCCCCGGGTCACGAAGCCGACGATCTCGTCGCCGGGCACCGGGGTGCAGCACTTGGCCAGCTTGACGAGGATGTCGTCGGCGCCGCGCACCAGCACGCCGGAGTCGCCGGCGCGCGGGGCACGCTGGCGGCCGACCGGAAGAGTGATCGCGCCGGTCGAGGTGTCTTCGTGGGCGGCCACCAGAGCGCTGACCTTCTCGATCACCGATTGCGTGGAGACGTGGCCTTCGCCGACCGCCGCATACAGCGCGGTGACGTCCTCATACCGCAGCTGGTGGGCGACTTCGGTGAACGAGTCCTGACTCATCAGGCGCTGCAGGGGCAGGTTCTGCCGGCGCATGGCGCGGGCGATGGCGTCCTTGCCCTGTTCGACGGCCTCTTCGCGCCGCTCCTTGGTGAACCAGCCCCTGATCTTGCTGCGGGCGCGGGTGCTCTTGACGAAGCTCAGCCAGTCCTGGCTCGGCCCCGCGTCGGGGTTCTTCGAGGTGAACACTTCGACGACGTCGCCGGAGTGGAGCTCGGATTCCAGCGGCACGAGCCGGCCGTTGACCTTTGCGCCCATCGTCCGGTGGCCGACCTCGGTATGCACCGCGTACGCGAAGTCCACGGGCGTCCCGCCGGCGGGCAGGCCGATGACACGGCCCTTCGGCGTGAAGACGTAGACCTCCTTCGCGCCGATCTCGAAGCGCAGAGAGTCGAGGAACTCCCCCGGGTCAGCCGTCTCCGCCTGCCAGTCCGAGATATGGGCGAGCCAGGCCATGTCGGTGTCGACGCTGCCCTTGCTCTCTCCCTTGCCGCCGTTGACGCGCTCCTTGTACTTCCAGTGCGCTGCGACACCGTATTCGGCCTGCTGGTGCATCTCGTTGGTGCGGATCTGGATCTCGACCGTGCGGCCGCCCGGGCCGATGACGGTCGTATGCAGCGACTGGTAGAGGTTGAACTTCGGGGTCGCGATGTAGTCCTTGAAGCGGCCCGGCAGCGGCGTCCAGCGTGCGTGGATCGCGCCGAGCACGGCATAGCAGTCGCGCACGGTGCCCACCAGCACGCGAATGCCGATGAGGTCGTAGATGTCATCGAACTCGCGGCCGCGCACCACCATCTTCTGGTAGACGGAGTACAGCTGCTTGGGGCGCCCCATGACGCGGCCGCGCAGGCGCAGCTCGCGAAGATCCGACTCGACCGCCTCGATGACCGACTGCACGTACTGCTCACGCTGCGGAGTGCGCTGCTTGACGAGACTGTCGATCTCGGCATAGAGCTTCGGGTGCAGCACCGCGAAGGAAAGGTCTTCGAGTTCGTTCTTGATCGCCTGGATACCGAGGCGGTTGGCCAGGGGGGCGTAGATCTCGAGGGTCTCGGTCGCCTTCTTGGCAGCCTTGTGCGGAGGGACGAAACCCCACGTGCGGGCGTTGTGCAGGCGGTCGGCGAGCTTGATGAGGAGAACGCGGATGTCTTTGGACATCGCCACGATCATCTTGCGCACCGTCTCGGCCTGGGCGGCATCGCCGTACTTGACCTTGTCGAGCTTGGTGACGCCGTCGACGAGCATGGCGACCTCGTCGCCGAACTCCGCCGTCAGCTGATCGAGACCGTAATCGGTGTCCTCGACGGTGTCGTGCAGCAGCGCGGCGGCGATGGCGCGCGGACCCAGGCCCAGTTCGGAGAGGATCTGAGCGACCGCGAGCGGGTGGGTGATGTACGGTTCGCCGCTCTGCCGCTTCTGACTGGCGTGCGCGCGTGCGGCGACGGTGTACGCGCGCTCGATGAGTGCGGTGTCGCCCTTCGGATGGTGTGTGCGGACCGTTCGGGTCAGCTGTTCGATTCCGTCGCGCGAGGGTGCGCGCGAGAAGATCCGCGGGACGAGCCGCCGCAGCGAGGAGCTCTGGGCGGGTGGAGAGCCCGCCGTGGAAGCCGTCTCGGCCATGGGCTCACCTCCACTCTGCAGAACTTCTCAATCCTACGCCCGAGGGCTGTGAGGACGGCCTCAGGCCTGGACGGCGGCGAGCTCGCGCGACGCGAGGATCCGCTCGTCGCGGGTCTTGATGTCGGCTTCCCCCTCGCGCATGAACGAGAACAGCGGAGCTGCCACGAACAGCGTCGAGTAGGCCGCGACGATGGTGCCGACGAAGATCGACAGCGAGATGTCGGTCAGGGTCTGCGCGCCGAGCCACAGCGCGCCGATGAACAGGATCGCGCCGGTGGGCAGGGCTGCCACGACCGTCGTGTTGATCGAGCGCACCAGCGTCTGGTTGACCGCCAGGTTGACCGATTCGCCGAACGTCCGACCGGACTTCTCGCCGTCCTCGTACGTGTTCTCACGGATCTTGTCGAACACCACCGTCGTGTCGTACAGCGAATACGACAGGATCGTGAGGAATCCGATGACCGCGGCGGGCGAGATCTCGAAGCCGCACAGCGCATACACACCGATCGTGATGATGA
The DNA here is from genome assembly GCA_023450335.1 of Actinomycetes bacterium. Taxonomy (GTDB): domain Bacteria; phylum Actinomycetota; class Actinomycetes; order Actinomycetales; family Microbacteriaceae; genus Microbacterium. Next base: position 4,161 of record JAEXHA010000171.1, on the reverse strand, counting down.
GCACGTCCAGCAGGCCGATGATGGCAGCGACCGACATCTTCCACGTGCGGAAGTACACCGCCAGGATCAGGAAGGTCAGCGCCAGGAAGATCGCCAGACCCCACAGCGACTGCCGCGTGACGTCCTGCCCCCAGCTGGGGCCGATGAACGACGCACTGACCTGCTCGGCCGACACCCCGAAGGTCTCGGCCAGGGCCGCACTCACCTCGCGCGTCTCGACATCGGACATCTGGTCGGTCTGGACGCGGATGGCGTCCTCGCCGATGGTCGTGACCTTCGTCGTCGCGCCAGGCACCACCCGCTGCACCGCCTCGGTGGCGGCCGTCTGGTCGGGCTCGGCGACTTCGTTGACGGTGAACTGCGAGCCGCCCGTGAACTCGATCGAGAACTCGATGGGGCGGAACAGCGGCACCAGAGCCGAGCCGATCACGAGGATCGCGGCGATGAGGAACCACAGCCGGCGGCGCCCGACGAACGGGAACGAGGTCTTTCCGGTGTAGAGGTTGTTGCCGAACTCGCTCATGGTGGCCATCAGCGGTCCCCCTCCGTCGTCGAACCGCCTTGCGCGTTCTGCTCAGCGAGCTTGCGTTCGGCGATGGTCTGTCGGCGCTCGGCCTCGCCCCGCGACCGGCCGGCACGTCGTGCCGCCGAGCCCTTCGCGCCGGCGACCGCGACCGGCGCACGGAACTGCGCGCGACCGCGGTAGACCGCGCCCAGCGCATCGGGGTCGAGTCCCGACAGGGGGTGCCCGCCACCGAAGAACCGCGTGCGGGCCAGCAGCTGCAGCACCGGGTGGGTGAACAGGATGAAGATCAGGATGTCGATGACCGTCGTGAGCCCGAGCGTGAACGCGAACCCCTTCACCGTGGCGTCGGCCAGGATGTACAGCACGACGGCGGCGAGGATGTTGATCGACTTGGAGATGTAGATCGTGCGCTTGGCCCGCGCCCAGCCGTCCTCGACCGAACTGGTGATGGACTTGCCGTCGCGCAGCTCGTCTCGTATTCGCTCGAAGTACACGATGAACGAGTCGGCCGTGAACCCGATCGTCACGATCAGACCGGCGACGCCGGCCAGCGACAGGCGGAAGCCCATGCGCCAGGCGAGGATGCACAGCGTGATGTAGGTGAGGACACCCATGACCACGAGCGAGGCGATGATGACGAAGCCCAGGGCGCGGTAGACGATCAGCGAATAGACCGCGACCAGTGCGAGACCGATCAGGCCCGCGACCAGACCGATCTGCAGCTGCTGGGTTCCCAGCGTCGCGGAGATCGAGTTACTGCTCTGCACTTCGAAGCTCAGGGGCAGGGCGCCGTACTTCAGCTGGTCGGCGAGGGTCTTGGCCGTCTCCTGCGTGAAGCTGCCGGTGATCTGCGGCTTGCCGTCGAGGATCACCGCGTTCATCGAAGGCGCCGACAGGATGACGCCGTCGAGAACGAACGCGAACTGGTTCTGCGGTGCGGTCTGCCCGTAGAGGCGCTGACTGATCTTGCCGAACGTCTCGGTGCCCTCGGAATCGAAGACCAGGTTCACGGCCCACTGGCCGTTCTGGCTGTTCATACCGAAACTGGCATCCGAGATGGACGAGCCGTCGAGCTCGACCGGTCCGAGGATGAACTTCTGCGTGTTCGTGTCGTCGCACGTGATCAGCGGCTGATCGACGGGTGCGGATGCCGGGTCGTTGGCCGCGTCGGTGCAGTCGTAAGCGAGGAACTGTGCGTACAGCGCATCGGTCACCCAGTTGGGGTCGCTGCCGTCGGTGGGCGCGACGGTGGGGGTCGCGTTGAGGGTGGGGTCGGGAGACGGGTACGGCGTCTCGTTGCCGTCCTCGCCGACGAACGACGTGGCCGCGGCCCCGGTGAAGATGACGGCGCGCAGCTGCAGCTGCGCCGAAGCCTCGATGCGGTTGCGGGTCTCTTCGTCGGCCTGCCCGGGGATCTGCACGACGATCTGGTTGCCGGCCTGGGTCGTGATGTCCGCTTCGCCCACGCCCGATGCATCGACGCGCTGCCGGATGATCGCGGCGGCCTGATCGAGCTGCTCGGCCGACGGTGCGGCACCGTCAGGCGTCTGCGCCTCGAGGACGATCTGCGTCCCACCCTGCAGATCGAGAGCGAGCTCAGGCAGCCACGAGCTCTGCTTGAAGGCGAACACGCCCAGCGCGTTGATGCCGAACAGCACCACGGTCAGCGCGAGCAGTCCGGTCAGCGCGCGCCAGGCATGGCGGACGGGGGTGGGTGTGGCCACGGAGGGTCAGCTTTCTGCGAGCACCGCGTCGCGGTGGTGGTTCAGGCCTGGGGCTTGTCGTCCGCGTCGGGCGCCGGGGCGTCGGCGGTGGGCTCTTCCGCGGTCTCCACCGACTCGGCAGGGGCGTCGTCCATGGGCACGGCTTCGGGCTCGACCACGCGCAGGATCGACTGGCTGTGCACCTCGATCTCGACCCCGGGGGCGAGTTCGACGCGTGCCGACTTCGACAGGTCGTCGGCGTCGTATTCGACGAGCGTTGCGTACAGGCCGCCCTGCAGGAGCACCTTCACGCCGGGCAGCAGCTGGCGGGCCTTGGTCTCCTGCTCCTCCTTCATCTTCTTCTGGCGGCGGCGCGAGCTCCAGAACATGAAGACGATGAGCAGCAGCAGCATGAGCAGGAGCCCGTACTGCGCGAAGAAGCCGGCGAAGCCGCCCGCCTGCTCGGTGGACTGCGGCGTCGTTGCGAAGATCATGGAGGCGGGGGCACCTTTCACGGTGGGTGCGGCGCACGCGGCGCTGCGTCGGGAGAATGCGGCGAAAGCCTTCAGCGATTATAGGTCATCGAAACTCAGCGCACCGTCCGGGTGCGGCACGCCCGCGTGCACATAGGCCTCGGGCGTCGCGATGCGGCCGCGGGGCGTGCGCCCCATGAGACCGATGCGCACCAGGTAGGGCTCGACCACCGACTCGATGGTCTCGCTCTCCTCGCCGACGGTCACCGCGAGGGTGTTCAGCCCGACCGGGCCGCCGCGGAAGCGACGGATCAGTGCGTCGAGCACCGCGCGGTCGAGGCGGTCCAGGCCGATCGCATCGACGTCGTACAGCTCCAGCGCCGCGGCGACGTCGGCATGCGAAGCTCCCCCGGCCGCATCGCCGTGCACGATCACGAAGTCGCGCACCCGCCGCAGCAGGCGGTTGGCGATGCGCGGCGTGCCGCGCGAGCGCCGCGCGATCTCGGCTCGCGCGGCCTCGGGCACCGCCACATCCAGCATGGTCGCCGAGCGCGCGATCACCTGTTCGAGTTCGTGGGGTTCGTAGTACTCCAGGTGCGCGGTGAAGCCGAAGCGATCGCGCAGCGGATTGGGCAGGAGGCCCGACCGGGTGGTCGCGCCCACGAGGGTGAACGGGGCGAGGTCGAGGGGGATGCTGGTGGCGCCGGCGCCTTTGCCGACCATGATGTCGATGCGGAAGTCCTCCATCGCGAGGTAGAGCATCTCTTCGGCCGACCGCGCCATGCGGTGGATCTCATCGATGAACAGCACCTCGCCGGGCACGAGGCTCGACAGCAGAGCCGCGAGGTCGCCGGCGTGCTGGATCGCCGGTCCGCTCGACAGGCGCAGCGGCCGTTCACTCTCGTGGGCGACGATCATCGCGAGTGTGGTCTTGCCCAGCCCGGGCGGGCCCGACAGCAGGATGTGGTCGGCGGGCCGCTGCTGGATGCGCGCCGCGTCGAGCAGCAGCTGCAACTGGCCGCGCACCTTCTGCTGGCCGATGAACTCCGCCAGCGATCCGGGGCGCAGCGCGCCTTCGACGGCGAGTTCGCTGTCGTCTTCGGGCAGCGCCGGATCCACGGCGCCCTCGTGCGGCTCAGGCACCGGTCTGCTCCCGCTGCGGACGGTCGGCACGGGCAGGTCCCAGGTGCGCCAGGGCCTGCTTCAGCAGCGCCGGCACGGTGCTCGCTTCCCGCGCGGAGCCATCCGCGGTGACGGCGCCGACCGCCTCGGCCGCGACGCGCTCGTTCCACCCCAGCGCCATGAGCGCGGCCACCACCTGACCGGCGACCGGCGAGGCCGCAGTCGGGCCGCCGCCGGCGGGCGTGGCCGCGACGGCCAGCTTGCCGGCCAGCTGCACGACGATGAGCTTGGCCGTCTTGGGGCCGATGCCCGACACGCGGCGGAACGGTGCGTCGTC
>JAEXHA010000072.1 GCA_023450335.1 Actinomycetes bacterium | reverse complement strand
AGACAAGCAATGGCGAGGCCTGGCCACCCGCTACGACAAACTCGCCCTCACCTACCGCGGCGGTGCCGTCCTACGAGCCATCACCCTCTGGCTCAAACGGTTAGGAGACACGCCCTAGGCGGCCCGGCGAAGGTGTGCAAGGGCGGCCCGGCCAAGGTGTGCAAGGGCGGTCCGGCGAAGCTGCGGCAAGGGCGGCCCGGCGCAAGGGCGGCGCCGTGCCAGGGGCCCGGCGAGCGACCGGCGGCGCGCCGGGCACGCGTCACAATCCGCAACTCGGAAACAAAACCGGCCCACCTCGACGTTTAGCCTGGGTGAGCGCATTCGCGCGTATACACAGCGAGGAAATCCATGACGAAGAGACGTGTCGGCCTGGCCGCGATCACCCTGACCGCTGCCCTGGCGATCACCGCCTGCGCCCCCGGCGCATCCACTCCCGGCGACACCGAGGCCGAAGGCACCGGGCAGTTCACCTACGTGATCTCGAGCGATCCCAGTTCGCTCAACCCGATCAACGTCGGCGACCGCTGGGGCCTGACGGTCACCAACCTGGTGTACTCGCCGCTGGCCCGCGTCGAGGGCGACGGCACCGTCGTCAACGAACTGGCCGAGTCGATCGAGCCGGCCGCCGACGGCCTCTCGGTCACCGTGACCCTCAAGGATGACCTGCTCTGGTCCGACGGCGAGCCGCTCACCGCGGACGATGTCGTGTTCACCTACGAGAACAAGGCCGTGCGCGAGAACGGCAACGCCGACCTGCTGTGGATCGGCGACGAGGCGATCACCGCCGAGGCCACCGACGAGCAGACCGTGGTCTTCCACCTGCCCAGCGTCAGCGCCGCAGCCCTGAGCAACATCGCGACCGAGACCTACATCATCCCCGAGCACATCTACGGCGATGTCACCGATTTCTCGGTCGCCGAGCTCGACCCGATCGCCGTCGGCTCGGGCCCGTACACGCTCACCGAGTACGAGCGCGGCCAGTACCTGCGCTTCGCGCCGAACGAGCACTACTACGGCGAGGCACCCAACATCGCCGACCTGCGCCTGCAGATCGTCGCCAACGCCGACACCGTCAAGACCGCGCTGCAGACCGGTGAGGCCGACGCCTCGTTCGCCACGGCCGACCAGATCGACGAACTTGAGGCGGCGGGGCTGAACATCTACCCCTACGCCGAGGGCCGCGTCGCCTACCTGGGTCTGAACGCCGCCAAGCTCACCGACCAGAAGGTGCGCCAGGCCATCTTCTTCGGCCTGAACCGCGACGATCTCAACGACGGCGCGTTCCTGTCGGACGAGTACTACGAGAACGCGTACACGATCCTGCCGCCGAGCAACCCGTTCGCCACCGAAGACGTCGAGAAGTACGAGCAGGATGCCGCGAAATCGGCCGAGCTGCTCGCGGGTGCCGACGTGAGCTTCACCCTCGCCTACGCCAGCAGCGACCCCGCGCAGTCGACCCAGGCGACCCTCATCCAGCAGCAGCTGGCCGAGGTCGGCATCACCGTGCAGCTGGCCGGCGTCGAGCCCGCCGCCGTCTACACCGAGATCGAGAAGGGCGCCGACTCGAAGTACGACGCGTTCCTGGGCGGCTACATCATGGGTCAGGACCCCGACGCGTACAGCCTGCTGTTCCGCAGCGGCGCCTCGGCCAACTACTTCTCGTACTCGAACCCCGCCACCGACGCGCTGTTCGACGCGGGCGTGGTCGAGCTCGACGAGACGAAGCGCACCGCGATCTACGCCGACCTGCAGGCGCAGATCGCCGAGGACGCGGTGTTCTTCCCGCTGGCCGACAACCTCAAGCTCCTCGCGGTCAACTCCCGCATCGGGGGCGTCGAAGAGGCGGGCCTCGTGCCGATCTACACGCTCGAGAACTTCGGTCTGCTGACCGAGAAGTGATCCAATGGATGCCGGGGGCCCCAATCGTGGCGCCCCCGGCATCCGCGTGTCTGTCAGATCTGTCTAGAGGAACCCCGCCGTGACCCGCTTCATCGTCCGCCGCCTGCTGCAGGTGGTCCCGATGCTGCTGGCGCTCACGCTGGTCGTGTTCCTGCTGATCCAGCTCGCGCCGTATGACGTGGTGGATGCCATCACGACGCCGAACATGTCGGCCGAGACCGTCGAGCTCATGCGCCAGAAGTACGGGCTCGACCAGCCGGTGCTCACCCAGTACGCGCTGTGGCTCGGCAACGTGCTGCAGGGCGACCTCGGCTACTCGCTCACCAGCCGCCAGCCGATCACGACGGAGCTGGCCGCCCGCATCCCCAACACGATGATCCTCGTCGCCCCGGCGTACCTGACGGCGCTGCTCCTGGCGATCACGCTGGGCCTTGTCGCCGGATCGCGCAAGGGCCGCTGGGCCGACCGGTTCATCGACTCGCTCGCGGGCGTGGGCATCGCCACCCCGTCGTTCTGGTTCGCGCTGCTGCTGATGTACGTGTTCGGGTACCAGCTGCGGTGGTTCCCCATCATCGGCATGCACTCGGTGGGCGGGCAGGGTGACCCGCTCGACTTCCTCGCGCATTTCGTGCTGCCCTACACGGTGCTGGTCGTCGCGTTCTTCCCCGACCTGACCCGCTACGTGCGCTCGGCCACGATCGGACAGTTCGGGCAGGACTACGTGCTGGTCCAGCGCGCCTACGGCGCCTCGAAGGGGCGCGTGCTCGGCGTGCACATCAGCCGCAACGTGCTGCTGCCGGTGGTCACCCAGCTCGGCCTGGCGCTGCCGATCCTCGTCACCGGCGCCATCGTCACCGAGTCGGTGTTCGCATGGCCCGGCATCGGCCCCTACTTTCTTTCGGCGACCAAGAGCCTGGACTACCCCGTGATCCTCGCGGTGCTGCTGCTGTCGGCCGTGCTCGTGATCATCGGCAACCTGATCGCCGACATCCTCTACGTCGTCGTCGACCCGCGCATCCGCGTCGGGAGCGCGTCGTGACGGCCGTGACGTTCGCGGCCGTCGCGCAGCGCACCCGGTCGTTCCGGTCGGCGGGCACCGTCGTGGCGCTCGTCTTCCTCGCACTGCTCGCGCTCGTGAGCATCTTCGCGCCGCTGCTGCCGCTCGACCCCACCACCAGCGACCTGTCGATCCGGTGGCAGGGTCCGTCGGCGGCGCACCCGCTCGGCACCGACAACCTCGGGCGTGACTACCTCGCGCGCGTGGTGTACGGCGGACGCATCTCGCTGACGGTCGGCGTGCTGGCCATGCTGGCATCCACTCTCATCGGCATCATCGTCGGCCTGGTCGCCGGCTACGCGCGCGGCTGGCTCGACGAGGTGCTGATGCGGTTCGTCGACTTCCTCTCGGCGATCCCGTGGATGGTGCTCGTCATGGTCGCGAGCGTCTTCCTGCGGCCCGGGCTGTGGACGATCATCATCGTGATCGGCATGTTCGCATGGATGCCGACCGCCCGCCTCGTGCGCGCCGAGACCCTGTCGCTGCGCGAGCGCACCTACGTCGGCTACGCGCGCTTTCTCGGAGAGCGGCCGCGCCGCGTCGTGTGGCGGCACATCCTGCCCGACGCGACGCCGACCATCATCGTCGCGGCCACGGCCACGATCTCCTCGGCGATGCTCACCGAGTCGGCGCTGAGCTTCTTGGGGCTGGGCATCCAGCCGCCCATGGCCTCGTGGGGGTCGCTGCTCGAGGCCGCACAGGGGTCGCTCGCGCGCTCACCGCTGCTGGCGATCGTGCCGGGTCTGCTGATCCTGTTGACCGTGCTCTCGTTCAACGTCGTCGGCGACGCGCTGCGCCGCGCCGTCAGCGAGGAGGATGCCGCATGAGTGCTGTGGATGCGGGGGGCGCGAACGGCGTGGGAAACCAGGCGCCGCCGCTCCTCAGCATCGAGGGGCTGACGATCGACCTCCCCACCCGCGACCGACCGTTCCGCGTCATCGACGGCCAGTCGCTCGAGGTGCCGCGTGGCGGCATCGTGGGCATCGTCGGCGAATCCGGCTCTGGCAAGACGATGCTGCTGCGCGCGATCACCGGCATCCTGCCCGAGGGGGCCACGCGCACCTGGTCGCGGGTCGCGTTCGACGGGGTGGACGTGACCGCCGCCTACGAGAAGGCGCGGCTGCCGATCTCGATGGTCTTCCAAGATCCGATGACCTCGTTCAACCCGCTCGCCCGCATCGGCACCCACCTGGTCGAAGTCGCCCGGCGGGCCGGTTCGGTCTCGCGGCGCGAAACGTCGGGGGCGGTCGCCCGGAACGGCGCCGGGTCGGTGTCGCGGCGCGAGGCGCGCGACCTCGCCGTCGCGGCGCTCGCCGACGCCCGCGTGCCCGACCCCGAGCGCGTGCTCGACCGCTACCCGCACGAGCTGTCGGGCGGTCTGCGCCAGCGCGCGATGATCGCCATGAGCCTGCTCGCCCAGCCCCGCCTGCTGCTGGCCGACGAGCCCACCACCGCGCTCGACGCGACGGTGCAGGCCGAGATCCTGGCGCTGCTGAAGCAGCTGCAGCGCGAACGCGACCTGACCATCGTGGTCGTCACCCACGACCTCGGCGTCGTGGCCGCCCTCTGCGACACCGTGCTCGTCATGAAGGACGGCGCGATCATCGAGAGCGGCGCCGTCGACACCCTGTTCGCCGCACCCCGGCATCCCTACACCCGATCGCTGCTCGACGCGGCGCCGGGAGGAGCCACATGAGCGCCCACGCCTCCGGCGGTGACGCCGTGTTCGACACCGGGCCGACGCAGCCGAGCCTGGCCGACGACCTCGTGCGCGTCGAGGGACTGCGCAAGACCTACACCGTGCGCAACGAGTGGGGCCGCGCCACCGGCGAGCTAAACGCCGTCGACGGCGTCGACCTGGCCGTGCGCTCCGGTGAGACGCTCGCCGTGGTGGGAGAGTCCGGCAGCGGCAAGTCGACGCTGGGCCGTCTGATCCTGCAGATGGAGAAGCCGACCGCGGGCCGCGTACTCGTGCGCGGCGCCGAAGCGTCGGGCGAGGTGGCCCGCGGCATGATGCAGGTGATCTTCCAAGACCCGTTCTCGTCGCTGAACCCCCACCGCACCGCATTGCAGAACGTGCTCGAACCGCTCGCCGTACGTGCGCGCGAACGCGGGGTGGATGCCGGTGCGAGCGTCGACACGGTCCGTGACGCCCGAGCCGGTGCGACGAACGCGAACGGAGTGGATGCCGGTGCGCCCACCGGCGCGGTCCGCGGCACCCGGGCCGGTGCGGCCGACGCGAACGGAGCGGATGCCGGCGCGGTCCGCGACACGCGGGGCGGTGCGGCCGACGCGAACGGAGTGGCTGCCGGTGCTGCCCGGGGGACGGCTCGTTCGCCGCGGGGCGGCACGAGCGACGCACGCGCCGATCAGGTCGCGACGGCGCTCGAGGCCCTCGCTGCCGTCGGCATCGAGGGCGACGCTGTGCACAAGCGGCCGCGCGCGTTCAGCGGCGGACAGCGTCAGCGCATCGCGATCGCCCGCGCTATCGCGCCACGTCCGGAGTTCATCGTGTGCGACGAGCCTGTGTCCGCGCTCGACATGTCGATCCAGGCGCAGGTGACCGAGCTGCTGCAGGAGCTGCAGCGCGAGTTCGGACTGACCTACCTGTTCATCTCGCACGACCTGTCGGTGGTGCGCGAGATCGCAGACCGCACCGCTGTCATGCGCCGCGGACGCATCGTCGAGCTGGCACCGACCGCCGAGTTGTTCACCGATCCGCAGCATGCCTACACGCAGCGGCTGCTCGAAGCTGTGCTCGTGCCCGATCCGGCCGTCGCCCGCGAACGCCTCGCCCACATCGCCGCGCGCCCCGCCGCCGAGCTGCCCGACCCCGGCGAGCGCCTGGTCGAGACCTCCCCCGGCCACTTCACCGCCCGCTGACACCGCGCCGCCGCCCCTCGCCGCCGCACCTTCCGCCGAGCCGCCTACTTCTGTCCGAGCCGCCGAGCTTCGGACGGTACAAAGCTGGGCGGGCCGGACAAGCGTGGGCGGCTCGACGAAGGAGAGAGTGTGCGGCGGAGTGAGCGCGGACGGCTACTGAAACACCTCGATGGCACAGCGCGGACCGGTCGCGTGCGCCAAGCGGGAATCACCGGTGATGAGTGTGGCATCCAGCCGTTCTGCGAGCGCGACGTACCCCGCGTCGTATGTCGAGAGGTTCTCTCGAAGCTCCCACGCGCGAGCGGTGAGCACCTGCCATGGCCACAGTTCGATCGGAAGATCGTGCGCGACCCGACGGGCGGCCTCTCCCTGGATGGGTGTGAGCCGCCGCCCGAGGACCATTCCCCGCAGCGCACTGTCGACCTCCACCGGCATGATCGCTGGCGCGTGCCACGTCGCGGACGTGATCCGCCGGGCAATGCCGTCAGCCGTTGACGTCGAAGAGGCGCTCAATGCGACCACGACGGACGCATCCAACACAAGCACTTCCCGAACGCTGGTCACTTCCGTGCCGCGTGGACTGCTTCAACGATGTCGGCCATGGCGACCGCGGGATACGAGCGAGCGTGCTGACGCGCCCTCACCACCGCTTCGGCCGCGCTCGGTGCAAACGCAAGATGCCGCAACTCATCGCTGAGATACTCCTGCAGCGATCGCCCCGTCTGTGCCGCGCGCGCTGCAAGCGCATCCCGCACGTCGTCGGGCACATTCCGCACCGTGATCGCGACGCCCATGTCTGCATTATGCCACGACCCGCTGCATTATGCATGCACTCCGGGCGCCGGCGCCCCAGGCGTTGCGGAGCGATAGCGTGGGGAAGACCCGGCCGAAAGGAACCGCATGCCTACCCCCACCCCTGACTTCGGACGCGTCGGATTCTGGCGGGCCGCGGCGTTCCTCACCCCCGAGACGGCGGCCGCCGCCGAGCACCTCGGCTTCGGCACGATCTGGGTCGGGGGCTCTCCCGACGCCGATCTCGCCATCGTGGAGCAGGTGCTCGATGCCACCGAACAGGTGACCGTCACCACAGGCATCGTCAACATCTGGAAGGCGCCCGCCGTCGAGGTCGCGGCATCCTTCCACCGTATCGAGAAGAGGCACCCGGGCCGGTTCGTCCTCGGCGTCGGCATCGGCCACCGCGAGACGCTCGGCGACGAGTATCAGAAGCCCTACGCCGCGCTCGTGTCCTACCTCGACACGCTCGACGCCGAGGGCGTGCCCGCCGAGCGGCGTGTGATTTCGGCGCTCGGCCCGCGCACTCTGCGACTGTCGGCCGAGCGCGCCACGGGCACGCACCCGTACATGATGACCCCCGCCCACACGCGATTCGCCCGCGAGACCGTGGGGCCGGCGGCCCTGGTCGCCCCCGAGCAGCGGCTCGTTCCCGAGACCGATGTGGATGCCGCGCGCGCGGCCGGCCGGAAGTTCCTGGCCCGCTATCTCTCCCTGTCGAACTACCGCCGCACGCTCGAGTCGCACGGCTTCACCGCCGCCGAGCTCGATGACGGTGCGACCGACGCCGCCGTCGACGCCCTCGCCCCGCACGGGACTCCGGCCGACCTGGCTGCCGCCGTCAACGGGCACCTGGATGCCGGTGCCTCGCACGTATGCGTGCAGCTGCTGCCGGCCACCCGGGACCCGCTGCCCGCGCTCGAACCCCTCGCGGCCGAACTCGGCCTGCGCTGAGCGCACCCCCTTCCGCGAGCCGCCCAAGAATGTACGAGCCGCCCACGTATGGACGGTACGCACTTAGGGCGTGTCTCCTAACCGTTTGAGCCAGAGGGTGATGGCTCGTAGGACGGCACCGCCGCGGTAGGTGAGGGCGAGTTTGTCGTAGCGGGTGGCCAGGCCGCGCCATTGCTTGTCTTCGTTGAAGC
>JAEXHA010000056.1 GCA_023450335.1 Actinomycetes bacterium | reverse complement strand
TTCAACGAAGACAAGCAATGGCGAGGCCTGGCCACCCGCTACGACAAACTCGCCCTCACCTACCGCGGCGGTGCCGTCCTACGAGCCATCACCCTCTGGCTCAAACGGTTAGGAGACACGCCCTAGTTCATCCCCGGCCGCGCGCGCCTTCAGCGTGCGAGCAGTTCGTCGGTCGTGGTTCCCGGCAGCGACAGCGTGACCTGCGTGCCCCACGGGTCGGGCAGCAGCAGCGAGGTGCCGTTGTCCGAGAAGACCAGTTCGCGTCTGCGCAGGCGTGAGCGCGTGGCATCCAGAGCCTCGACCGTCGGCACCGTGATGGCCAGTTCGCCCAGGCCCAGCCGCGCCGCCCGCGGGCCGGCGCCGCCACTGTTCCAGGTGTTCATGCCGATGTGGTGGTGATAGCCGCCCGCCGACGTGAACAGCGCGCCCGGATAGCTCGACGCCGTGGCCTCGAACCCGAGCCCGTCGACGTAGAAGTCGCGGGCCGTGGCGATGTCGCCCACCTGCAGGTGCACGTGCCCGACGCGGCCCGCCTGGGCGGGACCGGCCTCGAACGCCTCCGGGGTGAGATGCGTGCGCAGGTACTCGTTCGGGTCGAGGTACAGGGTCGCCATCTCGACTTCGCTGCCGCCCCAGCGCCACTGGTCGCGCGGCCGGTCGACGTACAGCTCGATGCCGTTGCCCTCGGGGTCGGTGAAGTAGAACGCCTCGCTGACGAGGTGGTCGCTCGACCCGGTGAACCGGCTGCGCGGATCCTGCGCCGCGCGATATACGGTCGCCGCGAGCGAGGCGGGGGAGTCGAACAGGAATGCGGTGTGGAACAACCCCGCCTCACGGGGGTCCACCCCGGGCAGGTCCGGCGTGTGGATCAGACGCATCATCGGCGTCGTGCCCCGCCCCAGAACACGATGCACCTCGCGGCCGCGCGTGCGCTCCTCGATCGCGTTCAGCCCCAGGGCATCGGCGTAGTAGCCCGACATCAGGTCGAGGTCGCCGACGCGCAGAGTGACGGCATCCATGGTCGTACCGGGGTCGATGACGCGATCGTCGAGACCGGTGGCGGGGGTGTGGGCGTGCATGGGGTTCTCCTCGAGGGGCGTGGATGCCGGGGTGAGGGCGGTGGGGCCCGCCCTCACCGTACGGGCAGATCAGCGGGCGACGGCGAAGCCCGCGGTCCAGGACACCTTCTCGCCGACCGCCAGGGTGAGCTGGAGGAAACCGAGGGCTTCCAGCTCACGGGCGCGGCTGAGGGCACCGGCGTCGATCGCGGTCACGCCGCCGGCGGTGATGGCCGCCGCCAGCTGTTCCTTGGCGGACGAGTCGTCGCCGGCGATGAGCACCGTCGTCGGCAGGCCGCCGACGGTCTTGTTGGCCAGGGTGGCAGCGAAGGTCGTGTTGAACGCCTTCAGTACCCGGGCACCGGGCACCTGGGCCTGAATCTGGGCGGCCGCCGAGCTGTCGGCGGGAACGACCAGCGAGTCGAACGTCTCGAAGTCCAGAGGGTTGGTGATGTCGACGAGCGTCTTGCCGTCGAGCTGGTCGCGGTAGGCGTCGAGGATGCCGGCGACGGCGGGGTAGGGGACGGCCAGCACGATGATGTCGCCCGCGAGCGGTGCGGTGCCGACCTGATCGTGCGCGATGTATTCGACGGTGCTGCCGCCGCCGGCGAGGACGCCGCCGATCGCGTTGGCCATGTTCCCGGTGCCGATGATCGTGAGGTGAGCCATAGCGTCACTCCTTCTGTCTGCCCCTGGCGGAGCGTTGGTTGTAGGTACAACGAACACTGTAATGGAAAGTAGTTGTAGGTGCAACTATGGGCTAAGCTGGATGCCATGAACGCCCTCACCCACCCCGAACGCGTCGCTGTGGCGCGGCTGCACGCGCTGCTCGAGCTGTTGCCGACCGCGCTCGACAAGCAGCTGGCGCCGGTGGGTCTGACCTCATTCGAATACCAGCTGCTCGAAGCGCTCGCCGAGGCGGATCGGCACCGGCTGCGCCTGTCGGCGCTGGCCTTCCGCACGAATGCGACTTTGCCGCGCCTGTCGCGTGTGGTCACCGGACTCGAGCGCAAGGGGCTCGTGGCGCGAGCCGCATGCGAAGATGACGGCCGCGCCACCAACGCCGTGCTCACCGACGAGGGTGCGGCCGCCGTCGCGGCGGGGCGCCCTCTGTATGCAGGGGCCGTGCGACGGATGCTGCTCGACGGGCTCGACGCCGACGGTGTCGACGATCTGGCGCGGCTGAGTTTCAGCATCCTCTCGAAACTCGATCCAGATCGCCGACTGGCCGTCACCGCAGACGCGGTGGAATGCGCCGCCGATCCGGTGGATGCCGAAGAGTGCGCCGCGGACCCGGCCGACGCCGCGGAGTGCGCTGCCGATCCGGCCGACGCCAAGGAGTGCGCTGCCGATCCGGCCGCCGCCGCCGATCCGGCCGCCGTCGTCAGCGCCGGCGCCCGGGCCTGAAGTTCTTCCGCGCGCAGGCCCAGGCGATGGGCCGCCGGTGACCGGTGCCGATCAGCCCCGGGGCTCGTACCGCGCGGGCGGGAAGGCCGTGGCGACGACGGCGCGCAGGGTCTCCAGCGTCGCGTCCGGACCGAACCAGCCGTGCGCCCGCGCCTGTACCAGGACGTTGCCCAGGGCTGTGGCCTCGACGGGGCCGGCCAGCACGGGCAGCCCTGACCGGTCGGCCGTCGCCTGGCACAGCAGCCGGTTCAGCGCCCCACCGCCGACGATGTGGATGACGTCCACGTCGCGGCCGGTGAGCCGTGCGGCCGTGGCGACCGCGTCGGCGAACGCCTGCGCAATGCTCTCCACGATCGTGCGCGCGAACGCGGCGCGGGTGCCCGGCACCGCCGCGCCCGACGCGCGCAGCACGGCCGCGATGCGTGCGGGCATGTCGCCGGGCGCCGACAGGTTCGGGTCGTTCGCGTCGAACAGTGCGACCTCACCGGTGGTGGCGCCCGCGGCATCCAGCAGTTCGGGCAGGTCGATGGGTGCGCCGTCCTCGGCCTCCCACGCGCGCAGCGACTCGCTCAGCAGCCAGAGTCCTGTGACGTTGTGGAGGAACCGGACGCGTCCGTCGACCCCGCCTTCGTTCGTGAAGTTGGCCTCGCGCGCCTGGTCGGTGACCAGCGGCTCGTCGAGTTCGAGGCCGACCAGACCCCACGTGCCGCACGAGATGTAGGCGGCGTTCGGGGTGCTCAGCGGAGCGGCAACGACCGCGGAGGCGGTGTCGTGCGATCCGACCGCGATGACATCGAGCTCGGCGCCGACGTGCGCGGCCGCGGCGCCGCGGATCCTTCCGATCGCGGTGCCGGGGTCGACCAGCGCGGGCAGCAGACGCGGGGGGATGCCGAGGCGCGCGATCAGGTCGGTGTCCCACTGGCCGGTGTGCACATCGACCAGGCCCGTCGTCGAGGCGTTCGTGCGTTCGGCGATCTGGGCGCCGGTGAGCAGGAAGGCGACGAGGTCGGGGATCAGCAGCGCCGCATCGGCATCGTCGAGACCCGTTTCGACCGCGTACTGGTACAGGGTGTTGAACGGCAGGAACTGCAGTCCGTTGCGGCGGTACAGCTCGGCGAACGGCACTTCGGCGTGGACCTTCTCGACCCCGGTCGCGCCGCGCTCGTCGCGGTAGTGGAACGGCTCGGCGCGCAGGCGCCCGCCGATGATCAGGCCGTAGTCGACGGCCCACGAGTCGATGCCGACGCTCGCGATGCCCGGCTCGCGTGCGATCGCTTCGCGCAGGCCGTCGCCGATGTGGCGGTACAGCGCGGTGAAGTCCCAGTGCAGCCCGTCGGGGCCTTCGACCGGGCCGTTCGGAAAGCGGGCGACGGGCTCGAGACGCAGCTCGCCGTCGCCGACGTACCCGATCATCACCCGCCCGCTGGTGGCACCCAGATCGACGGCGGCGACGGCACGCACGGTCGGCGTCGTCGCGCTCATCGCAGGAACGCCGCGGCCACGCCCGAATCGACCGGGATGTGCAGACCTGTGGTGCGGCTCAGTTCGGGACCGGTCAGCACGTACACGGCGTCCGCGACGTTCTCGGGCACGACCTCGCGCTTGAGGATCGTGCGGTTCGCGTAGAACTGGCCGAGGTCCTCTTCGTTCACGCCGTAGGTCGCGGCACGGTTGGCGCCCCAGCCGCTGGCGAAGATGCCCGAGCCGCGCACGACGCCGTCGGGGTTGATGCCGTTGACGCGCACGCCGTGCTCACCCAGCTCGACCGCCAGCAGGCGCACCTGGTGGGCCTGGTCGGCCTTCGTCGCCGAGTAGGCGATGTTGTTCGGGCCGGCGAACACGCTGTTCTTCGACGAGATGTAGATCACGTCGCCGCCCATCTTCTGCTCGACGAGCACCTTCGCCGCCGCCTTCGACACCAGGAACGAGCCCTTGGCCATGACGTCGTGCTGCAGGTCCCAGTCCTTCTCGGTGGTCTCCAGCAACGGCTTCGACAGCGACAGCCCGGCATTGTTGACCACGAGGTCGACGCCGCCGAAGGCCAGCACGGCCTCGTCGATCGCCGCCTGCACGGCCTCGGCATCGGCCACGTTCGCGGCGACGCCGATCGCGACATCGGTGCCGCCGAGTTCGGCCGCGGCCTCCTGTGCCTTGGCCAGGTCGAGGTCGGCGACCACGACGCATGCACCCTCGGATGCGAGACGCGTCGCGATGGCCTTGCCGATGCCGCTGGCGGCGCCGGTGACGAACGCGATGCGACCCTGGTGGCTCTTGGGCTTCGGCATCCGCTGCAGCTTGGCCTCTTCGAGCGCCCAGTACTCGATGCGGAACTTCTCGGCATCCGAGATCGGCGTGTACGTCGACAGCGCCTCGGCGCCGCGCATCACGTTGATGGCGTTGACGTAGAACTCGCCCGCCACGCGCGCCGTCTGCTTGTTGGCGCCGTAGCTGAACATGCCCACGCCGGGCACGAGCACGATGAGCGGATCGGCGCCCCGGATCGCGGGGGAGTCGGCCGTCGCGTGCGCGTCGTAGTAGGCCTGGTAGTCGGCGCGGTATTCGACGTGCAGCTCCTGCAGGCGGGCGATCTGTTCCTCGACGGATGCCGTGGCCGGCACGTCCAGGATCAGCGGCTTCACCTTGGTGCGCAGGAAGTGGTCGGGGCAGCTGGTGCCCAGGGCCGCGAGGGCCGGTGCCTTCTCGGAGGCCAGGAACTCGAGGACGACGTCGGAGTCGGTGTAGTGGCCGACCATGGGCTTGTCGGTCGAGGCGAGGCCACGGATCGTGGGGGCCAGAGCGGCGGCGCGGGCGCGGCGCTGGGTCTCGGGGAGGGTGTCGAACCCGGCCCGCACGCCGCCGAACGGCTCGGCGGAGCCGTGTTCGGCGATGTAGCGCGCCGCGGTGTCGATGATCCAGAGGCTGTGGGCTTCGGCATCCGCGCTCGTGTCGCCCCATGCCGTGATGCCGTGGCCGCCGAGGATGCAGCCGATCGCCTGTGGGTTCTGCGCCTTGATCTCGGCGATGTCCAGGCCCAGCTGGAAGCCGGGGCGGCGCCACGGCACCCAGACGACCTTGTCGCCGAAGATGGCGGCCGTCAGCTCTTCGCCGTCCGCGGCGGTGGCGATGGCGATGCCGCTGTCGGGGTGCAGGTGGTCGACATGTGCGGCGTCGACGAGGCCGTGCATAGCCGTGTCGATCGACGGGGCGGCGCCGCCCTTGCCGTGCAGGCAGTAGTCGAAGGCGGCGACCATCTCATCCTCGCGGTCGATGCCCGGGTAGACATCCACGAGCGCGCGCATGCGGTCGAGGCGCAGCACGGCCAGGCCCTCGGGCTTGAGCGTGCCCAGGTCGCCGCCCGAGCCCTTCACCCACAGCAGCTCG
>JAEXHA010000029.1 GCA_023450335.1 Actinomycetes bacterium | reverse complement strand
GGGGCGGGGGGGGGGGGCGGGCCCCCCCCCCCCCCCCCCCCACGACTGCTCACGGCCTGTTACCAGTTGGCCAGACGGTCCTGGATGCCGGCGTTCACGGCATCCTCGTAGACCTTCACGTCGATCTTGTCGATGGCGTCGAGGTAGGACTGCCAGTTGTCCTCGAAGTCGGACGGGTCACCGGCGATGATCTTCGGCAGGTTCTGCACGTTGGCATCGGTCAGCTGCTGGTTGACCTGGTTGGCCTCGTCGGAGAGCGTGAGGTTCCACGCCGGGTAGTACTTGGGGTTCTCCGGCGGCTCGTTCACGAACTGGCGCCAGGTCTTCTTGCCGTACTGGTCCATGATTCCGCGGTCGTACTCGGTCAGCGTCTCGAAGAACTCGGTGGGCTGGTCGTCGGGGCCGTAGGCGTTGCCGTCCGAGAACTGGCCCTGGTGCTTGGGCAGCATGTCGATCAGCGCCTCGAGACGGTTGGACGAGCGCCACGTGAGGTCGGCGCGGTTGGCCCGCTGCTCCTCGGTGCGGAAGAAGAGGCCGTCGTCGCCGACCTCGTAGTCCTCGCCCTCGATGCCCCACGAGAGCACCTTCTGCCAGGGCTCGCTGAGCATGAGGTCGATGAACTTCAGCGCCTTCTCCGGCTGGTCGCTGGAGGTGGAGATGCCGAATCCCTGGTTGGTGTTCATGACGTCACGGTCGGCGTACCAGGGCTCCGCGCCGTCGTAGACCGGCATGAGCGGCACGTACGTGTACTCGTCCTTGCCGGCGCTCTTGAGGGAGTCGGTGGCGGTCTGGAAGTTCCAGCCCTGGTCGTGCATGCCGAGGACGGCGCCCGTGGCGATCTTCGCGGTGTACTGGTCGAACGACAGGGTGAAGGACTCGGGGTCGACGAGACCCTCGTCGTACTTCTCGTTGAGAACCTCGTAGAAGTCCTTCGCGATGTCCTTGTCGGCGTAGATCTCCGCGTGGTTGCTCTCGTCGACGATCACGCCACCGTTGTTCGGCGATCCTGCCAGCAGTGCCGGCGGGTTGGTCATGCCCCACTCGCGGCCTACGGATGCCAGGAGCTCGAAGCCGACGGTCTCAAGGCCCTCCGTCTCGGGGTTCTTCGCCTTGAAGTCCTCGATGAGCTCGAAGTACCGCTCGATCGTCATGTTCTCGAGGTCCGGGTAGCCCGCGTCTGCGAGCACACGCTTCTGGATCCAGAACGCGGGACCGTAGTAGGTGCCGCCCGTGATCTCGCCGTAGAAGCGGTTGTAGTTCGGCAGGATGTACAGGCCCGCGTCGGCCTCCGTGCCCGAGTAGCTCATCTTCTTGATGTCGTCCTCGACGTGCGTGGAGACGTTGGGGTAGTCGCCCGTCTTCAGCAGGTCGTCGAGGCGCAGGAGCGCGCCGCCCTCCAGGAAGCGCAGTTTCGTGTCGGTGGTGCCGACGAGGTCGGGGAAATCGCCGCCGGCGAGCATGACACCGATCTTCTGATCGACGTTGTCCGGAGCGATGATCTCGTACTCCAGGGTGACGCCGAGATTCTCCTTGAGCAGCTTCGTGATCTTGTTGTCGGGGGCAGGGGCCTGCTGCGCCGTCGTGATCCACGTCGTGAGCGTGGTGGGGTTGCTGGGAGTCAGCGTTCCCGACTGGTCGGCGAGTTCGCCCTCGGGGATGACGACGTCTTCCGGAGCTACCTCACCGCCCGGGGAACATCCGAACAGGCTCACAGAGACTGCAGCAGCCAGGACCAGGGTTGACAGTTTCTTGCTTGCGGCTTTCACCGGGTTCTCTCTTCTTTGAGCGAATGACTTCGCGATCTCCGCGCGAGGCGGTGGTGCCCCGTGCGCCATCCGGAAGGATTGTACCGATAAAATACTTCGGAACCAGTTCTGTCAAGTCGACCACCGCGCCGTGACTTTATCGATATATTGAGCGCGCCGAGGTTAGGGTCGTTGCCGCGGCACGCGCACGGCCACGGCTTGGCACAATGAAGGGGGAGGATTCAGGTTGATGGTGAGGATGGCGGACGTCGCCCAGGCTGCCGGAGTCTCGGTCATGACGGTGTCGAACGTCCTCAATGATCGGCTTCCGGTCGGCGAGCCGACGCGTGCCCGCGTCATGGCTGCCGTCGAGGAGCTGGGGTACCAGGTCAATCTGACGGCACGCCACCTACGGGCCGGACGCACCGACACGATCGCCTTCATCGCCCCGTCGTTCCACGACTACTTCGGGGAGGTGGCCGACAGGATCGCGCTGCCGATCGAGGCCGAGGGACGCCACCTCGTGCTCGCACGCACGAGCGCGAATGCAGAGCAGGAGATGGAGGCGCTGAGCGTCGCACGCCTCCACCTGTACGACGGCGTGCTGCTGTCTGTCGCCGGCCTCGATACAGACCGGCTGGATCGGGTTCGCACGGCGAAGCCCATCGTCCTGCTCGGCGAGCGCGGCGTGCCCGAGCGTTTCGACCACGTCCGGCTGGCCAACGAGGAGGGCGCCCGGCTCGCCACGGCGCACATGATCGACGGCGGATCCCGGCGCATCCTGGCACTGGGCTGCACCTTCGACCCCGGGCACACGATGGCTTCGGATCGCCGTCTCGGGTGGGAGCGCGCCTTGACCGATGCCGGCCTGGGCGTCGATCCGCGGTACGTGGTGCCGATCCCCGTATACGGTTCGGCCCCGGCGCGTGAAGCGCTGCTGCAGGTCATCGATTCGGGCCTGCCCTTCGACGGGGTCTTCTCGGCCACCGACATCATCGCGCTCGGAGCGGTCTCGGCGCTGGCGGAGCGCGGGCTGCGCATCCCCGATGACGTCCAGGTCACCGGCTTCGACAACCTCGAGATGGCGCAGTTCCTCCCTCCCGGCCTCACCTCGGTCGACACCAACCATGAGGAGCTGGCCGAGAAGGCCGTCGGTATTTTGCACCGGCGGATCGCGGGGTGGGACGGCCCGGCCGAGCACGCCGTCATCCCCGTCCGACTCGTCGTGCGCGGATCCACCCGCAGCGGGGCGTAGCTCCGGCCAGACCGCGCAGACGCGGCTTCACCTCGCAGACGCGGTGCGATCTCCCCGCCGCGATTCTGTCGAGGTCACGGACTTTGTCGCCGGCTACCCGAAGTCCTGGGCCATGTCGGTGAAGCGCGAGAAGTGGCCCTGGAAGGCGACGGTGATGGTGTCGGTCGGGCCGTTGCGGTGCTTGGCGACGATCAGGTCGGCCTCACCGGCACGCGGGCTGTCCTTCTCATAGGCGGCCTCGCGGTGCAGCAGCACGACCATGTCGGCATCCTGCTCGATCGAGCCGGACTCGCGCAGGTCGCTCAGCGCGGGCTTCTTGTCCTGGCGCTGTTCGGCGCCACGGTTCAGCTGTGACAGGGCGAGCACGGGCACGCCGAGCTCCTTGGCGAGCAGCTTGAGCGCGCGCGAGAACTCCGAGACCTCCTGCTGGCGGGACTCGACGCGCTTGCCGCTGGTCATCAGCTGCAGGTAGTCGATGACGACCATCTTGAGCCCCACCCGCTGCTTGAGCCGGCGGCACTTGGCGCGGATCTCGACGAGCGTCATGTTCGGACTGTCGTCGATGTACAGCGGCGCATCGTTGATGCGCCCGCGCGTCGCGGCGATCGTCGTCCAGTCGCGCGAATCGAGCGTGCCCTTGCGCATGCTCTGCAGCGGAACAGCACCCTCAGCGCTCATGAGACGCATCGCGATCTCGCTCTTGCCCATTTCGAGCGAGAAGAAGATCGTCGGCATGTTGTGCTTGATCGCCGCCGAGCGCGCGAAGTCGAGCGCGAGCGTCGACTTACCCATGGCCGGGCGCGCGGCGATGATCACCATCTGGCCGGGGTGCAGGCCGTTGGTGAGCTGGTCGAGTCCCGAGAACCCGGTGGGGATGCCGGTCATCTGACCGTCGCGGCCCCGCGCGGCTTCGATCTCTTCGATCGCCGCGCCGACGGCGACCTCGAGCGGCACGTAGTCCTCAGCCTGCTCGGCACCGGTGACCGAATAGATCTCGGCCTGAGCGTTGTTGACGAGGTCGACGGCCTCGCCCTGACCGTTGTAGCCCATCTGCACGATGCGGGTGCCGGCCTCGACGAGACGCCGCAGTAGCGCGCGCTCGTTGACGATCGAGGCGTAGTAGCCGGCGTTCGCGGCCGTCGGCACGATCGAGGTCAGCGAGTGGAGATAATCGGCGCCGCCGGCCCGCTGCAGGTCACCGGTCTTGAGGAGTTCGTCGGTGACGGTGACCACGTCGGTGGGCTCGCCGTGTGAGTAGAGGCTGAGGATCGCTTCGAAGATCAGCTCGTGCTTGGGCACGTAGAAGTCGGTGCCCCGCAACGTCTCGATGACGTCGGCGACCGCGTCCTTCGACAGGAGCATGCCACCCAGGGCACTCTGCTCGGCGATGAGGTCGTGCGGCGGCGTGCGCTCGTTCTCGCGCGGCGCGCCGAGCCGATCGTCCGAGATGTCAGCGATCGACATGCATGCCCCCTTCTACGGCCCGCTCCCGGGGGCCTCCGGACACGTTAGGCATGGGTCCGGACACCCGCAAGCCGGCCTGTGGATAACTCTGTGGACAGATTGCGTGAAACGCCGACACGCCTGTGTATGACGGCTGTGGAGAACTCCCGATGTGGAGCAAACTTGGACCTCGGTTTATGCGGTTGATCTGGGGTTTAGTATCACACAGCCTGTGGAGGGCGATTGTGGTTGAAGTGTGGGTTGAGAGTTGACCACGGTGTGGAGGAGTTGGGGACAGATCCCCGTTTGTCAAGTCCGAATCCGCAGGCCGCCCCGGCCGGGGCCGGTGGCGTGATCTCGCCGTGAAATGACGGATGCCGCGGCCCGGACCCTCCGTGGAGGGCCGGGCCGCGGCATCCGGCGCGCGCCTTACTTGGCGGCGACCACCTGCAGGGTGATCACGGCGGTCAGGTCGTCACGCAGGCGAACGGTCGCCTCGTGCTCACCGACGGCCTTGATCGGGCTGGTGATGTGGATCTTGCGCTTGTCGAGGTCGCCCAGGCCCGCGGCCTTGACCGCGTCGGCCACGTCGGCGGTCTTGACCGAACCGAACAGACGGCCTTCCTTGCCGGCCTTGACGGTCAGCTTGACGGTGTTCGACTCGAGCGCGTCCTTGAGCGCCACGGCCTCTTCGTGGTCGTGGATCGCGCGCGACTCGCGGGCGGCGCGGATCGACGCCACCTGCTTCTCGCCACCGCGGGTCCAGGCCACAGCGAAGCCCTGGGGGATGAGGTAGTTGCGGGCGTACCCGTTCTTGACCTCGATGACGTCACCGGCGCTTCCGAGCCCGGCAACCTCGTTCGTGAGAATCAGCTTTGCCATTGAGGTGCTCCTTAGCGGCCGGCGCCGGCGTAGGGCAGGAGCGCCATTTCGCGCGCGTTCTTGATCGCCTTGGCGATCAGACGCTGCTCCTGCACCGAGACACCGGTGATACGACGGGCGCGGATCTTCCCACGCTCCGAGATGAACTTGCGGAGGGTTGCGACGTCCTTGTAGTCGATGACGCCGACGCGGATCGCCTTCGCGGGAGCGGCGTTCTTCGCGCCCTTCCGCGGCTTACGGCGATCGCCGGTAGCCTTTCCAGCCATGTTGTGTCCTTAGTTAGGGGTGGATGCCATGGCATCCACTGGTCTTGTGAGGTGAACGCCCGGGTTCAGAAGGGCGTGTCGTCGCCGTAGCTCGTGCCGGGAGCGCTCCATGCATCGGGCGCGGCCGAGCCGGGCGTGGACCACGGCTCGTCCTGCTGCACCTGCTGCTGCGGGCGCTGCTGCTGACCGCCGCCACCGAAGTTGCCGCCGCCGGAAGCGGCGCGCGTCACCTGGGCGGTCGCGTAGCGCAGCGACGGGCCGATCTCGTCGACCTCCAGCTCGATCGCGGTGCGGTTGTTGCCCTCGCGGTCCTGGTAGGAGCGCTGCTTGAGGCGACCGGTCGCGATGACGCGCGAGCCCTTGGTGAGGGAGCCCGCCACGTGCTCGGCGAATTCACGCCACACCGACGCGCGGAGGAACAGCGCTTCGCCGTCCTTCCACTCGTTGGCCTGACGGTCGAAGTTGCGCGGCGTCGAAGCAATCGTGAAGTTCGCGACGGGCAGGCCGTTCTGCGTGTACCGCAGCTCGGGGTCTGCCGTGAGGTTGCCCACGATCGTGATGATGGTTTCGCCGGCCATGAGCGTTACGCCTTCGCGGCCTTGCGGGCTGCCTTGGCCTCGGCGCGCTGCTTCTCGGCGGCGACCTGAGCGATGGCCTCCTCGGCGCGGAGCACCTTGGTGCGCATGATCTGCTCGTTGAGACCCAGCTGACGGTCGAGTTCCTGCGTGGCCTCGGCGGTCGCGGTGAAGTTGACGACGGCGTAGATGCCCTCGGTCTTCTTCTCGATCTCGTAAGCCAGCCGGCGACGGCCCCAGATGTCGACGTTGTCGATCGAGCCACCACCGGCGGTGATGACCTTCAGGAACCCGTCGAGCTTGGGGGCGACCTGGCGCTCGTCGACCTCGGGGTCAAGGATGACCATGAGCTCGTACTGGTGGGAGTGCGTCACTAACCCACCTCCTTCGGACTAGAACGGATGCCGGGCGGTTCCCGGCATCAGGAGGGTTGTTGCACATGTCGCGGACTCACATTCCCCGTGTTTCTCATCGGAGAGACGTGGGGAACCGCCGGACAACCTCCACAGTCTAGCGGATGCCCGATCAGCCGCCGAATCGCCGTGATCCCGGCCCGACCGGCCGATAGCGTTGCCGGTATGGAATGGACCGCAGCCGTGGATGCCGGAGACTGGCTCCGCGAACGGCTCGACGAGCCGTGGTCCGGCACGATGCACGACGTCGTGCCGCGCGGATTCGCCGCGTACGCGCGGATTCCTCACCGGAGCCAGACGCCCGAGCTGCCCGAGGGACCTGGTGCCGAGCTCGTGGCTGTGGTCTCCGGCATCCTCACCGCCTACACGACCACCCCCGACGACGGCTTCGTCGCGCTGTGGGAAGGCACCGGAGCGCTGCTGGGCCACATGGGCGAGGCCCCGTCGCGCACGTTCTTCCAGATCGGAGACTCCGACGACGCGACCCTCGCCCACCACAACGAGATGCTGGGCCACGCGCTGAAGGACCGGTTCAACAACCCGTATCGCAAAACAACCTGGCAGGAGGGCATCCTCTCGCGGGAGATCTCCGAGGGTCCGCGGCTCGAGCTGTCGGGGCGCGGCCACGTGCTGTTCCGCGGCGGCGTGCGCGAGCTGGCCGTGACCGACTGGGTGCTGCACGTGCCGTGGCGCGACCGCATCGCCGAGGAGCACGGAATCGACCCGTCGGCACAGTCCCCGAGCCTGATCTGGCCCGACGACCATGCCTGGGTCGTGGTCAGCGAGGTCGACTATGACGCGACGATCGTCGGCGGCAGCGCCGAGCTGATCCGCGCCCTCGTCGACGACGAACGGCTCGAGGCGCTGCCGATCCGCGAGGGCGCCGCGCTCTCGTGGGATGCCGACGACGTGAACCGCTGAGCACCGGGTAGCCTGGCCGCGATGACGACACCGCCTGCCGCGCCGCTGCCGTTCGACGCCCGCCCGCTGACCGAACCGGTCGACAAGACCGCGATGCGCGCGCACCTCGACCGGCTGCGCAGCGCGGGCCGATTGCCGCGCAGCGCGTCGGGCATCGCGATGGTGCTGTTCGTGGTGATCGGGGTCGTCTTCGTCCTCTTCTTCGCGTCGACGTTCGTACGCGTGGCCGTGGGCATGGTCCAGGCGGCAGGCGACGCGCCCGGTGGGATCGGTCTGCTCTGGGGCATCGGACCGTTCGTGATCCTCGCGATCTTCCTCGCCGGCGTCGGCACGCTGATCTACCGCATGGTCCGCGGCGGCAAGCGTGAGCGCTGGTACCGGCTCGACCGGTTCGCGCAGGCCAACGGCATGGCCTGGCACGCCGAGGCGAAGAACCCGCCGCTGCCGGGCATGATCTTCGCGCTCGGCCGCGACCGCGCCGCCACCGACATCGTCCGCGGTGAGCAGCCCCGGTTCGTCGAGTTCGGCAACTACCGGTACACGACGGGGTCGGGCAAGAACCAGTCGACGCATCGATGGGGCTACATCGCCGTCAAGCTGACCTCACCCCTGCCGCACATCGTGCTGGATGCCACGGGCAACAACGGCCTGTTCGGCTCGAACCTGCCGGCGTCGTTCGACCGCGACCAGCGACTGCGCCTGGAGGGCGACTTCGACCGCTACTTCTCGCTGTACTGCCCGCAGGGGTACGAGCGCGACGCGCTCTACCTGTTCACACCCGACATCATGGCCCGGTTCATCGACAACGCCGCCGCGCTCGATGTCGAGATCGTCGAGGACTGGATGTTCCTCTACGCCAAGCGCGAGTTCTCGACCCTCGACCCGCAGACGTGGGCGTGGCTGTTCTCGGTCGTGGCGGCGCTGCTGGACAAATTCGCCCAATGGGAACGGTGGCGCGATGACCGCCTGGCGGCGGCACCGGCATCCACCCCCTTCACCGCGCCGGCGACGGCACTGCGACCGCCGCCCGGGGTCGCGGCACCGGGGCGACGTCTCAAACGCGGCATCCCGTGGGCGACGGTGGCAGTCATGGGCATGTTCGTCGTCTTCTTCTTCCTCATCCAGTCGCGCGTGCTGTTCTGGTGACGCGCGCCCGACAGGTCATTCGATACCGGCCAGCGCCGGGCGCCGACGCCGGATGATCGGATCCTGATAACGCGCCGGGGAGACGGTGAAGTCGGTGGTCTCATCCGACCAGGTCATCGCCCCACGCCGCCCGCGCAGGCGACGCAGCGTGAGCGCGACGCCCACCAGCGGTGTCGCCACCGTCATCGCCACCGAGCCGGCCAGGGTGTGATCCTCGGCGCCGAGCACGCTCTTGCGCTGCCACGCCGCATGCAGCGCGCCGCCACGGGGGCGGGGTATCGGGCGGGCAGGCAGCAGGCCGTGACGACGCCGGGCCACGAGATCGACCACCTCGGTCCACCACGTCGATTCGGCGGGGTCGTGGAAGTAGTTGTCGCGCATCCACAGCGGGTGCGGGTGCCGGAACCGGCGCGCGACGACGTCGTCGGCCGACCCGAGCACGCCGCTGCCGGCGAAGGCGGTGTTGAGGTGCGCCTTGCGCACGCCGAACGTGTCGAGCGCGATGACAGGGATGCCGCGGGCCATCGCCTCGATCGCGGCGGTCGAGCTGACGGTGACCAGTCCCTCGGCGCCGGCGAGCGCCTCGGCCATCGGCGCGTAGGAGAACACGAGGTTCTCGGGCCGGTCGGCCAGCAGTTCGGCGTAGGCGGTCGTCTCGTGGTGCGTCTCGGTCTCGCCGCGGTCGGGTCGTGACCGCAGTTTGACCACGACGCGCCGGGTCGGGTCGGCCAGCGCGGCGCGGCGCAGGATGTCGGCCAGTGCGCGGCGGTCGCCGGATTCCCGCGGGACGATGGCCTGCGCCGCGAAGACGAGGTCGGTGCCGCCGCTGCCGCCGTACTGCCGGCGGGCGTACGGCAGTGTGGCCAGGCCGAGGTGCAGCGGCGCGCCCAGGCGTCGGCCGAGTTCACCGAAGGCCCGCAGCTCACGACGCGAGTGCACCACCATGAGGTCGCTGTGCCGCCGGTAGAGGGCCGCGCCGCGCTGGGCGGGGATGGAGATGCCCGGCAGCCCCGTCACCACGACCGGGCGGGGGTGCACGCGGTCGATCTCACGCTGCACGAGGCGCACGAACGGGCCCCGGCCCGACACCACGACCACGTCGGGCCGGTCGCGTGCCAGCCATGCCGCCAGGCTCTCGTGGTCGATGCGGGTGACGCGCCCGTCGTCGAAGGCGGTGCCCGCCAGCGCCGCGCGCTGCTGATCGACGCTCACGCACAGGGGCGTGCGCACCAGCAGCAGGTGACGGCTGGCGTCGGGCACGGTGTCGAGCAGGTGGGCGGCCCACTTCACGAACGAGTCGGCGTCGGCGATGGCCACCACGCGCAGCCGCGGGGAACGCTCGAAGCGCATGGTCACACCGCGACGCGACGCAGCTTCGCCATCGGCGCCTGCTCGCTGTCGTATACGCGCTTGACGCCGTCACCCAGCGCGCTCTCGATGACGCGGATGTCGCGGACCAGGTGCTCCAGGCCGGCCGGCTCGAGCGAGGCGGCGTGGTCCGAGCCCCACATGGTGCGGTCGAGCGTGATGTGCCGCTCGACGGCGACGGCCCCCAGGGCGACGGCCGCGAGCGAGATCTGCAGGCCGCGTTCGTGGCCCGAATAGCCCACCGGCACGCCGGCGTAGCGGTCACGCAGCGCCGGGATCATCTTGAGGTTGGCCTCTTCGGGCTCGAGCGGATAGGTCGACGTGGCGTGCAGCAGCACCACGCGGTCGGTGTCGAGCGTGGCCAGCGCGCGGTCGATCTGGTCGATCGTCGACATGCCGGTCGACATGATGACGGGCTTGCCGGTGTCGCGCAGCGCCTGCAGCAGCGCGGTGTCGGTGAGGCTCGCGGAGGCCACTTTGTGCGCGACGACGTTCAGGTCTTCGAGGAACTCGACGCTGGGCATGTCCCACGGTGAGGCGAACCAGTGCAGGCCGTGCAGCGTGGCGTGGTCGCCGATCTCGATGTACTGGTCGCGGTCGAACTCGACCCGGTGGCGGTACTCGAGGTACGACATGGTGCCCCACGGCGTCTCGCGCGTCACATCGCGCATGTGTGCGGGTGTCGCGATCTCGGGGGTGCGCTTCTGGAACTTGACCGCGTTCGCGCCGGCGCGGGCGGCCACGTCGATGAGCTGTTTGGCGATCTCGACGTCGCCGTTGTGGTTGAGGCCGATCTCTGCGATGACGTAGACGGGGTGGGTGCCGCCCACCACCTGCGAGCCGATGCTGACGGTCATGGCGTCTCCTCTGGTCTGAGTGTCATCTCAGCGTGCGCGCCGGCTGTGAACGCCGCGTGAATCGACGGTGTCGGCGTGCTGGCCACCGCGCGGCGGAGCGGGTGCCGGACGGGTCTCGAGCACCCGGTCGGCCAGTTCGCGCACGGCACCGTCGCCCCCGCGCCGGGTGAGGACGACCCGTGCCGCCAGACGCACGCGCGGGTGGGCGTCGGCGGTGGCGACCGGCCAGCCCACCAGGGCGAGGGCGGCGAGGTCGTTGACGTCGTTGCCGAGGTACGCGACGCGGGTGAGGGGGATGCCGGTGTCGTCCGCCCACGCGCGCAGTGCGGCCGCCTTGTCGTCGACGCCCTGCCGCACCGCGACGCCGAGCTTGCGGCCGCGCGCGGCGACGACGGGGTGGGCCTCGGTCGACAGGATCAGGGTCGGGATGCCGGCGCGGCGCAGGAGCCCGACACCCATGCCATCGCTGCGACTCACACGCACGAGCTCGCGGCCGTCGGCGTCGGTGAGGGCGGTGTCGTCGGTGTGCACGCCGTCGAAGTCGGTGACCACGGCGTCCACATCGACCGGGTCGGCGTCGGGAGCCAGCAGCCCGGCGAGCGCGTCGGCCCGGGCGAACTGGTCGAGGTCGTCGATCTCGATGGCGGTCGACTCGGGGACCTCGATGATCGCAGTGCGGCCGAAGAACCGGTGCCCGCTGCGACGGAACCCTGCCGCGTCGAAGGCGTAGAACGCGCCGGTCTCGAGGTAGTGGGGTTCACGGTCCTGCCGGCGGGGGCGATGGGTGGCGTCGTGATTCACGGCGCCCGCGGTACCGTCTGCGGTGCGCCGCCACACGAATCCGTACGTCTCGTGCGCGGCGAACGCGCTGTCGTACCCCTCGCGGATCGCGGCGACGGCGGCGTCGATGCCCTCGCTGGGGACGAACGGCGAGGTGGCCTGCACGAACACGACGATCTGCGGCGCGATGCCGTCACCGGCCAGCGCCTCGAGCGCGTGCAGCACGGCGCTCTCCGAGGTCGCGGTGTCGCCGGCGATGTCGGCCGGACGGGTCACGATGCGCGCCCCGGCATCCGCCGCGACCGCCGCGATCTCGGCGTCATCGGTCGACACGACGACCAGGTCGACGGCCGCGGACCGGGCGGCGGCGCGCACCGCGCGCGCGATCAACGGCACCC
>JAEXHA010000124.1 GCA_023450335.1 Actinomycetes bacterium | reverse complement strand
TCGGTAGCCGTCCCGGCGCAGTTCGATGATGGTGGCGACGGTGGCCCACGCAGCGAGCAGGAGGAGTGCGATGAGGAGTACCATGGCAGAAACGCTACGTTCGATGTCGAACAGCCACGAGTGGCAGAATAGACTATGAACGTCGGAAACCTGCCAACAGGAGTGAGTATGAAGACGGTCGCCTGCGTCATCCAGGACGGGTTCGCGCCCTTCGAGTTCGGCGTGGCCTGCGAGGCATTCGGCCTCGACCGCGCCGACGACGGCGTGCCGAACTTCGACTTCCGCATCGTCGCCCCCCGTGCCGGTGTCGTGACCTCGAAGATCGGCTTCTCGGTCAACGTCGAGCACGATCTGACCTTCGCCTACGACGCCGACCTCGTCGTGTTCTGTCCGCTCCCTCGGGAGAGGTGGGGCGACATCGATCCGCTCCTGCTCGACCTCGCCCGTCACGCGGTGGCACGCGACGCCTGGGTGATGAGCGTGTGCAGCGGGTCGTTCATCCTCGCCGCCGCAGGAGTGCTCGACGGTCGGCGCGCCACCACGCACTGGATGTACGCGCACGTCATGGCCGACATGTACCCGCAGATCGACATCGACCCCGACGTGCTGTTCGTGCAGGACGGCAAGATCATCACGAGCGCGGGCACGGCCGCCGGGATCGACGCGTGCCTGCACCTGCTGCGGCAGGAGGTGGGAGCGGAGCTCACCAACCGCATCGCCCGCCGCATGGTCGTGCCGCCGCAGCGCGACGGCGGGCAGGCGCAGTTCATCGATCGCCCGATCCCCGTGGTTCCCACCGACTCGCTCGCGGCCGTCGCCGACTGGGCGGTCGAGCACCTGCGTGACGACCTCGGCGTCGATCAGCTGGCGGCCAAGGCCCTGATGTCACCGCGCACCTTCGCCCGTCGGTTCAAGGCCGAGTACGGCGCGACGCCCGCGGCCTGGTTGGCGCGTCAGCGCATCATCCATGCGCAGCGGATGCTGGAGCGCACCGACCTGCCGCTCGAGCACATCGCCGACGAATGCGGGTTCGGCTCGGCGGCCGTGCTGCGGCAGAACTTCGCCCGGGTGCTCGGCCTCACCCCCACGGCCTATCGCGCGCGGTTCTCCTGTGCCGAGGAGTCGGCTGTTCCCGCCGCCTGAGCGGGTATCGGCTCCTCGGCGGTCCGCTACTCGGTCCGCTACTCAGTCCAGTGGGCCGGCGAGGGGAGCGTGACGTCGTTCACCTCGACGCCGCCGGGGGTCACCGTGGCGATGCAGTACAGCAGCGACTGCGTGGGGTAGCCATGCGGACGGTTGTCGCGGATGATCGCCCGGTCATCCTCCGCGGGCAGCGCGGTCGAGGAGGCGAGCAGCGCGGTCCACTCCGTCGTCCAGTCGTCGCTGTCAGCCGTCGGTCCCAGGGCGCGGAACTCCGGCAGCCAGGCCTCGATGCGCGGGGTCGTCGCGTCGTCGAGGTCGTCATGCGCGATCATGTGCGTGCCGGGATCGATGGTCGTCTCGCGCAGCTCGACACCGTCCCACGACAGCACCCGTGCACCCTCGGGGCGCACCTCGAGCAGGTTGAAGCCGTGCATGGCCAGCGGGGCGACGGGGGAGCGGCCCCTCACCGATTCCAGCGCGAGAGCGCCACGAGAGACGGCGCGCGCATCGGGAAGGCCGCCCACGTCGGCGCGGTTCAGCAGCACGGCGAGTCGACGTTCGGCGGGGTTCGCGGCGAGCCAGGCGCCACCGGCGCGGCGATCGCGGATCCCGACCACGCCGGGGTAGTCCTCCGGCCACCAGGCTCCGAGCGAGTCCCATGCGCGTAGCGGGTCTTCATCGCGGACCGCGAGAAGACGTGCGGATCCGGCATTCTCGACATCGATCACGACCGTGCACACGGTCCCCAGTCTAGGTCGGGGATGAGGTGTCGGCCCATGGCGGCGGATGCTGGGGCAGAATCGAGACGTGAACATCGTCGTCGGAGTCACGGGCGGCATCGCCGCGTACAAGACGGTGCACCTCGTGCGCCTGCTCACGAAGGGTGGGCACGACGTGACCGTGGTGCCCACCGAGGATGCGTTGCGCTTCGTGGGATTGCCCACATGGGAGGCGATCAGTCGGCACCCGGTCACCACGAGCGTGCACGAGGATGTGGCGAAGGTGCGGCACGTGGCTCTCGGTCAAGCCGCCGAGCTGGTGATCGTGGCACCCGCGACCGCGAACTCCCTCGCGAAGATCACCGCGGGCCTCGCCGACGACCTGCTGGGCACCACGCTGCTCGCCACCGAGGCCCCGGTGCTGCTCGCTCCGGCGATGCACGCGGAGATGTGGCGGAATCGCGCGACACAGGCGAACATCGCCACGCTGCGTGAGCGCGGCGTCCACATCGTCGGCCCGGCCGACGGAGAGCTCGCCGGCGGTGACAGTGGACCCGGCCGCATGTCGGAGCCGGAGGACATCTTCGCCGCGGCGCAGGCGCTGCTGGCCCCCGGTGACCTCGCCGGGGTGCGGGTCGTGGTGTCGGCCGGCGGCACGCGGGAGCCGATCGACCCCGTGCGCTTCCTGGGCAACCGCTCCAGCGGCAGGCAGGGCGCGGCTCTCGCGGCCGAAGCCGCCGCGCGCGGCGCCGAGGTCACCCTGGTCTCGGCCAACATCTCGGGCGATGTGCTCGCCGAGGTGCGGCATCCGTCGATCCGCATCGTGCCGGTCGGCGCGGCGGCGGAGCTCTCCGCGGCGATGAAGCGGGAATCCGCCGACGCCGACGTGGTCGTCATGGCCGCGGCGGTCGCGGACTACCGCCCGGTCGAGGTGTCGGACCGCAAGCTCACCAAGGAGGGCGGCGGGATACCGGCCATCGAGCTGGTCGAGAACGAGGACATCGTCGCGGCGCTCGCCTCGTCACGCCGACCGGGGCAGCTCGTCGTCGGTTTCGCGGCGGAGACCCCGGAGGACGAAGCCGAACTGCTCGCCCGCGCGCGCGGCAAGCAGCAGCGCAAGGGCGTCGACCTGCTGGTGGTGAACGAGGTCGGCTGGGAGCGCGGGTTCGAGTCCACCGAGAACGCGGTGCACATCCTCGGGCCGGGTGGTGTCGACGCCGGGGTGGCATCGGGGTCCAAGCGCGCCGTCGCGGCGGCGATCTGGGATGCCGTCCGGCGCGAGCGCTGAGCGCAGGATCGGCGACGGCGGGCGGGGGAACGGACTGGAGGAGAATCTCGGCGAGTGCTAAA